>JAJPJB010000064.1 GCA_021324465.1 Hyphomicrobiaceae bacterium
GAGATTCCGATCTATCGCGACATCGGCGTCAGCAAAGTGCAGAATTTGCCGCTGTCACCGTGGCCGCGCATGGGCGGGCGCGGCAGCTACATCCAGCTGCACGGCACCGAAGGCAAATGGGGCTGCTATGTCGTCGAGGTGCCCGGCGCCGGCGCGCTGAATGCGGGAAAGCATCTCTACGAGGAAATCTACCTGGTCGTGGAAGGCCGCGGCTCGACCGAGGTCTGGCTCGAGGGCGACAGCAAGCGGCACATTTTCGAATGGCAGAGGGGCTCGCTGTTCTCGATACCGGTGAATGCCATGCATCGCATCGTCAATGCGAGCTCGGCGCCGGCCCTGCTGCTTGCCGGCACCACGGCGCCCAATCTGATGAACCTCATCAACAATGTCGGCGCGATCTTCGACTGCCCCTATCAGTTCCGTGACCGCTTCTCCGGCGCCGACGATTTTTACAAATATAAGGACGACATCGAGCCCGATCCGGTGCGCGGGCTCGCCATGCGGCGCACCAATTTCATCCCCGACATCATCAACTGCGACCTGCCGCTCGACAATCGCCGCTCTCCCGGGTGGCGTCGCGTCGAGCCCTTCATGACCGGCAACACCTTCTATCTATGGATCGGGCAGCACGAGAACGGCCATTATTCGAAAGCGCACGCGCACACCTCGGCGGCAGTGCTGATCTGCGTGAAGGGCAAAGGCTACACTTATACCTGGCCGGAGCATCTGGGCCTCACGCCGTGGAAGGACGGCAAGGCCGATCAGGTCAAGCGCGTCGACTATGAGCCGGTCGGCATGGTTTCGGCCGCGCCCGGCGGTGCGCGCTGGTTTCATCAGCATTTCGGCGCCTCCAAAGAGCCGTTCCGCCTCACCGCCTGGTTCGGGCCCCATAATCCCGGCCGCGAGCCCGGTCCGCCCGGCGAGAAGCACATCGACTATACGGCGATGGACATTCCAGAAGGCGGCACCGCCATCCCCTACTACATGGAGGATCCGTTCCTGCGGCAGGAATATGCCGAGCGCATGAAGCAAGAAGGCGCCGAAAATCGCATGCGGCCGGAATATTACGAGCGCGACTATCGCGGCCTGCTGCCGAAGGAATGAGTTGGGTAATGCCCCATCAGTCGTCATGGCGCGGCTTGTCCCGGCCATCCATGATTTTCGTTCGGTGTAGAAGACGTGGATGCCGGCACGGAGGCGGGCAAAGCGACGCCGCTCTTCGAACGGCTATGGCCGGGCATGACGTGACATGACCAACGAAGTCCAGCGAGACCACGAAGGCGGCCGCATTTTCTTCTCCAACACCGGACGCACTTTCGGCGAAGAAGACGAGCTATGCGTGCTCTCGGTCGGTGTCGACATCGGCTCGTCGACCTCGCATCTGGTGTTCTCGCGCATCGTGCTGGAGCGGCTCGACAGCCGCTATGTCGTGACCGAGCGCGAAAGCTTTTATCAGTCCGACATTCTACTCACGCCTTATGCAAGCGAAGACACGATCGATGCCGATGCGCTCGGCGCTTTTTTTGAACAGCAATACAAGGACGCCAAGGTCGATCCGGACGAGATCGATGCCGGCGCGCTGATCCTCACCGGCGTCGCGGTGCGGCGACGCAATGCGCGGCGCATCGGCGAGCTCTTCGCCCGGCAGGCCGGGCGCATGGTCGCGGTCAGTGCCGGCGACAGCCTGGAAGCGGTGATGGCGGCTTATGGCTCCGGCGCGGTCGCGCGCTCGATCCGCAACAATGCGCCGGTGCTCAACATCGATGTCGGCGGCGGCACGGCAAAACTGGCGATCTGCGCCGAAGGCAAAGTGACCGATGTCACCGCGCTCGATATCGGCGCGCGATTGCTTGTCCTCGACGAAAATCGACGCATCGTGCGGCTCGAGGAGGCGGGCCGTCGCTTCGGCGCCGAGCTCGGTTTGTCGCTCGCGCCCGGCACCATGGTCGGTGAAGATGAAGCGCAAGCGCTCGCCGCGTGCATGGCCGAAAAATTGTCCGAGGCCGTGCGCGGCGGCTCGCCGCGCGCGGGCGGCGCCGATCTGCTGCGGCTCGATCCGCTTGTGCATCGCGGCGACATATCGGACGTCAGTTTTTCCGGCGGCGTCGCCGAATATATGTATGGCGGCGAAGCCAAGACATTCGGCGATCTCGGCCCGCAGCTTGCGGGTGAGTTGCGCGCACGACTCAAAGATGGACCGCAGCTGGCGCGGCCCGACGCGCGCATCCGCGCCACCGTCATCGGTGCCTCGCAATATACGATGCAGGTCTCCGGCAGCACGATCTTCGTCTCTCCCCTCGATGCGCTGCCGCTGCGCAATGTGCCGGTGATCGCGCCCAGCCTGCCGCTCGGCGATGACATCGACAGCGCAGCTGTCGCCGCCGCGATCAAGGCAGCGCTCAAGCGGCTCGATCTTGGCGGCGGCGAAAGTCCGGTGGCGGTGTTCGTCAATTGGCGCGGCTCGGCGAGCTTTCGGCGGCTTGACCAATTCTGCAAGGGAATTGCCAATGGACTTGAAGCCGTCCTGGCGCGCGGCCATCCGATCGTGCTGGCCGGTGACGGCGATGTCGGCGGCCTGATCGGCATCCATTATCGGCAAGAGATGAAGCTCAAGAACCCCATCGTCTCGATCGACGGGATCGAGCTCAGGGAATTCGACTATATCGATATCGGCGCCATGCTCGACACCTCGGGCGCCGTACCCGTGGTGATCAAATCGCTGGTATTTCCGACCAGCGCCGGGCTCGGTAAGGATTGGCGGGCAGACCGGCGGGCGCGTCGCTCCGGCTGGCGCGAAACGCGAGCCGGGAAGCCATAGCCACCGTTCGTGAACTTCGGCTCCGCTCTACTCGGTTGACCCGTGATCGGGGGATTGCGCGTAGTCCAGCCGCGGCTTTCGCAATCACGGTCGTCACTGTGCCTTGGCGCCGGATTCCTCGATCACCTCCGCCCATTTCGGAATCTCGGCCTGGATATAGGCGGAAAATTCTTCCGGCGTGTCGCCAACAATATCGACGCCGAGCTTGCCGAGCGATTGCCGCACCTCGTCGTCATTGAGCGCGAGGACTGTTGCGCGATGCAGGGTCGAAATGATGTCCTTCGGCGTGCCGGCCGGTGCCACGAGCCCGTGCCAGGTCGCAGCTTCGAAGCCCTTGATGCCGAGTTCATCGATCGTGGGCAAATCCGGCAGTATCGCGGTGCGCTTCAGCGTGGTCACGGCGAGCGCGCGGACCTGGCCGCTCTTGATCATGCCGATCACCGACGCCGCGGTCGCAAACATCATCTGATCCTGCCCCGAGATGACGTCCTGCAGGGCCGGCCCGGCGCCTTTGTAGGGCACATGCACGATGTCGATATGAGCCATAGTCTTGAACAGTTCGCCGGCAAGATGCGCGGCGGCGCCGTAGCCGGACGACGCAAAATTGAGCTTTCCGGGATTGGCCTTGGCGTAATCGATCAGCTCGACCACAGAATGGGCCGGCACATTGGGGTTCACCACCAGGATATTGGCCTGCGTGCCTATCAAGCTGATCGGCGCAAAATCTCTGACCGGATCGAAACCGATCTTGGCATAGAGGCTGGCGTTGGTGGCGAGGATCGAATTATTGCCCAGCAACAGCGTATAGCCATCCGGCTCGGCATGGGCCACGACTTCGCCCGCGACATTGCCGCCGGCGCCCGGGCGATTGTCGACCACGAAGGGCGCGCCGAGCAACTCGCCAAGCTTCTTGGTCATGATGCGGCCGAGAGTGTCGCTCGGGCCGCCCGGTGGAAAACCGACGACGATCGTCACGGGCCGGTCCGGATAATCGGCCGCAAAGGCGATCGCCATCGCAAAGCCGAGTGCGAGCGATGCGATTGCCAGCAACCGGCCGCCGGCGTCGAGCAGCTTTTTCGGCATCTGTGGTCTCCCTGCGGCGGCGACTTTAAAGCGGCGCGGCAGTCCCTTGGCAAGCCGGACAAGCGGTTAGCTGGTAGGCAATTTGGTTAACGAAGCCCCTGCGGTTAAAATTACCGCCACTCGATGAGGAGAAATGGCGATGCGTACGGGGTCCGAATATCTGAGGTCGCTCAAGGATGGGCGGCGCGTCTTTGTCGACGGCGAGCGCGTGGCGGATGTCACCGCGCATCCGGCGTTCCGAGAGGCGGCCCGCTCGATCGCCATGCTTTACGACATCGCGGCGGAGCCGAAGTTGCGCGAGCGCATGACGTTTCCCTCGCCCAAGACCGGCGAGCCGGTGCATCGCTCCTGGCAGATACCCTACAGCGCCGCCGATTTGCGCGCCCGCCGCCTGTTCTCCGAGACCTGGGCCGAGGCGACCTTCGGCTTGATGGGTCGCGCGCCGGATCACGTCGCCGGATTTTTCTCGGGCTATGCGGCAACGCCGCAATTCTTTGCCAGCGGCGGACACAAGCAGTTTGCCGACAATCTCCTCGCGTTCTACGAATTCATGCGCGACAATCATATCTACTGCAGCTATGCGATCGTGCCGCCGCAGATCGACCGCTCGAAGCCGGCGCATAAGCAGAGCGATCCGACCCTCTATGCCGGCGTCGTTAAGGAACGCGACGACGGCATCGTCATCTCCGGCGCGCAGCAGCTGGCGACGGGCGGCGCGTTGTCCGATTATATTCACCTGAGCTGCATCCAGCCCTTGCAACCCGGCGACGAGAACTACGCCAATTGCCTGGCCGTGCCGGTCGCCACCGAAGGCGTCAAGCTCTATCCGCGCAAGCCATTCTCGCGCGCTGGCAGCGCCTTCGACTATCCGCTGTCGACCCGCTTCGACGAATCCGACAGCTACGTCGTCTTCGACAATGTCTTCGTACCGTGGGAGCGCGTCTTCATCTATCGCAATGTCCAGATGTCATTCGATCAGTGGCGCAAGACGCCGTCGCATCTGCTCGGCAACCATCAGGCGCAGACCCGCTATGTGACCAAGCTCCGCTTCATGGCCGGACTGGCGCAGCGCATGAACGAAGCGACCGGCAACGCCGCAAACCCTGCCGTAGCCATCATGATGGGCGAGCTGGTTGCTTTTGTCTCGATCTACGAGGCGATGCTGCACGCGCATGAGACGATGGGCACAATCGAAGACGGCGTCTATTGGCCGTCGCGAACCGCGTACTACGCCGCAAGCTCCATGCAGTCGGAGTTCAACGGCCGCATGTTGGAAATCATCCGCGAAATGGCGGGCGCGGCGTTCATTACCCTGCCCTCCTCCGACGCCGATTTTGCCAATCCGGAGATCGCCGCCGACATCGAGCGCTACATGTGCTCAGGCTCCATGGATGCAAAAAGCCGCGTCAAGCTGATGCGGCTGATCTGGGATTTCCTCGGCTCGGAATTCGGCAGCCGGCACCAGCAATATGAAAAGTTCTACGGCGGACCGTCGTTCGGCGCGAAGCTGAACCTCTATCGCTTTTTCGATTTCAAGCGCGCCGGCGCGCTGGTCGACCGCGCGCTCAATCTGCCGCCGCTGGACTAGCCGCCGTTACGGAGCGCCGCGACGGGCGGCCCGCAATGCCAAGCGTTACGCATTTGCGCCGGCAAGCTCCGGCGCCGCGGCCGCCGGCTTGTCCGGTTTCGGCTCCAGCGCATTGACGATCGCCTCCTCCACGCGCTCGAGCCAGATGAATTCGATCTGCTTGCGGGCGATTTCGGGAATGTCGTCGAAGTCGCGGCGATTGCGCGCCGGCAACATGATGCGCTTGATGCCGGCCGAATGCGCGGCGACGACCTTCTCCTTGATACCGCCGACCGGCAGCACCAGCCCGCGCAGGCTGATCTCGCCGGTCATCGCGGTATCGGCGCGCACCGTGCGGTCGCTCATCAGCGACACCAGCGCCGTGAACATCGCTACGCCGGCGCTTGGACCATCCTTCGGCGTGGCTCCGGCCGGCACATGAATGTGGATGTCGCTCTTCTCGAACCGGTTTGGATCGATGCCGAACGCGATTGCGCGATTCTTGACGATCGACAGCGCCGCCTGCGCACTTTCCTTCATCACGTCGCCGAGCTGACCCGTAAGAATGAGCTTGCCGGAGCCGGGAACACGCGTTGCCTCGATGAATAGAATATCGCCGCCGACCGGCGTCCAGGCGAGCCCGGTCGCCACGCCGGGCACGCTAAGCCGCATTGCCGTCTCGCTTTCGAATTTCGGCGCGCCGAGGATGCTCGCGACGTCGTCGCGACCAATGCGGATCGGCCCCGCGCCGCCTTCGGCGATCCGCACGGCCGCGTTGCGCAAGATCTGACCGATCTGACGCTCGAGCGAGCGTACGCCCGCCTCGCGCGTATAATTGGCGATGATCTCGCGCAGCACCTCGTCGTCGAGCTCGACCTGACCTTGCTTGAGGCCGTTCGCCTCCATCTGCCGCCGCACCAGATAGCGATGCGCGATCGCCAGCTTCTCGTCGGCGGTGTAGCCGGCCAGCGTGATGATCTCCATGCGGTCGCGCAGCGGCCCCGGGATCGTGTCAAGCATATTCGCCGTGGTGATGAACACCACACGGCTCAGATCGAACGGCACCGCGAGATAATTGTCGCGGAAACTGTTGTTCTGCTCGGGATCGAGCACTTCGAGCAAAGCTGCCCCCGGATCGCCCTGAATGCCGGCGCCGAGCTTGTCGATCTCGTCCAGCATCATCACGCAATTGCGCGAACCGGCCTTGCGGATCGCTTGAATGATGTTGCCCGGCAACGCGCCGATATAGGTGCGCCGGTGGCCGCGAATTTCCGCCTCATCGTGCACGCCGCCCAGGCTTACGCGCACGAATTTGCGGTCCATGGCGCGCGCGATCGACTGGCCGAGCGAGGTCTTGCCGACGCCGGGCGGCCCGACAAAGCAGAGGATCGGCGCCTTGCCCTGCGGCGCGAGCTTGCGCACAGCGAGATATTCCACGATGCGCCACTTGATCTTGTCGAGGTCGTAATGGTCCTCATCGAGAATGCGCCGCGCCTCAGTGATGTCGATCGGCTTCTCTTCCGGCAGTTTCCAGGGCAATTCGATCAGCCAATCGAGATAAGTGCGCACCATGCCGTATTCGCCGCCTGCCTCCGGCATCTTCTGCAGCCGACGTAATTCCTTGCGCGCCTGATCCTCGACCTCCTTCGGCATCCCGGCATTGGTGATCGCCTTTTCGAGCTCGGCGATCTCGGCCGCCTTGCCGTCGTCGCCTTCGCCAAGTTGCCGCTGGATTGCCGCCATTTGCTCGCGCAGCAGCACTTCGCGCTGGCGCTCATCGAGCGCAGCCTTGGTCTGCTTGCCGATCTCCTGCGACAGCCGCAGGACCTCGATGCGATGGGCGAGCTGACGCGAGACCTTCTCCATCCGCGCGGCGATGTCGACCGTCTCCAAAATCTCCTGCTTCTCGTCTGGCTTGACGTCCATGTAGGCGGTCGCGAGATCCGCCAGCGCCGACGGCGTGTCGATCGACTGGATCGCAGCCAGCAAATCCTGCGGCACCTGCGGCAGCAGCTCGATCGCCTGCACCGCTTGCGCCTTCAGATTGACGAAACGCGCCTCGATTTCCGAAGTGCGCGCCTCCGGCTCGGCAATGCGCAGAACACGGGCGACCAGGAACGGCCAACCGCCGAGATATTCAATCGCCTGGAAACGCTGCTCGCCCTGGCACACCAGATGATGCGAGCCATCGGGTGCGGTGATGTAGCGCACGACATTGGCCACCGCGCCCATGCGATGCATGTCGAGCGGAGTCGGATCATCGATCTCGGCGCTACGCTGCAGCAGGATACCGACCTGGCGCTGATCGCGCACCGCCTGCTGGGCAGCCGCGACCGATTTTGGCCGCCCCAGCGTGATCGGCAGCACCAAGCCGGGGAATAACACGGTGTTGCGCACCGGCACGATGATCAGCGCGTCGGCCGGCAATGGTGGCACCGCGCCGCCACCTTCGCCCGCTCCATTCCTTGCCTGAACTTCAGCCACGATCCCGCTCTGCCTTCTGCAATGTGATCACCAGGCAGCCGTCGGCCGCCGCGCGGCGCACCCCGCTGTAGCGGCCGGGCGGCAGCCGCAGCCGCCGATAGAAACGGCCTTGCGGCAATTCCAGCCGGTGAATCGTTGCGGTCCGCAATTCGGCCGGCAGGATCCGCGTGCCGGCGATGACCAGCTCGCCATCCTCGATCCCGGCCTGGGCACTGTCGGCATTGACGCCAGGCAGGGCGACCAGCACCAAAACTTCGTAGTCGCTTTCCAGGATATCAACCGGCGGCTCCCATTCCGGCAGGCGCGCCTGTGTGCCCGCTGGCCGAAACAGTTCGCGGTGCATACGCTCCGCCCGCGCGATCATCTCGCAAGCTTCCGACCACATCCAATCGCGAGCGACGTCACGGGCCATCGGGCGCCCTCCGGTTTGAGGTGCTTATGTGTGGCGCGGGAACCGCAAATTCAACCGCGCATCATCGGCGCTCTGCGCCCCCGCGCCAAGCACTTTCAGCTCGGCTTTCGCCACCGGCTTTCGAGCAGGGACTTTGGACAGTCAGCGCGCTCGAGCGCAACTCAATTGACGGCAAAGCTGCCGGGGCCCTCGCGGCTGGCACGGACTGTCGCTGGAGGTCGGCCGTTGAGATGCGGCACCACCACGAGACGATCGACCTCGCCGTTTTTGAAGGCCCGCAGAAAGCGCTGATAGTCTTTGAACGACACGCAGCCGAACGATTGCCCGCTCGGTCCGAGCATATAGGGATGCGCCAGAATGCCGTCGCGACCATACATCTTGCCGTCATCGACCGGATTGAGACGAATGGCTTCGACGCCGTGGAACAGGCCTTCGCGCAGGGTCAGATCGTAGATATTGGGTGGCGTGGCGCCGCGCGCCTTTCGATTCACATAACGCGGATCGTCGATGAATTCGCCCAATCCCGAATGCGCCTCGAGCCGCTCGCCGTCGGGCAGATAGACGACATGCGCGTCGATGTCATAGATCGCGGTGCGCGTGCCGCTGAGATTACGCAGAGCCGGCAGCCCCTCACGCGTCTCGCGCGAGGCCAGCAGCTTCCCAATGAGGTCAGGCGAGGCGGGCTGCGCTGGCGGAGAAATCGAACCGGTAGTCTCGGGCTCGCTCGATGCACGGACCGGATCGGGTTTTGTCAGGAGGCGCGGTGCCTGCAGCGGACGCGGCATGGGCAACGGCGTGACATTTTGCTCCGCATTCGTCTGCGCCGCAGGCTTCGGCGCGTCGCTCGGCGCCGCAGCGGAAACGACAGCAAGCGCCGGCGTCCGCTCGACGCGCGCGCTGCTCGAAATCACCGGCACCAAAGTGTGGGCGATGGCCGACAGTTCCAGTGCGCCCGGAAGGCCGCGGTATGTTTTCGTTAACGCTACCGATTGAAACGCAAGCGAAGGCTTCGCCTGGAGATGATGATGCCGGGAAACAAAGCCGATCAGCAGCCAGCCCGCGATAAGCGTAATGCCGCCGATTATCGCGGCCACCGCCGTCAACGAGCCGAGCGCGACGACAGTTTGCGCGAAAATCGAGGGGCACAACTCGCCGAGAGCCGATCCTCGATCCTGATCGCGAGCATGAAAAGCCGCGACGCGAGCGACCGCTGCGGTCGGATACGCCATGATGCGCGCTATTTGAGCGTGACTGTCAGATTGACGCCGCAGTCGGCCACTTGCGCGGGAATGCGCCGACCGATTTTGACTGCGTAGTGACTACGGAGCTCGTTTTACCCATCCCACTCACCCGCCTCACAACCCCTGAAGCGGAGGACAATGCAACGAGCAATCTTAAACGGCTGTAAACGCACGGCGGCGCGTTCGGCGTGCTGATCTTGTCGGCTACCGCACGCTTTCCGACGCAACGCGGCCGGCGCGGCGCACGCCATCCGCCAAAATGCGGACGAGATCGGTCACGGCAGAGACGGTGGTCGGCGATGCCCTGCCGTCCGCGCCGAGGCCCTTGCGCACGGCTTCCACCAGCGCAGAGCCAACCACGACGCCGTCGGCTCCTTGGGCTATTGCACAGGCCTGCTCGCCCGTACGCACGCCGAAGCCGACGCAGACCGGAAGCTTCGTATGCCGCTTGATGCGCGTCACTGCTGCCGCGACCTCGTCGGGATCGGGCGCCGCGGCGCCGGTAATGCCGGTGATCGAGACATAATAGACAAAGCCCGACGTATTGGTCAGCACTGTGGGCAAGCGCCTATCGTCGGTGGTCGGCGTAGCGAGACGAATGAAGTTGAAGCCCGCTTTTACCGCCGGCAGGCAAAGCTCCTGATCTTCTTCCGGCGGCAGATCGACGACGATCAGCCCATCAACACCCGCGGCTTTCGCATCGGTCAGAAACCGGTCGACACCATAGATGTAGATCGGATTGTAATAGCCCATCAACACGATCGGCGTCGCATCGTCGCCGGCGCGGAAGTCGCGCACCGCGGCAAGCGTCTTTTTCATGGTCTGCCCGGCTCGGAGCGCGCGCAGCCCTGCTGCCTGGATCGCGGGCCCATCCGCCATCGGATCGGTGAACGGCATGCCGAGCTCGATCACATCGGCGCCGGCTCGCGGCAGCGCCTTCAAGATTGCGACCGACGTTTCATAGTCCGGATCACCCGCCATGGTGAAAGTGACGAGCGCGGCGCGGCCATCTCCTTTGAGCGCGGCAAAGCGCCGGTCAATGCGAGTCATCACGCCTTGCTTCCGAGGTGCCGCGCTACCGAATCGAGGTCCTTGTCGCCGCGGCCTGAGAGATTGACCACCATTAGATGATCCTTCGGCTTGTTGGGCGCGAGTTCAAGCACCTTGGCTAGCGCGTGCGCCGGCTCGAGCGCCGGAATGATGCCTTCGAGCTTGGACAGCAGCTGAAATGCGTCGAGCGCTTCGTTGTCGGTCGCCGAAAGAAATTTCACTCTCCCGACGTCGTTGAGCCAGGCATGCTCCGGGCCGATGCCGGGATAATCGAGACCGGCCGAGATCGAATGCGCCTCGTTGATCTGCCCGTCTTCGTTCATGAGCAGATAGGTACGGTTGCCGTGCAGCACGCCGGCCCGGCCGCCGGCGATAGAGGCGGCATGCATGCCGGTATCCAGACCATGGCCGGCGGCCTCGACGCCGTAAATCTCGATGTCCTTGTCGTCGAGAAACGGATGGAACAGGCCCATGGCATTCGAACCGCCGCCGATGCAGGCGATGAGCGAATCCGGTAGCCGACCCTCGGCCGCCTGCAGCTGCTCGCGCGTCTCGCGGCCGATTATCGACTGAAAGTCGCGCACCATCATCGGATAGGGATGCGGGCCGGCAATGGTGCCGATGCAATAGAACGTCGATTCGACATTAGTTACCCAGTCGCGCAGCGCCTCGTTCATGGCGTCCTTGAGCGTCTTCGCGCCGGACTCGACCGGCACGACTTTAGCGCCGAGCATGTTCATGCGAAACACATTCGCCTTTTGCCGCTCCACATCGACCGCGCCCATATAGACGATGCATTCGAGCCCAAAGCGCGCGCACAGCGTCGCGGTGGCGACGCCGTGCATGCCGGCGCCGGTCTCGGCGATGATGCGCTTCTTGCCCATGCGACGCGCCAAGAGAATTTGGCCGAGCACGTTGTTCACTTTGTGCGCGCCGGTGTGATTGAGCTCCTCGCGCTTGAGGTAAATTTTTGCGCCGCCACAATGCGCGGTCAGGCGCTCGGCGAAATAAAGCGGCGACGGCCGGCCGACATAGTGGCTCAGATATCCGTCCATCTCTCGCTTGAAAACGGGATCGGCCTTGGCGTCGCCGTAGGCTTTCTCCAGATCAAGAATAAGCGGCATTAGCGTCTCGGCGACAAAGCGGCCGCCATAGATGCCGAAACGGCCGTGCTCGTCCGGCCCGGTACGGAAGGAATTGAGCTGCTGCACGGCCATCAAAAACGCTCTACGCGACGGGGTCGATTTGTGTCGCCGCGGCATCGCGCGCGGCGCGGATGAAGGCGCGGATCTTACCAAGATCCTTCCGGCCTGGCGCCGACTCGACGCCGGACGAGACGTCGACGCCCGGAGCGTGCGTGATGCGCAAGGCTTCGGCCACATTGGCGGCGTCGAGCCCGCCCGACAGCATGAACGGCACGTCAGCGCTGACATGTTGCAGAAGGTGCCAATCAAAGGCCTTCCCGAGCCCGCCCGGACGCGTTGCCTCGCGTGGTGCGCGCGCATCAAACAACAAGCGGTCGGCGATCCCCGTATAGGACGCCGCGGCCGCAAGATCGCGCTTTGTTTCAACCGCGATCGCCTTCATCACCGGCAGACCGAAGCGCGCCTTGAGCGCTGCGAGCCGCGCTGGCGGTTCTCTCCCATGGAGTTGCAAGATATCCGGCTGCAGCGCCTCGACCAAAGCTTCGAACACCGCGTCATCGGCATCCACCGTCAGCGCCACTTTCTGGGCGCGACCGCGCACGTGCGCTCCGAGCGCTCGGCCGGCATCGTGGGATAGGTGCCGCGGCGACGGCGGAAAGAACACGAAGCCGACCATGTCGGCCCCCGCCTCAATCGCCACATCGACCGCCTCGGGGGTCTTTAAACCGCAGATTTTGACAATCAACGACATGGGTGCGCCGGGTTACCTGAGCCTCTTAGCCCGCTTCTTCAGGTTACCTAATCCTGATGGACGCCGTTCTACAGCCCCGCCCCGGCTTTGTCTCGGTCAGCGTCCTTGGTGCAAGGGCGGCTGCAGCTGCAGCCGCTCCGCGGGTCCGCCGCCCTGCGGTATGTGGGCCGGGGCGCTTGGCCCGCCCTTGAGCGTTTCGATTTGCCTGCGCAGCTCACCGACCTCGCGTTCCAGACGGCGCGCCGCGCGGCGCCACCTGGCCTGACGCAGCCAAGCCGCGATGCCGCCGACGACGACGCCGAGGATCAGCACAACCATGATGACCACGAATAATGGTTGGGTCACCGAGGCCGCAGGAGTGTTGGAGCCGAACGGGTCGAACGAGACCGTCACGTCCTGGCGGTTGGCGACCGCAAAGGCAATGATGATGATGGCGAGCGGCACAAGGACGATCGCCGCGGCGATCTTGCGCAGCGTCGAACCGGTCGCGGGCGCGTGAGCGGTCAACCTTCGGTCGACCGATTGAGCCGTTCGCGCATTTCCTTGCCGGTCTTGAAGAACGGCACGCATTTCTTATCGACCGACACATGCGCGCCCGTGCGCGGATTGCGGCCGGTACGCGCCGGACGCTGCTTGACGGAAAATGCGCCGAAACCGCGCAACTCCACCCGATCACCGCGCGCCATTGCGGCGATGATCTCGCCGAGGATGGCGTTGACGATGTTTTCTACGTCGCGCTGATAAAGATGGGGGTTCTGCGCCGAAATTCGCTGAACCAGCTCAGACTTGATCATGTCCGCCGCCTTCGGTTGCCCGCGCAATGCCGATCCCGTGTTGTCACGGGCCGAAGCAAATGCTTCGCCGGTCAATCCGTCCCGGCAGGGTGCCAAAGGGCCAACAGACCGTCAAGGTTGAAACGCTCCACCGCCCCAATGCCGCCCCACTCGTCGAGTCGGCGCGCCAGCGCGTCCAACCCTGCCGCGTCAAGCACGGCAACGGTGGCGGCATGCAGGAACGGCAGATCGCGCAGCCGGCTGTGCAGTTCATAGTCGCGGACCGCAAGCGCGGTATCGACGTTCTTTTCCCTGCCAAGCCAGGCGAGCGCCGTGCGTTCGTCGCCGATCTCGTCGACCAGCTTCAGATCGATCGCCTGATGACCGGTGAAGACCCGACCGTCGGCGGCCTTTGCAAGCTCGGCGTCGGTCAGATGGCGTCGGTTCTGTACGAGGCCTTTGAACCAGGCATAGGAATCCTGGATGATCGAATTCAGCGCCGCAGTTGCTTCGGGGCTGGTCGGCTCGAAGCCGTCCGGCGCCGCCTTGAGCGGCGTCGATTTCACCGATTCCATCTTCACGCCGATCTTGCTGAGAAGATCGGCGAAGTTCGGGTATTGAAACAGCACGCCGATCGACCCGACCAGCGAAGTCTGCTCCGCCACGATGTGATCGCCGGCGAGCGCCGTGATGTAGCCGCCGGACGCCGCCATGCTGTCGACGACGACGACGAGCGGCTTTTTCCCGCGCAGACGCGACAGCGAGTCAAACAGCTGCTCCGATCCCGCCGTGGTGCCGCCGGGGCTATCGACATGCAGGATAACGGCACGCGCCAATGTCGAGCGGCCCAGACGTTCGAGCTGTTCGGCGCGCTCGCGGTCGCCGCGGATCAGGCCGGAGATCGTGACCCGGGCGATATAAGGACGAACGCCGAACAGGCCGCTACGAGGACTGGTCGCGACCGCCGCGCCGGCAAGGCCGAGAACGATCACCACAACGGCGGTTACCCGCCAGAACGTCAGCTTGCGCCGCATGCGGCGGCGGTCGGCGATCAGGTCGGCATCAAGCGACATGCGATAATCCCCTGTTTTCGGCCCCGTCCGTCTCTGCCATTCCGGAAGTCATAAGACACCGCAATGACACACACCTCACGATCCTGGTCTAGTCCTCGTCCCCGCTCTCGCCTCTGCGCCTGAGCACGCTGCCCAGAATATCGCCGAGCGTCGCGCCGGAATCGGAAGAGCCGTATTGCGCGATCGCTTCCTTCTCTTCGGCAACTTCCAGCGCTTTGATCGAAACCGTCACCCGGCGGCTGCGGCGGTCGAATTGTGTGACCCGCGCATCAACCTTCTGCCCGACCGCGAAGCGATCCGGGCGCTGCTCGGACCGGTCGCGCGCCAGTTCGGAGCGCTTGATGAAGGACGTGTGGTCGGTGCCGACAATTTTGACATCGATGCCGCCTTCCTTCACGTCGATCACTTCGCAGGTCACGACATCGCCCTTCTTGAGATCGCCCGCAGCGGGCTCCTCCGCCGCGGTCCCTCCGGACAGCTGTTTGATGCCCAGCGAGATGCGCTCCTTCTCGACATCGACATCGAGAACCTGCGCCTGGACCTTATCGCCCTTCTTATATTCCTCGATCACCTGCTCGCCCGGCCGTCTCCAGTCGAGGTCGGACAGGTGCACCATGCCGTCGACATCGCCGTCGAGCCCGAGAAACAGGCCGAACTCGGTCTTGTTCTTGACTTCGCCCTCGACGACCGATCCGATCGGGTGCTTCTCAACGAACACCTCCCATGGATTGCGCATGGTCTGCTTGAGGCCGAGCGAAATGCGGCGCTTGACCGGATCGACTTCGAGCACCTGCACCTCGACCTCTTGCGAGGTGGAGACGATCTTGCCGGGATGCACGTTCTTCTTGGTCCACGACATTTCCGAAACGTGGATCAGGCCTTCGATGCCGGGCTCGAGCTCGACGAAGGCGCCGTAGTCGGTGATATTGGTGACGCGGCCCTTGAAGCGGGCGCCGACCGGATATTTCGCCTCGATGCCCTGCCACGGGTCGTCGAGCAATTGCTTCATGCCGAGCGAGATGCGGTGGGTCTCGTGATTGATCTTGATGATCTTGACCTTAACCTGCTGGCCGATATTGAGCACTTCGGAGGGATGATTGACGCGCCGCCAGGCGATATCGGTTACGTGTAAGAGGCCGTCGATGCCGCCGAGATCGACGAAGGCGCCGTAGTCGGTGATGTTCTTGACGACGCCGTCAATGACCTGACCCTCTTCGAGATTCTGCACCAGCTCCTGGCGCTGCTCGGCCCGCGTCTCTTCGAGAACGGTGCGGCGCGAAACCACGATGTTGCCGCGCCGGCGGTCCATCTTGAGAATCTGGAACGGCTGCGGATTGTTCATCAGCGGCGAGACATCGCGGATCGGCCGAATATCGACCTGCGAGCGCGGCAGGAAGGCGACGGCCCCGTCGAGATCGACGGTGAAGCCGCCCTTGACCTGGTTGAAGATGACGCCTTGCACCTTCTCATTGTTCTGAAACGCCCGCTCGAGCTTGCCCCAGCTTTCCTCGCGGCGCGCCTTGTCGCGCGACAGCACCGCCTGGCCGAGTGCATTCTCGATTCTCTCGAGATAGACTTCGACGGTGTCGCCGACCTTGATGTCGGCGCTGCGGCCGGGGCCGGCGAACTCACGCAGCGCGACGCGCCCTTCGGTCTTCAGCCCGACGTCGATCACGGCAAAGTCGCGTTCGATCGCGACCACGGTGCCTTTGACGACTGAACCCTCCTGCAGGTGACCGTCACTGAACGATTCATCGATCAGCTTGGCGAAATCCTCGCGCGTGGCCGCGCCGGTGCCAGCTTGAGCCGCAACTTGAGCCATACAACACTCCCCGCCCCGCCGATTGAAATGAGCCCGAACATGCGGCAGCCGCCAGCTCGCCGGCGGTTGGGGCCAAGGCCATAGGTTCAGGACAAAGCTTGTGTTCCGGAGTCTATCGCCATGCGGACGAAGCGGTGAGCGGGCTTACCTCCAATGACGAAAACGCCAGTCAACGGCGCTTTCGGCCCGCTCGAACGGCCTCGATGATATCGACGGCGGCCCGGAACGCGGCGTCTATACCCAAATGCGTCGTATCGAGCAAGTGCGCGTCCGGGGCGGCCTTCAACGGCGCGGCAGTCCGCCGTGAATCGCGCGCGTCGCGGCGCAGAAGATCGGCCAGGACCTCTTTTTCGTCGACCATTTCGCCCCGCGACCGCATTTCGAGGGTGCGCCGGCTGGCGCGCACTTCCGGGCTCGCCACGACAAAGATCTTCACGTCCGCGCCGGGCGCGATGACCGTGCCGATATCGCGGCCGTCCAGCACGGCACCCGGCGGTTTGGTCGCGAACTCGCGCTGGTAGTTGATCAGGGCCTGACGAACTTCCGGAATGGCCGCAACCACCGACGCGGCATCGGTGACCGATTGCGATTTGAGCGCGTTCTCGTCGAACCTTTCGGGATCGAGCATGGTCGCCGCTTCGGCGGCACGCGCTGGATCATCTGGCGAATGGCCGGCATCGAGCAGCGCTTTCGCCACGGCCCGGTAAAGCAGACCAGTGTCGAGATGATGCAGGCCGTAAGCAGCTGCGATCTGTCGTGCAATCGTGCCCTTGCCGGAAGCGGCAGGTCCGTCAATGGCAATGATCATGACAGGTCGGCGCCGAGGTCCCGCATCAAGTCGACGAATCCGGGGAAGCTCGTCGCAATGAAAGTGCCGTCGTCGATCCGCACCGGGCGTTCGCTGCCGAGTCCCAGAACAATCGCCGCCATGGCGATACGATGATCCATGTGGGTCCTGACTAGGCCGCCGCCGCGCGGGCGGCCGCCGGTGCCGTGAACGATCAGATCGTCGCCGTCGATTTCGGCGACGATGCCATTTTCGCGCAGCAAAGCCGCAGTGGCGGCAAGCCGGTCCGATTCCTTCACCCGTAGTTCTTTCAGTCCGCGCATCTTGGTGCTGCCTTCGGCGAATGCAGCGGCCACGGCCAGAACGGGATATTCGTCGATCATCGCCGGTGCGCGCTCCGCCGGCACCTCGACACCGCGCAGAGTGCCGGCGCGCACGCGCAGGTCGGCGACATCCTCGCCGCCTTCGTTGCGCGCATCGAGCTTTTCGATCGATGCGCCCATCTCGTACAGCGTGGTGAGCAGGCCGATACGCAAGGGATTCATCATCACGCCGGTAAGCATGATGTCGGAGCCGGGCACCACAAGCGCCGCCACCAAAGGAAAGGCGGCCGAGGACGGATCCGACGGCACCGCAATGGGGCGCGGCTCAAGCTCGGGCTGCCCCGTGAGCGTGATGCGGCGGCCGTTGTTGGCTGTGGGCTCAACGCGTATTTGTGCGCCGAGATGCGTGAGCATCTTTTCGGTGTGGTCGCGCGTCGCTTCGGCCTCGATCACCACTGTCTCGCCAGGCGCCGATAGCCCGGCCAATAACGTCGCCGATTTCAACTGAGCCGAGGGAACCGGCGGCTCGAATATGATGGGAATCGGGTCGCGTGCGCCTTTGAGCGTCAATGGCAGGCGCCCGTCGGCTGAAACCAGCGCCCGGGCGCCCATACGCTCCAGGGGATCGAGCACCCGTTGCATCGGCCGACTGCGCAGCGAGGCATCGCCATCGAAAGTCGCCGTAATCGGACAGCCTGCAACCGCCCCAAGCGTGAGCCGGCAGCCGGTTCCGGAGTTGCCGAAATCGAGCGCATCCGCCGGTTCGGCGAAGCCGCCGACGCCGACGCCCCGGATCGACCAGGCTCCGTTGCCGATCTTTTCAATGCGTGCGCCAAGCGCCGCTAATGCCTTGGCCGTGTTGAGAACATCCCCGCCTTCGAGCAGGCCGCAAACCCGTGTCTCGCCGACAGTCAGCGCGCCCAGAATCAGGGCCCGGATCGAGATGGACTTGTCGCCGGGCACGCGCAGCCTTCCGGCCAGGGGACCGTTGCGGCGGGCGGTCAGCGGAACACGGGTCGAAGGCGACTGCATGGGGCGAGGTCAGGCCGGAACAGGCCAAGATCGGCTTAATGGCGGCGGTCTATCACGGCCGACCGGATGGCGTCATCCGGCGCGTTAAGGCGACAATCACGGTCGATCGACTATTGACAGGGACGCCGCGACTAGCCAAGTGAAGCACCCAAATTACGCAAGGAATCCGCCGTGGCCAAACCCGAACTGGGCACGAAAAGGCTCTGCGCCAGTTGCGGCGCGAAGTTCTACGACCTGAACAAAGATCCGATCCACTGCCCGAAATGCGGCACAGTCTACGAGGTCGCACCGCTCGTGACCCGCACGCGTCCCGATGCCGCGGCGGCACAGCGGTCGCCTCCTGCCGAAGAAGTCGTTGTGCCCGAGCCCCAGGAGATCGAGACCGTCTCACTGGAAGAGGCGGATGCCGAAGCGGCCGGAGCCACCGCGAAGAAGCCCGCCGCGACCGAGCCGGAGCTTGAAGAGGAAGACGTCGAGATGGACGAGTCGCTCGACGACGATACGTTCATCGAAGAACAGGAAGAAGAAGATGCCGATGTCACCGATATTATCGGCGGCGACATCGAAGACGAGGAGGAAGGGTAATCAGAAGTCGGTCATTGGTTCGCCATAGTCAGATTTCTGGTGCCTTCTGATTACTGGCTACCGATGCCTGGACGGAGGGGCCATAGCTCAGTTGGGAGAGCGCTTGAATGGCATTCAAGAGGTCGGGGGTTCGACTCCCCCTGGCTCCACCAAAAATCAGTTTGTCCGGCCCGGAGACATGGGTGACAGAACGTACCTAAGACATGGGTTGTCCAGCCCGGAGACATGGGTAACGGAACGCACCCAAGAAACGTAGCTAAGACGCGTAAGGCAGGGTGACAACTCGGGCCGAACGTGTCGTCGAGGGGGACTGCAAGGTCCTTTGTTCCAGGTCGACATTTCTCCGGCCGACACCTGCAGACGCAACGCTTGCGAAGTTCTCGGAACCTAAAGCCCCGTCTCAACTGAAAATCGGTTTGGCTGAGGTCAGCCCAATCGCACCGGGCTGCGGTGTGATGTCGGTGTTCTTATGGGCATTGCGAAAAGCCCAGCAAAAATTTTCGCGCGGCGCGCCGCTGCTGTCGTGCTATTGTCCCGTAATCGGGCAAGGGAGACGGGGAAATGCGTGCAGCATGGAGGCGTGCCGCGCCGGTCGCCAGCGGTTTGGCCACCAGCGTGGTGGCATTTGCAATTTGCCTGGTGAGTGCCGATCCGCTGGCCGCCCAGATCAACGGGCCGGATCAAGCCCCTTATCCGCCGACGGTTCGCGAGGAGCCTGATCAGGCTGCGCCGCCGCCGGCGCAACCGCCAAAGCCGACGCGGCACAAAAGCGCCAAGGCAAGCACGGGCGCGCCGGCATCGCAGACCAATCCGGATCTTGATGCCGATGATCAGCTCGCGCCGTCACAAATAAAACAGCCGGTGCCGGCGGCAGTGGCGCAGCCGTCCGGCGCCGCCAAGCCCGCCATTCATGCGAACGCCGGCGCTGCAACGGCCGCATCGGCCGCCGGGCCGCGCGGTTCCGCACTGGCAAATTCACGCGTTGTCGCCTGCAGCGGGCCGTTCTCGAAGGATTCGAGCCATCTGCGGCTCGCGATGACCTACGATTCCAAGAACATCACCTTCACCGACGTCGATGCCAGCGGCGGTTCGAAGGTGCCGGCCTCGGTTCTCTTTCCAAACAATCCGAAGAATCGGCTCGAAGTGTGGTGGTCCAATCCAGCCGCCCGCAGCGAAACTTATCTGATCGTCATCAACGGAAAATCGATCTGGACCGCGCCCGGCGGCATGAAACTCGGCCTGACACTGGCGCAGCTGGAAAGACTCAATCACAAGCCGTTCAAGCTCAAGGGTTTCGACAAGACCGGCGTGGCCACGGTGAGCGACTGGGACGGCGGCGCGCTCGCCACGCTGCCCGGCGGCTGTAAATCCGGCTTGAGTCTGAGGGCCGATCCGAAAGCCGCGCCCGATGCGATCGCGGCTTTGAGCGCGGATAAGGAATATAGCTCGTCCGATCCCGCGATGCGCGCGGCGAAACCGACGGTCAGCGAGATCTTGATCGGCTATTAAGGGCGAGCGGGGTTCGGCGTTTACCGCCTGCTTTGCTACGGCTACGGCTTCGGCGCCGTGGCGGCCGGCAGGACCGTATTGCTGTTCTGTTCGCTGTTCATTTTACGGACGTCGCGCGCCATTTCCAGGCACGTGAGCAGTTCGGTGTAACTCGATTCTCCGCCCATCCGTGATTCATTCGTGCAATGGGTCTTGTCGGCAGGCGCAAAGCTCGACCATTCTTTCACCAGCTGCTCGCGAATGGCCTTCTCGCTATCGAGGCAATTCTGCTTCTCCTGGCCGACGGCGGTATCGTGGAACGTCACGCCCCCCTGCTGTGCGATACCCTGACAGACCTGCTCCACATTGAGATCGGGGACGCTATCGGCGACAGGCATCATCAGATGCACGCCAAGGATCAAGGCAGGGGGAAGTATCATGAACCGCGCTCCGTCAATTTGCCGCCGCCAATATAACACGCCGGCGCCATGGAACCAGGAATCTGCAAGCCCGAGGGGCGGCTCCAAGCTTTGCCCTTGATCCGCAGATAAAAGCCGCTAAGGCTGTAGCCAAGGGTAAGGGACAACCACATGATTCTCGCATCACTCTTCGGCACGGCGCTCCTCATTGCCGTGTCCACCGGTCCGCTCGATGATCCAAGCGGCGCAAACTTGACTCCGCAGCAGAAGAGCGTCGCGACGGAACCGCTCGTGCGCTCTGCGACCGATTGCATTGTGCATGCAGTCGTATCCAATCCTGATTACAAGGCGACCGCGCCGGCGGAGCTCGGCGCCAAGCTTGGCGACATCATCGTCGCTTCCATGCCGGCCTGCGTCGCCCCGGTGCGTTCGATGATAGCCGCCTACGACCGATATTACGGCGAGGGAAGCGGCGAGGCCTTCTTCATGGGACCCTATCTTGACGTCTTGCCACAGATGGTTTTGCAAGCCGGCAAGAAAGTGTCGCAATAGCACGCCGCGCTTTGTCGGCCGCAGCGGCTTATCGGGCCAAAGCCACGCTCGTTTATTGTTGCGGCTGCTGTGGCGGCGGCCCGATGACATCGACAATGCGCATCTTGATCGGATCGACGACCACGACTTTGTTTTCGACTATCGTGTATTTGTAGATCTTGGCTTCAGGGACCGCCGCCAGCGCGTCCTCCGGCAGCGTGTACAATTCGATCATCGGCGGCACATCGCCGCCGACGACCGGCGCGAAGTCGCGCGGCGATGACTTGCTCTTGTCCTTGCTGACTTCCGCGTAAATCATGTTGCGCTGCGCCGGAGACAAAAGCGGCTTCTGCTGGATGGCGCCGCTCACACCCGTATCCCGCCCCGCATTGTTGGTGGCGGGGTTGCTGGCGCCTTTGGGAGTGACGCCGATTCCATTGCTCTGCGCAACAGCAGCATTGGGGAGACCGGCCAATAGACCAGCCCCGGCACCGAGCAGCATGGTCGCCACGACGATCGGTGCTGCAGGGTTCTTCATTGCATCCTCCTTCTGAAACGATCCGCTTGCCGCTGCGAAGGCGCGCCGCTTCGCGGCACCCTTTTCCCCGCGCATTTGACGCTTCAGCGCGGGATGGCCTGCACCGCGATGCCAGTAATGGGATCAACCACCAGGATGCGATCGGGTTCGTAAATGTAGCGATAGATGAACGGCTGGGTGGCGGCGATCGGGCCTGAATCCACGACCGGGGCGGTTGCGACCACCGGTGCAGGCGTCGGCGCCACGTCGTAGAGCGGCGCCGCATATTCGGAGCCGACGGCTGCCGCAACGGGCGCGGCTGCAACGGCCGGCGCCACCGTGTCATAGACAGGCCGCGGGGGCGGCGCGATCGGCGCTGCAGCCGGCGTGATGCTTCGGGTGACGGTCCGTGTGGTAACGACTTGACGGCGCGCGCTGTGTACAGGGACGGTGCGAATGGTATGCACCGTCGTGGTGGTCGTGGTCTGTACCGCCGGTACGGTCGCCAGCGGCGGTGTGACCATCTGTGCATTTGCGACCGGCGCGGCGGCAACGAGCGCCAGACTCAGCGCCCCGCCAAGTGTCGCATGGGAAATCGAGAATCTCAGGGCTCTCATGGCCTACTCCCTTCGCCTTGCTCGGCTCAATGTTTGGAACCAACCCCCGAGCCACCACCCTAACTCCTCTGGGCGGCGCACGTTCCTGTCGGGATTGTCTACCGCGCTAACCGCCGCGGTTCCGATGCCGCAAAATTGTCGTGGTTATGCCGTGTGGGAGACCGCTGGCCCGAACCGAAGCGGCCCTGCCGACATAGCCAGCGGGTCTTGATTGACCGCCTCGGTCATGGCGTGCAGTCTGCGGAGCGGGACGGCTATCGGTGAGGGGGAATCATGTTCGGCCTGGGCGACCTGTTCCAGTGGGAGCGGTTCGTAACGCCCACGGTCATTAAGGTCTTCTATTGGCTTGCCGTCGTGATCGCGATCCTGCTCGGCTTTGCCGGCTGCGTGAGCTCACTCACGACCATGGCCTATAATCCATTCGTCGGCATGATCTTTCTGATCGTTAGCGTGCTCGGTGCCTGCATAGGGATAATTCTGGCACGCATCGCCGCCGAATTCGTGCTTATCGTGTTCCGCATCAACGAGCACTTGGGCGCGATCAGGAATCAGGGGTCAGCCATGAATCAGGGGCCAGGCATGAGGAACCAGCAGGCAGGCTACTGAAGCGCCGTCTTAACCCTGATCCTTGCCGCGCCTGATCCGCGGTTACGTCGCGAAGCGGAAGTGCATGACGTCGCCGTCCTGCACGACATAATCCTTGCCCTCGAGCCGCATCTTGCCGGCCTCGCGTGCGCCGGCCTCGCCGCCGCAGGCGACATAGTCCGCGTATGAGATCGTCTCGGCGCGGATGAAGCCTTGCTCGAAATCGGAGTGAATGACGCCGGCGGCCCGCGGCGCCTTGGTGCCTTGCGTGATGGTCCAGGCGCGCGCTTCCTTTGGACCGGCGGTGAAATACGTGACCAGATGCAGCAGCGCGTAGCCCGCAGCAATCAGGCGATCGAGACCCGTCTCCTTTAACCCAATGGCGGCCAGATAGTCGTTACGGTCGTCACGCGACAGCACCGCGATCTCCGCTTCGATCTTGGCCGAAATGACGACGGCGGCTGCGCTTTCGGCCTTGGCGCGTTCCTCGACCGTCTGTGAAAACGCATTGCCGGTCGCCGCGGCGGCCTCGTCGACATTGCAGACATAAAGCACCGGCAGCGAGGTCAGAAGACCAAGCATGCGAAAGCTCTTCTCCTCCTCGGGCTTGCGCTCCGTGAGCCGCGCCGGTTTGCCGTCGCGCAGGAGCGCAAGCGCGCGATTGACCAGATCGAGCGTCTCCCTTGATTCTTTGTCGCCGCCTTTGGCTTTTTTGCTCAGCCCGTCGACGCGCCGCTCCAGGCTTTCAAGATCGGCCAACATCAATTCGGTCTCAATCGTCTCGATATCGGCAATCGGATCGATGCGGCCTTCGACATGGGTCACCTCGCTATCCTCGAAACAGCGCACCACGTGGGCGATGGCATCGACTTCGCGGATATTGGCCAAAAACTGATTGCCAAGCCCCTCGCCCTTGGAGGCGCCGCGCACAAGGCCAGCGATATCGACGAATGTCAGCCGTGTCGGCACGATGGCGGCTGATTTCGCAAGTCTGGCCAAAGTCTCGAGCCTGGGATCAGGCACGGCCACTTCGCCAACATTCGGTTCGATGGTGCAGAAAGGATAGTTGGCTGCCTGCGCCGCTGCCGTTTCTGTGAGCGCATTGAAGAGGGTCGATTTGCCGACGTTCGGCAGGCCGACGATGCCGCATTTGAAGCCCATTGCGATAATCCTGAAATCCCGTGCGCCGGCGCTTCACGCCGTGTCGCCGTTGTCGTCCGCCGACTGCGCGCCGAACCCTTTCGCCACCATGGCGAGATGAACCTTGTTCTGAAAGCTCGCATCCTCGCCGCGCGCGATCAGTCCGGCATTGTCGGCGAGCGTCGCGAGCAGCGCCTCGACCCAGTCGCGCTCGCTTTTGGCGAAATCGCTCAGCACATAATGCTGCACTGCGTCCCTGTTGCCGGGATGACCGACGCCGATGCGCACGCGCCGATAATCGTTGCCGATGTGCTCGGAGATCGAGCGCAGGCCGTTATGCCCGGCGATGCCGCCGCCGATCTTCACGCGCACTTTGGCGGGCGGCAGATCGATCTCGTCGTGAAACACAGTGATATTGGGAAGCGGCAATTTGTAGAAATGCGCAGCCGCGGCGACCGCGCGACCGGATTCATTCATGAACGTGCCGGGCAGCAGCAGCAGCGCGCGCTCGCCGCCGATCGGCCCCTCGCAGGCCAAGCCTTGAAAGCGCCGGCGCCACGGACCGATGCCGTGGCGCTTGGCAATCTCTTGCACGGCCATGAAGCCGATATTGTGCCGGTTGCCGGCATAGCGTGCCCCCGGATTTCCTAAACCGACCAGGAGCAGCATCGGCTTTGCCCCGCGTTATTGCGGCAAGCCTCACTTCTTCTCGGGGCCGCCAGCCGGTGGGGCTGCGGGAGCAGCACCAGGCGCTGCTCCCGGCGCTGCACCTGGCGCGCCGGTCGGGGGGGCAGGCGCTGCGGCTGCAGCTGCCGCCGCGGCGGCGGCCGCCGCGGCGGCTTCGGCCGCGGCCTTCATTTCTTCCGCATAACCCGACGGCGGCACTACCGTGACCAGCGTAATGTCGCGGCCGACAACCGCGCGCACGCCGTCCGGCAACGTGACGTCGCTCAAGTGCTTGGAATAGTTGATGTCGAGCGAGCCGACATCGACCTCGATGCCGCTCGGGATGGCGTCGGCACGGCAGCGCACCTCCACGGCGTGGGTCACGATGGAGACGGTGCCGCCGCGTTTGACGCCGGGCGACTGGTCGGCGTTCTTGACGATGATTGGAATCTTGACGCGAATCGTCGCACCTTCGCCCAGCCGCATGAAGTCGACATGGAGCGGCAAATCGCTGACCGCATCGAGCTGAAAATCGCGCGGAATGACACGATGCTTCACGCCCTCGATGTCGATGTCGTGAATGGTGGTCAGAAAATGCCCGGCATATATGCGATGGCGCAGATCGTCGTAATCGACCGAGATCGGCAGCGGCGGCTTGCCGTCGCCATAGATAATTCCGGGGACGCGGCCGGCGCGACGTTCGGCCCGGGCGGCCCCCTTGCCTGCCCGCGGACGTGCTGCCGCCTTGATCACATTGACCGTCGCCATAGCCTGTTCCTTCGTTTAAACGATTGAATTTTCAGGTCAAAAGCCCGCGCGGCGCCTCCAGGGGTGCTGTAGCAAGCGCGGAAGCGGCGCTTATAGCGGCGCAGGCCCGGAAAAACAAGGAACGGATGGGCGACGAACGTCAGTTCACGCTCGGATTGTCCGGATTCATTTCCGGGCCTGGCCCTGAAGGCGCCGATGAAGCGGCCGGCTTCGCCGCCAGCGCGGCTTCCAGGGCCGCAACGCGCGCCTTGAGCGCCTCGTTTTGCTCGCGCGCAAGACGCGCCATATCCTTCACCGCCTCGAACTCGTCGCGCTTGACGAGATCTAGGTCGCGCAGGAAACGCTCCGCCTGGTTGCGAAACAGCGTCTCGAATTCGCGACGCACACCTTGCGCAACCCCTGCCGCGTCGTTCATTAGGCGGGCCACTTCGTCAAAAAACCGGTTGGTCGTCTGCACCATGTCCCTCTCCGAAGCCGGTCCTTCTTCGCTTCAATCGTGCCAAAGGATAACGCCGACAAATCCCGTAAGCCTGCTTGCCATATGCAAACACAATGGCGATGGTGCGACGCGGCCGCAAGGGGCTTGGCGGCGCCGGCGCAGCGGCATGCCATGGATGGCCGCGGCGCATTCTACACGTAAACGGTCCGCGGTCTGAGAGCCCTTATGTTCATCTTGCCGGTCATTCCATATCCCGCGATCAACCCGGTACTGATCTCGATCGGGCCATTCGCCATCCGGTGGTATGCGCTCGCCTATATCTTCGGCATCATCGCCGGCTGGTTCTATGCGCGCGCTATCATTGCCTCGGCACGCCTGTGGGGCGAAGCGGCGCCGTTCACGGTGTTCGACTTCGACGATTTCGTGGTGTGGATCACGCTCGGCATCATTCTCGGCGGCCGCATCGGCTACGTGCTGTTCTACAACCTTGCGCACTTCGCCTCGCATCCAAGCGAGATATTTCAGATCTGGAACGGCGGCATGTCGTTTCACGGCGGCGTCGTCGGCTGCATGATCGCCGTCATCGCGTTCGCGCGACTGCGTCATATCCCGATCTTATCGCTCGCTGACGTGACCTGTGCGGTAGCGCCAATCGGCCTTTTTCTCGGCCGCCTTGCCAACTTCGTCAACGGCGAATTGTGGGGCCGACCGACCGATGTACCGTGGGCGATGATTTTTCCCCATGGCGGCCCGCTGCCACGCCATCCCAGTCAGCTTTACGAGGCCGCGCTTGAAGGCGTCCTGCTGTTTGTCGTCCTCGGCCTCACGGTGCGCGCCAGCGCGCTCAAACGGCCGGGCTTGGTGACGGCTATTTTCGCCATCGGCTACGGCGTGGCGCGCAGCTTGTGCGAGTTCTTCCGTGAGCCCGACATCCAGCTCGGCTTTCTCTTCGGCTCGGGCTGGCTCACCATGGGCATGCTGCTCTGCATTCCACTGATTCTCGCAGGCCTCGTCCTGCTGATCTTTGTCGGCATGCGCAAGCCCGAGATCAAGAGCAAAGATGCCTGAAGGGCGCACGCCGCTCGAAGCTGAAATTCGTCGGCTGATCGCCGCAGCCGGACCGATGCCGCTCGCTGAATATATGCGGCTCTGCCTGACCCACCCGCAATACGGTTATTACATCAATCGCGACCCGCTCGGCGCCGGCGGCGACTTCGTCACCTCGCCCGAGATCAGCCAGATGTTCGGTGAACTGATCGGATTATGGATGGCCTCGGTCTGGCGGCAGATGGGGGCGCCGGAAAATGTGCGGGTCATCGAGCTCGGCCCCGGGCGCGGCACGCTGATGCATGACGCCTTGCGCGCCGCCAGGGTGATGCCGGGTTTCCGCGAAGCGCTGGTCCTGCATCTGGTCGAGATCAGCCCGGCGCTGCAAACGGTGCAGCAGCGCCGGCTGGCAAGCCTCGACGTGCCGATCCTCTGGCACGGCGCGCTTGCCGATGTCCCGAGCGGGCCGAGTATTCTCGTCGCCAATGAATTCATCGACGCGTTGCCGGTGCATCAGGCCGTCAAGCAGGCCGACGGCTGGCATGAGCGCGTCGTCGACGTCGAGGCCGACGGTCATCTTTGCATCGGCGCGGCGCGCGAGCCCTTGCCGCATTTCGAAGCCTCCATGCCGCGCGCATTGCGCGGCGCGCCCGAAGGCGCAATCTATGAATGGCGCGCCGACGACATCGCACTCGAGCTCGGGCGGCGCATGCGCGACGAGGGCGCCGCCTTGATCATCGATTATGGTCATGCACATTTTGGCTTGGGCGACACGCTGCAGGCCGTCGTCGGACATTCATTTACGGATCCCCTGCGCGCCCCGGGCAAAGCCGATTTGACCGCCCATGTCGATTTTGAAGCGCTGGCGCAGTGCGCCGAGAGCATGGGCGCGCGCATCCATGGACCGGTCCGGCAACGCGATCTGTTCTTGCGGCTCGGCATCGAGCAGCGTGCCGCCATGCTGAAGGCCAAGGCGCCGCGCGAAAAGGCCGCCGATATCGAGAGCGCCTTGTCGCGGCTGATTGCCGACGGCGCGCGCGGCATGGGTGAATTGTTCAAGGCCATCGCCATCGCGGCGCCACGGCTGGGCGCGCTGCCAGGCTTCGAAACGACGCCATGACGATCGCTATAAAAATCGAAGCCCCGTCGCTGGCGCTGACCGGCATCCGCCATGCCTTCTTCACTCGCGCCGGTGGCGTCTCAGGCGGCGTTTATGCCAGCCTCAATGGCGGCACCGGGTCGCGCGACGAAGCGGCCCACGTGGCGGAAAATCGCGCGCGCATGGCGGCGATGCTCGGCGTCGAGCCGCAGCGGTTTCTCACAGTTTATCAAACCCATTCGCCCCATGCGGTCGTGGCGGAGGCGCCATGGAGCACAACCGAGCGGCCGCGCGCTGATGCCATTGTCACCCGGATGCGTGCGCTCGCTATCGGCGTCACCACGGCTGACTGCGGCCCGGTGCTTCTGGCCGATCCGCAGGCCGGCGTCATCGGCGCCGCGCATGCCGGCTGGCGCGGCGCGCTGACCGGAATCATCGAAGCGACCGTCGCGGCGATGGAGCGGCTTGGCGCCGCGCATGATCATATGCGGGCGGCGATCGGACCGATGATCCGGCAGGCCAATTATGAGGTCGGCCCGGATCTGATGGCGCGGTTCGCGGCCGAGGATCGAGCCTCGGATCGCTTCTTTGCCGCCGCTGCGCGCCCGGGTTACGCCCTGTTTGATCTCGCCGGCTATATTGCGGCCCGCCTGATCCGGGCCGGCGTCAGCCAGATCGAAGATGTCGGGCTATGCACCTATGCTGATCCGGCACGGTTTTTCAGCTATCGGCGCGCCACGCACCGCGGCGAATCCGATTACGGCCGGCACGTCAATGCGATCGTACTGATGGGTGAATAGCGAAATAGCAAAACAGCGAATAGGGTTAATGCGGCGATCCCCTCGCCCTGTGCTATTCCCGGCGCGCCCTTAATACTTGCGAAGCCATTGGCACTGCAGCAGAAAAAGCTGCGGGGAAAGGCAGGGAATCATATTGCCAGCCTTTCCAGCGGCTTGTATCAGGTCGCGCGGGGCGTAAAGCGCGCGCGAGGAGAGCGGAATGGCGAGCAACAACGGAGCAATCAAGCTCGTCTCCGGCAATTCCAATCCAGCACTGGCCCAGGCGATCGGCCAATATCTCGGCAATCCGCTGACCAAAGCCGTCGTGCGCCGCTTCGCCGATATGGAAATCTTCGTCGAGATCCAGGAAAACGTCCGCGGCGCCGACGTATTCGTCATTCAGTCAACGTCATATCCGGCCAACGACCATCTGATGGAATTGCTGATCATCATCGACGCGCTGCGCCGCGCCTCGGCGCGACGCATCACGGCGGTGATCCCCTATTTCGGCTATGCCCGGCAGGACCGCAAAGTCGGGCCGCGCACGCCAATCTCTGCCAAGCTCGTCGCCAATCTGATCACCCATGCCGGCGCCGACCGCGTGCTCACGCTCGATCTGCATGCGGGGCAGATCCAAGGCTTCTTCGATATTCCGACCGATAATCTATTCGCCGCGCCGGTGATCATGCGCGACATCAAGGAGCGCTTCGATCTCTCCAAGGTGATCGTGGTTTCGCCGGATGTCGGCGGCGTGGTGCGCGCGCGCGGGCTTGCCAAGCGCATCGATGCGCCGCTCGCCATCGTCGACAAGCGCCGCGAGCGGCCGGGCGAATCCGAGGTGGCCAATGTGATCGGCCATGTCGAGGGCGGCATTTGCATCTTGGTCGACGATATCGTGGATTCAGGCGGCACCCTGGTGAACGCCGCCGATGCGCTTCTGGAGAAGGGCGCGCAGGAGGTCTACGGCTATATCACCCACGGCGTGTTGTCCGGCGGCGCGATTGCCCGCGTCGCCAATTCGCGCCTGAAGGAACTTGTCATCACTGACTCGATTCAGCCGACCAAAGCTGTCACCGAATCCAAGAACATTCGTGTGCTGACCATTGCCAAGCTCATCGGCGAGGCGATCAACCGAACCGCCGCCGAAGAGTCGGTTTCCAGCCTGTTCGATTGAACCGCCGCCCGCCTCGATCAAAGTTCCGTTGAGTCAACTTGTCGCAGTCGCAGCTGTGGACGGTCACAAATCGTGCATTGTGCGGGGCGGCCAAATCACCTCATGAGTGCCGGTATCGGTGCTGGCTGAAGCGCTTGCGCGGAGTCTGGCGGAAATAGGCAAGCCGATTATAGTCGGTGGCGCGGCCGATTCGCGGCGATCGGTCAATCCACCCTATGGAGTTGTTCCTGCGTCAATTGGCTGCTGGCTGGTGCGGAATTTGTTCCTGCGTCGATTCGCCTCGCCCGCGGCCGATCGATTATGCGGCAGGCAAGTCCTTTCGGAGTGCTTGTGGCGTGCGCATTTCCACTTCAAGCGGCACCTGTGGAGGCGGCATGTCCTTAATTGAAATCGCAAGAGATCAGAACAACAACCCGCTCGACGTGGTCGAGCATATGGCGGCGGGCAACAACTGGCCGTTTGAACGCGCGAGCGAAGACGAGCTCGGACTCGTGGTCACCGGACGTTGGACCAATTATCAGGTCTCGTTCACCTGGATGAGCGACATCGAAGCGCTGCATCTGGCCTGCGCGTTCGACATGAAGGTGCCGGAGCAGCGGCTGGCGCAGGTGCAACAGCTCATCGCGCTGATCAACGAGCAATTGTGGATCGGGCATTTCGATGTCTGGACGCAGAACGGCGTGGTGATGTTCCGCCACGCGCTGGTGCTCGCTGGCGGCGTTGCCGCCTCAGGCCGTCAGTGCGAAGCGGTGCTTGGCACCGCGCTTGATTCCTGCGAGCGCTATTTCCCGGCATTCCAATTCGCGATCTGGGCCGGCAAGTCCGCACGCGAAGCGATGGATTCGGCCATGTTCGAGACCTCGGGCCAGGCGTGAGTGCTCCTGCAAGGTCGTTGCGGGATTTCTCCGGCCGGTTACTGCTGGTCGGCGCCGGCAATATGGGGCGCGCCCTGCTTGAGGGCTGGCTGCGGCTTGAGCTTGATCCTGACAAGGTCGCCGTCATCGAACCGGCACCGTCGCCGCAAATCATTGCACTCGCGCAGCGCGGCGTCATGCTCAATCCCGATCTGCGGACGCTTGCTGATGTGACTGCGATCGTGCTCGCGGTGAAGCCGCAAGTTGCAGCGCAGGCGATATCGCCGCTGCTACCGGTCATATCGTCAGCGACGATCGTCGTGTCGATCATGGCCGGGCGGACGTTGCAATTTTTGTCGTCCGCGCTGTCCAAGCCCTGTGCCGTTGTGCGCGCGATGCCGAACACGCCGGCCGCAATCGGCCGGGGCATCACAGTCGCGGTGCCGCGCAATGCCAACGAGGCGCAGCGCGCGCTCGCGGATCGTTTGCTGTCGGCGACCGGCGCGGTGGAATGGGTCAACGATGAGTCGTTGATGGACGCGGTGACGGCGGTATCCGGCTCGGGTCCAGCTTATGTTTTTCTGCTCGCCGAAACGCTGGCGCAGGCCGGCGCGGCGGCCGGACTGCCGGCGGAGCTCGCCGCCAAGCTGGCGCGGGAAACAGTAGCAGGCGCCGGCGAATTGATGCACCGCTCGGCACTTGCGCCGGCGGCGCTCCGTGAAAACGTCACCTCGCCCGGCGGCACCACCGCTGCGGCGCTCGCCGTGTTGATGGGTCAGGACGGCCTTGCGCGGCTGATGGTCAGGGCGGTCGAGGCGGCGACGGCGCGGTCGCGCGAGCTCGCCGGCTAAACCAGGCGTCCCTCGCACTCCCGGGTACGACTGAGTCGCAACGCGCCGGCGGCTTGCCTCCGACTTGCGTCGGCATTGCAGCGGACCTGCATCGGACCTGCATCGGACCTGCATCGGACTTGCATCGGACTTGGAACCGCGCGGCGCCCTGCCTAAATTGATAGCGGTTCGCTTCGTGCGCGATCAGGGGAAGACTGCTGCGGCCGGGATCGGACGCCAGAAGTGCGGCTGGAGGCATCGGAAGGCGTTGCAAGGAGGCGTTTCATGGCCCACCGACCTGCCCGTAGATCGGCGCCTAGAGCCGACCGCGCCTCCGGCGCGGCCCATGCCGCGCCGCCGCCAGACGCCAGCGATCGTGAAAAGATCATCGCTGCCTTCCTTGGCCTTCTCGCCGACAAGCGGTTCGAGCAGATCGGCTTTGCCGAAATCGCCGAGCGCGCCGGCCTGTCGCTCGCACGGTTGCGCGATGAATTTGGCTCGCCGCTCGCAATTCTTGCCGCGCATGTCAAAGCGACCGATCGTGCCGTGCTGGCGCAAGACTTCGCCGATATGGCGCAGGAGCCGCCGCGCGAGCGGCTGTTCGACGTCCTGATGCGCCGGCTCGAAATTTTAGGTCCCCATCGCGAGGCAATCCGTTCACTGATCCGTTCGGCGGCGACTAATCCGCCGCTGGCATTGGCCTTCAACGGGCTCGCCGTTCGTTCGCAGCAATGGATGCTGACCGCGGCCGGCATCGGCGCTTCCGGGCCGCGCGGCATGGTGCGCGCGCAGGGGCTGGCGCTTCTGTTCAGCTCGGTGTTGCGCGTTTGGGTCAATGACGACGATCCGGGCCTTGCCCGCACCATGGCGGCGCTCGATCGCGGGCTCGGCCGCGGCCAGCGCCTCATCGGCCTGTTCGAGGACTTGCTCGCGGTGCCGGCTCGGCTGTGCCGCCTGCGCTCCCGCTATCGCCGGCCGCCGCGCGATGATGCCGAGGAAGAAGCGGCCGCCTAGGGTAGGGCTTGCCTGGTTAAGCTTGGATCGCCGAAGCACCAGGTTAAAATTAGAATGGCTAAAAAGAGTGATTTTCTCTTTGCATGCTCGCTCGGCCTGGTCTAGGGACAAGCCAACGCTCCTTCTCGCCGCATCAGGTTTTTCCTGAAATGATTGTTTGCTCGTGTAACGTGCTCACCGACCACGATGTGCGCGCCACGTTGTCGGGCAGCGAAAACGCGCCGCGTACAACTGGACAAGTGTATCAATGCCTGGGCTGCAGCGCGCAATGCGGGCGCTGCGCTCGCACCATTCGCCGTATCATGGACGACGCGCTGACCGCGGCCGGCACGGCCTGTTGCGGACGGGTGCGCTCCGCACCTTAAAGCTGCATCGCCATCATTGCCAAAGCTGTCGTCGCCGCACGCAGCGGTCCAGCCCGGCCCCTGATCGCGGCTTGCGCATCTTTGATTGCGAATTCCATCGCGACACCGCGTAGGCAGGCAAACAATAAGGAAATCCGCCCCAATCGCCTGGCATACCGGAAGAAGCAGATAGCCTTTTCGCTGCCGTGGCACCCGTTATAATCGGAAAGCCCGCCGTGAATCACCACAATCAATTGCAGGAGCATGTATTATGAGAGGCGAGCCCGGCGTTATCGACTACCTGAACAAGGCGCTCCGGCACGAACTGACGGCGGTCAACCAGTACTGGCTGCATTACCGGCTGCTCGACAATTGGGGCTACAGATCTCTTGCCAAGCAATGGCGCAAGGAGTCGATCGAAGAGATGGAGCACGCCGACAAGCTCGTCGAGCGGATCATCTTCCTCGAGGGCTTTCCCAACATGCAAGTACTCGATCCGCTACATATCGGGCAGAACGTGAAAGAGGTGCTGGACTGCGACCTCGCTCTCGAAATGGCGGCGCGCGCCCTCTATGAGGAGGCGGCGACGCATGCTCACTCTGTCCGCGATTACGTGTCGCGTGATCTATTCGAAAAGCTGATGCATGACGAGGAAGAACATATCGACTTCCTTGAAACCCAGCTCGATCTCGTCGCCAAGCTCGGGCTCGAGCTCTATGCGCAGCACCATATCGGCGAGCTCGACGACGACGCGGACTAGAACTGCTCGCCTGATTCGTCCTGCCACAATTGTTGATGAAATCTAAAGGTCGCCGCGCGCCCGGCGATTCGACCGACCGCGCCGCCGAGATTTTGCATGATCCACTGCAGGTTGCGGTCCCGCGTCGCGATTGATCATCATGGTTAAGCGTTAAGGTTAAGGGGCGCTTAAACATTTCCTGCCTTACTTCGTCCAGTCTCAACGACGGTGCGCCGCATTGGGCGCGGCTCCGTCGCAGAAAGGACGAAGCCATGTTTAGCGTCAAATCCCTCATCGGCGCCGCATTGGCGGCGCTCGTCAGCAGCGGGGCATTCGCGGCCGATATGCCTCTGCCGCCACCGATAGCACCTGTCGCGGAACCTTGCTGCGGCAGCGCCTGGTATCTGCGCGGCGACGTCGGTGTCGGCATCATCAATCGGCCCAAGCTCATTTTCGAGCAGAATCCGGCCAACAACAGCAATTTCCAGTTCCAGCACTGGTCGATCGATGACACGACGTTCCTGAGCATCGGCGCCGGCTACGAGTTCAACAACTGGTTCCGCGCCGATGTAACTGCGGAATATCGCACCAAGGCGGCCGTCAATGCATTTGGCATGTTTACGAATGGCGTCGGCGGCGTGGGCGTCGATACTTACACCGGCTCGATCCATTCCACGGTGGTTCTCGCCAACGGCTATATCGATCTCGGGACCTGGAACTGCCTGACGCCGTTCATTGGCGCCGGCGTGGGCGTCGCCTTCAACACGCTCAGCGATTTCGTCGATATCGGCACCGGCCTTGCGAACGGCGGGGCTGGAAGCGGCCAAAATCCAACCGAGGCGCACTTCGCCTGGGCCCTGACCGCCGGACTGTCCTATGCGGTGACGCAGAACTTCAGTGTCGAGCTTGCCTATCGTTATCTCAACTACGGCTCGATCACCGATACAGTTCACTGCATCGGCAGCTGCAACCCCGATTCATTCAAATGGGATCATCTGAGCTCCAACGACCTCATGCTGGGCATGCGCTGGCGCTTCCCGGTCGACTGCTGTGCGGCGCCCGTGGCGCCTGCGCCGGTCGCCATTCAGCCGCCGCCACCACCACAATATCCGCTGTCGACCCGCGGCTGATCGATCCAACAGAGATCAAACAAAGTCGAAAACGGCGCGGGCGACCGCGCCGTTTTCGTTTGCGGCTGCAATCCGCAGGTTGGCGCCCTGCCCGCTTTCCGAGGCTGGTCGCCATACCCGCCGCGGGCCCGAGCTAACACTCCATTAAGGTTAATGCCTGATGATCGCGCCCGTTGGCCGCTAAACGCGCGCCAGGCAATGAAAGGGCGCGGCTCATGCGTTGGGTCCTCCGTGCTGTGTTCTTGATCGCGCTTGCGCCGAGCGCCGCCGCAGCCGATCTCGACGTTCTGCGCGGCTCCCAGATTCCGGTGGGCCCGGCGCGGTTCACCCGTTGGGAAGGCTTCTACGCCGGCGGTCAATTCAATTTTTCAAGCAGCAATGTCGATTTTTCCAAAGCGACCCAGCCGCTGATTGCCGACAGCCTGCAGCAGACAGCGCTCTTGAACGTCATTCATCCGGACCTTTTCATCACGCTCGGCAACAACAACAATTCGACGGCCACCGGCTTCGGCGGCTTCGCCGGTTACAACACGCAATGGCAGGATTTGGTGCTGGGCGTCGAGGCCAACTACATCCACGCCCCGTTCACGACGGTAGCGACAGGTACTCCGGTGAGCCGCGTTGCGTCGGCCGGCGGATCGCTCTACTCGGTCAATGTTACCGGTACCGGCTCGCTTTCGATGACCGATTTTGGCTCGCTGCGGGGACGCGTGGGGTATGTCTTCGGCAACTTCTTGCCGTACGGTTTTGCCGGCTTCGCCATGGGGCTCGGCAGCTACAGCATCACCGCGGATGTTTCCGGTCAGCAGAATTCGTCCAGCAGCAATCAGGTTGTACCGTGCACGCCGAACGGCACAACCTGTATCAATTACGATTTCCCCTCCAGCACTGGAAAAACCTCAAACCTGTTCTACGGTTTCGCCGTCGGCGGTGGTTTTGACTGGGCGCTGACGCAGAACATATTCGTGCGCGGTGAATATGAGTTCTTGCAGTTTGCGCCGGTGGCCAACATTCTCGCCAAGATTTCCAGCGCCCGCGTCGGCGCTGGCTTCAAATTCTAAGCTACGATTTGCAGAGCCCTTTCAGGCGCTCCGTAATAATACGGAGTGGTCTTGCACTGGTAGCGCTTGACGGCGCGCCCGCGAATCCTTAATTGCGACGGCGGGACACCCCTCCCCAACGAGGGGCGGCTATCTGGAAGGGTAGATCATGACGCTGAAGACGCCTGCCGTGCGGCCGCTCGTGCCGCATTTTTCGTCCGGCCCCTGCGCCAAGCGCCCCGGCTGGGCCGCGCAAAATCTCAAAGACGCCCTCGTGGGCCGCTCGCATCGCTCAAAACCGGGCAAGGCCAAGCTCAAGCGCGCCATCGATCTGACCCGCGAGGTCCTGCAGGTGCCCGCCGATTATCGTATCGGCATTGTGCCGGCTTCCGATACCGGGGCGATCGAAATGTCCCTGTGGTCGCTGCTCGGCGCTCGGCCCGTCACGATGCTGAGCTGGGAATCCTTCGGTGAGGGCTGGGTCAGCGATGTCGTCAAGGAGCTCAAGCTTAAAGACGTCAGCGTGTTGCGCGCCGGCTATGGCGAGCTGCCCGACCTGAGCAAAGTCGATCCGGCAAGCGACGTGGTCTTTACCTGGAACGGCACGACATCCGGCTTGCGAGTGCCCAATGGCGATTGGATCGCCGCGAACCGCGAAGGCCTGACCATCTGTGACGCGACCTCGGCTGCTTTCGCCCAGGCGCTCGACTGGCCCAAGCTCGACGTGGTCACCTTCTCCTGGCAAAAGGCGCTCGGCGGCGAGGCAGCGCATGGGATGCTGATCCTGTCGCCGCGCGCCGTGACCCGACTCGAGACCTATCGCCCGCCATGGCCGTTGCCGAAAATCTTCCGCATGACCAAGGGCGGCAAGCTGATGGAAGGCATCTTCATCGGCGAGACCATCAACACGCCGTCCATGCTCTGCGTCGAGGACTATCTCGACGCGCTGGAATGGGCGAAATCGATCGGCGGGCTGAAGGCCTTGCAGGCGCGCGCCGACGCCAATGCCAAGATAATTGCCGATTGGGTGGCGCGCACCGATTGGATCGACTTTCTGGCGCCCGACCCGGCGCTGCGCTCCAATACTTCGGTGTGCTTGAAAGTCGTCGATCCGAGCGTGCTGCGGCTGTCGGCCGACGCGCAGGCCGCTTTCGTCAAGAGCATCGCCGCATCTCTCGATAAGGAGGGCGTCGCCTACGACATCGACGCCTACCGCGACGCGCCGCCCGGCTTGCGCATCTGGTGCGGCTCGACCGTCGAGAGAAGCGACGTCGAGGCGCTGACATTGTGGCTCGATTGGGCCTACGCCAAAGCCAAAGACGCGCTCGCTAAAGCGGCGTGATTCACTGCTTCGGCCCGTCATCCCGAGGTGCCCACCGAAGGTCGGCCTCCAAGGATGAACGACCGGGCGGGCGTCCCCCGAGGCTCGCTTCGCTCGCACCTCAGGACAACGACAGGATAGGACATCACCATGACACCCAGCGTCCTGATTTCCGATGCGCTCTCGCCGGCCGCGGTTGCGATCTTCAAGGATCGCGGCTTGAGGGTCGAATTCCAGCCAACTCTCGGCAAGGACAAGGAGAAGCTGGCGGAGACGATCGGCGGCTTTGACGGGCTTGCCATCCGCTCCGCCACCAAAGTCACCGCAAAACTTCTGGAAAAGGCAAACGGCCTGAAGGTCATCGGCCGCGCCGGCATTGGCGTCGATAACGTCGATATTCCGGGCGCGACCGCGCGCGGTATCATCGTGATGAACACGCCTTTCGGCAATTCGATCACCACGGCCGAACACGCGATCACGCTGATGCTGTCGCTCGCTCGGCAAATTCCGGAAGCCGATGCTTCGACCCGCGCCGGCAAATGGGAGAAGAACAAATTTCTCGGCGTCGAGATTTTCGGCAAGACGCTTGGCATCATCGGCTGCGGCAATATCGGGTCGATCGTCGCCGATCGCGCGATCGGACTGAAGATGAAGGTGATCGCCTATGACCCCTACCTGTCGGTCGAGCGCGCCCTCCATTTGGGCGTCGAGAAAGTCGAACTCGATGAGCTGTTGCGCCGCGCCGATTTCATCACCCTGCACACGCCGCTCACCGACAAAACCCGCAACATCATTAACGCGCAGGCACTCGGCCGCACCAAAAAAGGTGTCCGCCTCATCAATTGCGCCCGCGGCGAACTGATCGAAGAAGCAGCCTTGCTCGAAGCGCTCAAGTCCGGCCATGTCGCCGGTGCCGCGCTCGACGTATTCCGCGAAGAGCCGCCGCCCCCCAGCCCGCTGTTCGAATTGCCGAACGTGGTGTGCACGCCGCATCTTGGCGCTTCGACCACCGAAGCGCAGGAGAATGTCGCCCTGCAGGTCGCCGAGCAGATGTCGGACTATCTGTTGCGCGGCGCCATCACCAATGCGGTCAATTTTCCCTCGATCAGCGCCGAGGAGGCGCCGAAGCTCAAGCCTTTCATCGCACTTGCCGAGAAGCTCGGCTCGTTTGCCGGCCAGCTCACCGAGACCGGTATCAGAAAGGTGCAGATCGCATTTGCCGGCGGCGTTGCGCATATGAACACGAAAGCACTGACCTCGGCCGCCATCGCTGGCCTGCTGCGTCCCATGCTGCAAGAGGTCAATGTCGTCTCGGCGCCGGTCGTGGCCAAGGAACGCGGCATTGCCGTCGAGGAGACGCGGCGCGAAGTGCAGAGCGATTACGAGAGCCTGATCACCGTGACCGTGGTGACCGACCGGCAGACGCGCTCGGTCTCAGGCACCGTCTATGCCGACGGACGGCCGCGCATCATCGACATCAAGGGCATCCGCATGGATGCCGAGTTCGGGCCGTCGATGCTCTACGTCACCAACCAGGACAAGCCTGGCTTTGTCGGCCGCTTTGCCACCGTGCTCGGAAGCGCCGGCATCAATATCGCGACCTTCCATCTTGGCCGCGAGTCGGCGGGCGGCAACGCTATTGCGCTGGTCGAAATCGATGGCGCGGTACCGCCGGAAGTACTGGCCGAGGTGCAGAAGATTCCGAACGTCCAGCAGGTCAAGCCGCTGCGGTTCTGATTATCGTCGCGTCGCGATCGTGATGCCGGCGAAGACCAGCATGTAGCCGATGGCGTGAAACAGCTCGAAGCGCTCGCCGAGCAGAAGGATCGCCAGCACCGATCCGAATACCGGGACCAGATGCATGAACGGTGCCGCGCGGTTGGCGCCGATCAGCTCGATGCCACGATTGAGGAACAGGTAACCAAGCAGCGAGGGAAAGATGCAGATATAGATGAAGCTTGCCACGCTTTCCGCGTCGAATATGAAAGTTGCTCCTCGCGCAAGCTCCAGCGCCATTGCCGGCAGAAGCAGGACGGCCCCGATTCCCATTCCGACGGCGAGGAACGAGAGCGGATGAATGTCCGGCCGCTTGCGCAGCATCGCCGTGTAGAAGGCATAGATTAGAAGCGCTATCACAAACCAGATGTCGCCGCGATTGAAATCGATGCTCAATAAAATATCGAGGCTGCCGTGGCAGATGATCACGACGACGCCAGAAAGCGACAGGCAAATGCCGCCGGCCTGCCGCAGCGTCAGCTGGTCGCGAAACAAGATAAATGACCACAAGGCGACGAACAGCGGCGCGACCGATTGCAGCAACAGCCCGTTGATCGCCGTGGTGTATTGCAGGCCGTAATAAGCCATCGTGTTGTAGGCCGAGAAACCGGTCAGCGCGAGAAAGGCGAGCAGGAGAGCGCGCTTGCGGATGAGCGGCCAATCGCGCGCGAGGTGCCGCGCGGCCACAGGCAGCAACAGGGCAGTAGCGCCGCCCCAGCGAATGACCGAGAGCGTGATCGGCGGAACGTGGCCGGCAATGAACCGACCGATGACAACATTGCCGGCCCAAAATAGCGAGGTCAGCGAAAGCAGCAGATAGATGCGACGTGGGCTCGCGGCTTGTGCCCCCGGCATGACGGCGCAGTCCTTGTTGTCCACAAGTTACGGGGCGCAGGAGCTAGCCTGGAATAGGACTATCGACCAGTGCCGGACCGACATGCCGCCAACACCCCCTCGCATCAGATTGGCTCTGTCCTTGCCGCCAGCAAAGCCAAATTTGCCGCAGAATGCGCCCCGCCTGGCCGCATGCGCGCCACAGCCCTGACAGCGAATTGCCCGTCACGCCAATGACTTGAGGGAACTGATGGGTCCCAGACGGAGCCGGTTTTCCTTGCGTCCGACCCCCGCATCCATTATCCGGAACAGTCGGCTAAGGCCGATATCCTATTCATCTCAACTGTTATCGGGGCTTTTGGGGATAATTCCTCATGGCAAATGTTGTCGTGGTCGGCTCCCAATGGGGGGACGAGGGCAAGGGCAAGATCGTGGACTGGCTCTCCGAGCAGGCCGACATCGTTGTCCGGTTCCAGGGCGGCCATAATGCCGGCCACACGCTTGTCATTAACGGCGTCACTTACAAGCTGTCGCTTCTGCCCTCGGGCGTGGTACGGCCGGGCAAGCTCTCGGTGATCGGCAACGGCGTGGTGCTGGACCCGCACGCTCTGCTCAACGAGATCGCGCAGCTCAAGAGGCAGGGTGTCAGCGTCACGCCTGAAAACCTGCGTATCGCCGAGAATACCGCGCTCATTCTGCCGCTGCATCGCGAACTCGACGCGATTCGCGAATCGGCGAGTGCGGCGCTGCGAATCGGTACCACGCGGCGCGGCATCGGGCCGGCTTATGAAGACAAAGTCGGCCGCCGCGCTATCCGCCTGATGGATCTCGCCGATGGTGCGACGCTTGATCGCAAGGTCGAGCGGCTGCTTACGCATCATAACGCGCTGCGCAAAGGCCTGGGCCTGCCGGTCATCGATGCCGCCGAGGTGCGCAAAGAGCTGATCAGCGTGGCGCCGCAGGTTTTGCCCTACATGGATTCGGTGTGGTCGTTGCTGGAACAAAAGCGCCGCGAGGGCAAGCGCATCTTGTTTGAAGGCGCGCAGGGCGCCCTGCTCGATGTCGATCATGGCACCTATCCATTTGTCACGTCCTCGAATACGGTAGCAGCGCAGGCGGCGACGGGATCTGGGCTCGGACCAGGCGCGATCGGCTATGTGCTCGGCATATGCAAAGCCTATACGACGCGTGTCGGCGAGGGTCCGTTTCCGACCGAGCAGAAAAACGAGATCGGCCGTATGCTGGGTGAGCGCGGCAAGGAATTCGGCGTCGTAACCGGCCGGCCCCGGCGTTGCGGCTGGTTCGACGCGGTATTGGTGCGGCAGACCGTACGCACCAGCGGCATTCATGGCCTTGCTTTGACCAAGCTCGACATTCTCGATGGCTTCGATGAGATCAAAGTCTGTACCGGCTACCGGCTGGCCGGCCGCGAGATCGATTATTTGCCAGCAAGCGAGCATGCGCAGGAGCAGGTCGAGCCCATCTACGAGACCATCGACGGCTGGCGGGAGCGGACGGCGCATGCCCGTTCATGGGCTGATTTACCGGCTCAGGCGATCAAGTATGTCCGCCGGATCGAAGAGCTGATCGGATGTTCCGCCGCGCTGTTATCAACAAGCCCGGAGCGCGAGGACACGATCCTCATGCAAAATCCCTTCGAAGCCTAAGATGCAACTTCTGTGAGTCGAGCGTAAACTCGTAAAGATGGCAGACTATCACCCGCTCATCGCCCGCGCCGTCGACGGGCTCGGTACCAGCTCTGGCGAAGCCCGCCGGGCGCTCTATGAGCGGGCCCGAGCCGCGCTGGTGTCGCAGTTGCGCTCGATCGACCCGCCTCTTTCGGAAGCCGACATTACCCGCGAGCGCTTGGCGCTCGAGGACGCGATCCGCAAAGTCGAGGCGGAGACCGTGCGCAGGGCGCGCGCCGAGCCGCGTCCGGCCGCGCCGCCTTTGCGGCCGAACCCGCCAAGCGCACGTGTGCAAACGGCTTCCCCATTTCCGCCGGCAGGGCCCCAGCCGGCACCGCGGCGCGAACGCACGGCGCCGCACCTCAGTGAAGCGCCGGCCGCACCGCGCTCCGAAAGGCTGCGCCGCGATGCGTCGGCGCCGCTCCCGAACGAAGTTCCAGAAGATGCACCCGCTCCGCCCGGTCAATCGACAGCGCGCAGCCGGCTCCTCAATGCGCGCAGCTTTCCTCCGCCGCGTGACGGACTGCGCGGCCTGCGCAATGTGATCCACGACGTCGACGACCTCGGCACGGCTTCGGCGAAAGCCGCGAAATCGGCGCGCGACACGCGCGCCTCCTATGGGGCGCGGCCGCCACGCTACGATGCGGACGAGGACGATACGGCGGCGCCACACAACCGGATCGAGCCACATTTCGACGACGACACATCCGATGTTATCGACGCAGCGCCGCGGCTGCGCTCACTCGAGCCGTCCTATGATTTCGAGGACGAAGAGACGACCTTTCCGCCGCCCGCAACACCGCCGCAAGCGGGACATGACCTCGACGAGGACCACTATGCCGAGCCGCGGCCGCCGCGCTCTTATCGCGGTATCGCCCGGCTCGCCATCGTGCTCGTCATCTTCGCCGGGCTTGCCGCGACGATCTCGTGGCAATGGTCAAACATCACCTATGTCTATCAGTTTGTGTCCCATATGCGCTCGCGGCAGAGTGCCACGACGCAGGCGCCGACGGCAGAACCGAAATTCTCCGGCCGCGTGCCGCAAGAGCAAGGTCCCGGGCAGGCGCCCGGCACGCGCGCCAGCACCAACCAGGCGGGTCCCGCGGTCGCCCAGCGCGTCGTGCTTTATGAAGAGGATCCGAACGATCCGCAGGGCAAGCAATATGTCGGCTCGGCGGTCTGGCGCACTGAAACCGTCTCGCCCGGGACCGGCCTCGCGCCGGAGCTGCAGGTGCGCGCCGACATCGAAATTCCGGAGCGGCACATCACGGCGACTTGGACGCTGCGGCGAAATACCGACAAGGCGCTTCCGGCCAGCCACACGATCGAGATCATGTTCAACCTGCCCCCGGATTTCCCCGGCGGCGGCGTCGCCAATGTGCCTGGGGTTTTAATGAAGGAATCCGAGCAAGCGCGCGGCACGCCGCTCGCCGGCCTTGCCGTCAAAGTCACCAATGGATTTTTCCTGATCGGCCTTTCTGCCGTTGACGCCGATCTGCAGCGCAATATTCAATTGCTCAAACAACGGCCATGGTTCGACATTCCGATCGTCTATAACAACGGCGGACGCGCCATTCTGGCGCTCGAAAAGGGCCCGCCCGGAGATCGCGCTTTCGCCGATGCCTTTGCGGCCTGGGGGAACTAGACGGCGGTCGTAGGAGCGTTGCGCCGGTGCGCCGGCCGGGATTGGGGTTTTGGGTGAGGGCACCGGGGAAGATGAGCGCATCCGACGCCAGCAGGCCGAAGTCGAAGGTGAACGCGCATATCGCTTCGGCGCTGCGTACGCTCGACACGGAGTCCGGCGGACTAGCGGCGCTCTCCGCCGCCATGGCGGACGGACTTGGCGCGCCTTTCGTCGCCGCGGTCGAGACCATTCGCGATGCGCGGGGCCGCGTTATCGTCACCGGCATGGGCAAGTCCGGCCATGTCGCGCGCAAGATCGCGGCGACCCTGGCCTCGACCGGAACGCCCGCTTTCTTCGTCCATGCCGCCGACGCAAGTCACGGCGACCTCGGCATGATCACGTCGGACGACGTGATGCTGGCGCTGTCCTGGTCGGGCGAAACTGAAGAGCTCAAGGATCTGATCACATATTCGCGCCGCTTCCGCATTGCACTGATCGCCGTGACGGTGAACGCCGACAGCACGCTGGGCCAGGCCGCCGACATTGTCTTGACGTTACCGGCCGCGCGCGAGGCCTGCCCGCATAATCTCGCGCCGACGACATCATCGCTGATGCAGCTTGCGCTCGGCGACGCGCTGGCCATGGCGCTTTTGGAAAGCCGAGGCTTCACCGCGCTCGACTTCGGCGTGTTTCATCCCGGCGGCAAGCTCGGTGCCGCGTTGAAATTTGTGCGGGATGTCATGCATCCGGGCGACGCGGTGCCATTGATCCGGCGCGGCGCTCCGATGCCGGAAGCGATCGTTGAAATGTCCGCCAAAGGCTTCGGTTGCGTGGCCGTCACCGACAATAACGGCAAGCTTGCCGGCATGATCACCGACGGCGACTTGCGCCGTCACATGCGTGCCGACCTTCTGCAAGCACCGGTCGACGCGGTGATGACGAAGACGCCGAAAACAGTTCGGCCCGATCAGCTGGCGAGCGAGGCCTTGCAGGTTCTCAATGCGTCGAAAATCACCGCGCTGATTGTCGTCGAGCAAGGCCAACCGGTCGGTATCGTGCATTTCCACGATCTGCTGCGCGCCGGCGTGGCGTGATGCGCGACGCCCGTGGATGGCAACATAAGGGTAGCGCTCTAATAGAGCCCGCCTCGCGTGACGCTCGCGTCGTCGGGCGGCGCGGCAGTGACAGCCTCAGGCTGGACATTTTCCTGCTGGATAGTCTGCTGCGGGGGCACGGACTGAACGCGGCCGACATGGACTTTGCCGCCTCCGGCTTTTTCGGTGGGGACGCTGCCGGCCTGTGTCTCCGCCACCGCGGCAGCTGCGCCGGCTGCCGCGGCAGCAGCGGACGGCGCCGGCGGAGCTTCACCGTGGGCGATGAATTCTTCATAGCCGGGAGCGCCGGGACGCGGTGGTGCATCGGGAGGCAGCCCGCCGGCCCAATGCGGCCAATGATCAGCAACAAAGCCGCCGCAGGAGCCGAGCATTGGCGCAAGCCACAGCACGGCAGCCGCCGCGGCAAGCGAGCGCTTGCGGATCATGGCTGCCGCCCGATCATCGGGCCCACGCGGCGTTTGCATCGCGCGACGTTAACCATCCTGTCAGATCGCACAATCGATCAATAGCGTACCGCAATATCAGGTGCCGGGTAGCGTCATGTCTTGCTCTCCCCTTACGACACCTTGCTCGCCGCGAACCGCTTTAGAATACAGATCTCTGTCCCTACAACCGGCGAAGCCCTCCCCCAGATGGCGAGATTTCGTGGCGGGACTGTGGTCGCGGTGGCGTATCTTTCATCGTCCTGCCTTGTTGCCGAGGGTCGCGCGTCGCCTTGCATTGGTCGTGATCTTGGCCGCGACTTTGGCCGTTTTGCCCGGATGCAGCGAGATCGCCCAATCGCGCAATGCGGTGCCGCCGCCAGCCGAGCCGTCCTACGTCACGCTTGCCGCCAATTATCTTCAGTCCGTCCTGAAAGACGTTCGTTCATACGATGGATTTGAGATTTCCGCGCCGCGCTGGGTCGATACGATCAAGGGCTGGACCTGGCTCACATGCGTGCGCTTTAACGATCACGGCCATGCGCGCATTTATGCGATCTTCATTGTCGACAATGCCGTCGCCGATGCGCGTTATGCGGTGGGCACCGACAAATGCGAAGCGCAAAGCTATGCGCAGTTCGATCTGATATCAGGTGCGCTGGGACAGCCGACCGCGCCCGTACAGCCGCCGCTCTATTAGCCGTCATGCGGTTTCGTTATCTTGATCTTGTTGTTTCGCTTGCTCCAATGAGTCGGATTTGCTCTCAGGCCATGCCATGAATCGCGTGCTGGTGACCGGCGCCACCGGATTTCTCGGCCGTGCAGCGGTCGCGGCATTTGCAAGGAGCGGCCAAGCCGTGCGCGCCGCAGCGCGGCGACATGTCCGCGCCTTCTCCGACGGCGTGGACGTCGTGCAGCATCCCGATCTCGCGCAACCATTCGACTGGCGTCCGTTACTCGAAAACATCGATACTGTCGTTCACCTCGCAGGGATCGAACGCAGCCGCGGCATTGCTGTCTCGCTGTACGATCGCATCAATCATCAGGCGACCGCACGCCTTGCGCAAGCGGCGGCGGAGGCGGGCATCCGGCGGTTTGTCTTTACATCGTCCATTTCGGCGCAGAGTGGACCGGCCGCGGATCATGCGCTGACTGAACGCGACCCCGCCATGCCGACCAGCGCGCAGGGCCGCTCGAAGCTCGCGGCGGAGCATGCGATACGCAGCGCCGGCGTGCCGTTTACGATTCTCCGCTTGGTTCCGGTTTACGGCCCTGGCATGCGCGGCGATCTCGCGGTTCTGCTGCGTGCCGCACGCTTGCCATTGCCGCTGCCGGTGCGCGATTTCACCAACCGGCGTTCATATCTCAGCATCGATAATTTCCTCTCCGCGCTCAGCTTTGTTGTCGCTGGACCGGCGGCGCCGAACGAGATCTATCTGCTCGCCGATCCGGGAATTCCACCGACCATGGCCGATCTCATTGCCAGCGTCCGCAAGGCTTACGGCCGCCGCGCGCTGCTCGTCCCTGCGCAGATCCGCTATACCGAGATGCCGTTGCGCTTGATTCGGCTCGGTCATCTGTGGGACCGCTATTGCGGCAATCTGCGCGTCGATTGCGGAAAGCTCATCGCGGCCGGCTGGCGGCCGGCGCATGATACGCGTACCGGCATCGCCGAGCTTGCGCAAAGGACGATGCGGGGGGCGACCAGCGTTACGCCGCCTGTCGCAGCGCAAGCGCCTGATCAACCGCGCACACAACCTGGTCGGCGGTGAGCGCATCGAGACACTGGCTGTGGCTGTCCGGACGGCGCTCGCAGCCTTCCTGCTGACACGGCAGGCACAACAGCGGATTTTGCACGAGCCAGACATTGCCGCGGTGCTGGATCGTGCCGGCGGCCGACCACGGCCGATCGAGGCCGCCCGGCGGCCAGGGTCCCCAGATCCGCGGGTCGGTCGGCCCATAAAGCGCTACTGTCGGGGCGCCGGTTGCGGCAGCCAGATGCGTCACCGCGGTATCAGGCCCGATATAGGCGCGCGCGGCTCCGATCAAGGCGGACAGATCGGTCCATTCGAGCTTACCATCAAGGCGCGCAACCTTGTCGTCCGCCCAGACCTCGTCGAGATAGCGCCGATCGGCGGCGGCGCCGGTCGCGGCAACGGCGAGGCCGCGCTCGCGCAGCGCCGTCGCAAGCTTGCGCCACCCATCAAGGGTCCAGCGCTTGTAAGTGAACATGGGCGCAGCATGCACGACGGCATAGGGTTGCGCCGGCGCAAACGTCGGGCGCGCCGCACCGCTTGGCACGACAATTTCGGGACAGGCGCGAACGCCAATAAGCTCTGCCAGTTGCAAAATGTCGAGCAGGCGATGTCTTGTGCGATCGCTTGTGGTGGAGCGACTGAGCGCGAAACGCTTGAAGTCGGCAACACCGCCATGCTGTTCGACCAGACCGACGCTGCGCCATCCCGCAACGACGGCAAGAAGAGTCGGCCGATCACCGGTTTGGGTCGATAGAGCAAGGTCATAGCGCTTGGCGATCTGCCGCAGCAGCGAAAGGTTTTCGCGCCAGGTCGGACGCGGGGGGAGCACATGAACACGCGCGAGATCGGGATTGCCCGCCAAAATTCCCTGGGTGCCGGCAAATACGAGGGCATCGATGGCGGCCCCTGGAAATGCGCGCTTGATACTGCGGATCAGCGGCGTCGTGAGCAGCACATCGCCGAGCCGGCGCAGCGCTATGACCAAGATGCGCGGAGCCTCAGGTAACCGGAGCGGCATCATCGTTGCGCCATTGCCGAACCCGCGCCAACGGGGCGTCATCATCAGCGCCGAGCGCCGACATGCCGCACAGCGCGCGCACGCGCGTGCCGCTCATCACCTGCTCGAGCCGCGTGTGATTTGCGGCCAATTGCGAGCGGTCGTTCTGCGGATGCCACAGATGCAACACCCCGGTAGCAAATCGCCCGTCCTTGCGCTGCACACCGGCATGCAGCAGGCGCACGACGAGATCGGAATCCTCCAAGCCCCAGCCGGTATAAGAGCAATCGAATCCATCGATATGATCGAGGTCGTGCCGCGCTACGGCGAGATTGCAGGTCTGCGCGCCTCGCCAATCGGAGCGGACAAGCTTACGCAGCGGCCCAAGCGGCAGCCGCAAGGCCGGCAACAGCCGATTGATGCGGCCGCGAAGTCGCTCAGAGAGCAGTTTCGCAAAATGCCAGGTTTCAGCCGCGATGCCTTTGCCGAGCACGATTTCCGTCAATTCGCGTGACAGCAGAATGCGATTGCCGGTGACGAACCACCCCGGCTCGGCTAGGCTGCGATGTGCGGCGACAAAGCCCGGATCGGCCAGGCAATCGCCGTCGAGAAAGATGCAGAGATCGCCTGCGCTGGCGCGAATGCCGCGGTTTCGAATCTCGCCGCCGCGGAAACCGCGATGTTCGTGGCGCACATGCTTGATCTTGATCGGTGCAGGCATGCGGCTGCGCCAGCGCTCGATAAGAGCCGCAGTTTCCGGTCGCGAGCCGTCGTCGGCTATGATGATTTCAAAATTCTTGTCCGATTGCTGGGCGAGCGCACGCAGGGCCGCATCCAATGCGTCCTCACGGTTATAGGTCGTGACAATGACCGAGATAAGCGACCCGCCAAACGGCTTGGCAGATGCGTCCGGCATGAAAAGCATTCCTTGCTTCGTGTGCGCGCGCTGGGTGACTCCATTAGCGTCTAGTCTTCCGGCCTGTGCAACACTGGACAGCCCCGTTCCGGCAATGTAGCCAGGAAAATCGCGCTTGGAATGAATGAATTATGGTTCACATATAGATATGAACAGACATTCATATCATGGGGATACCGGGGAGCTCGGCCGGAATGACGGCAACACCTCACCCATTCTCATTGTCCCGTATTTCTGGATTGGTGACTTTGTCCGCTGCCATTCGGTCGTAAGGCTTTTGCGCCAGCGCTTTCCCAATCGGCCCGTGGACATGTTGGCCACGACGCTATGCGCCCCACTGGCCGATTACATGCCGGGCGTGCGCCAAGCCGTCGTTGCCGACCTGCCCCGCAAGCGCCTGGCGCTGGCGCAGCAATTCGCGCTGGCCGCGCGCCTCAAGCGGGAGGCCTATGGCACCGCCTTGGTCATGCCGCGCACGTGGAAATCGGTGCTGGCGCCCTATTTTGCCGGCATTCCAGAGCGAACCGGTTTCATCGGCGAAGCCCGGGTCGTTCTCCTCAACGATCTGCGTCGTGGCGAGAAGAGATTGCCGCGCATGGTCGACCGCTGCTGCGCGCTGGCCCTGCCGGCGGGCGAGACTCTGCCGGCAGACTGGCCTTTACCGGAGCTGCGCGTCTTGCCCGAACAAGCCCAATCATGGCGCAAAGAGCGAGGCTTCGACGGCGAACGCCGGCCGGTGGTGGCGCTCGCTCCTGGCGCAGTTGGTCCTGCCAAGCGCTGGCCGAAGGAATCTTACACCGCCCTGGCGCGCAGGCTTGCGGGCGGCGGTTTTGCCGTCTGGATCCTGGGCGGCCCGAATGAGAAGGACCTGGCTACAGAAATCGCAAGTGAGAGCAAGGCGCGCGATCTGACCGGTCATGATCTGCGCGAGGCGATCCTGGCGCTCTCCTGCGCCAATGCGGCGGTTTCCAACGATTCCGGCCTGCTCCACGTCGCCGCCGCGTTGGGCACCCCCGTGATCGGGATTTTTGGGCCGACCAGCCCGTGGCACTGGGCCCCGCTCAATCCGCTTGCCGGCACGATCGAAACGAAAACAACCTTGTCCTGCCGGCCGTGCCATAAGCCGGTCTGCCGCCTGGTCCATCACCGCTGCATGCGCGACATCGCGCCGGATCAGGTGATCGCTGCAGTCGAGCAGACGTTGATGGCAGTCATGCCGGACATGGCGACCAAGACTTTGGTCTGAGCATGGGCGTCTGAGCTTGGGCGTCCGAGCACGGTCTCGTCCGAGAACCGCCCAGCTGCGGGACCAGGCCCTAACGGCATGTTCATCAAATCATAGTAGTGCGGACAACCCGCTCTGGAGAGAGAGCCATGGCCGTCCTGGTCACCGGAGGCGCCGGCTATATCGGCAGCCAAATGATCCATGAGCTGCGCGATGCCGGCGAACGCGTCGTGGCGCTCGATAATCTGTCGACCGGACATCGCTGGGCGGTGCCCGAAGGCGTACCGCTCATCATCGGCGAGACGGGCGACCAGCCGCTCGTGAGCCGTCTCATCGGCGACCACGGCATTGATGCGATCATTCATTTCGCCGCCTCCATCGTCGTACCGGATTCGGTGCGCGATCCGCTCGGCTATTATCGCAACAACACGGTCAATTCGCGCACGCTGATCGAATGCGCGGTCAAGGGCGGCGTCCGCCATTTCATTTTCTCCTCGACCGCGGCGGTTTACGGCAATCCAGCCGCGATACCGGTCGACGAGAACGCGCCGACTGTGCCGATCTCGCCCTATGGCTGGTCGAAGCTGATGACGGAAATCATGTTGCGCGATGCCGGCAAAGCGCATGATCTTGCCTATGTGATCCTGCGCTATTTCAATGTCGCTGGCGCCGATCCCAGCAATCGCACCGGACAATCGAGCCGGCTCGCCACGCACCTCATAAAAGTCGCCGCCGAAGCGGCCTTGGGCCTGCGGCCGAAGCTGCAAGTCTTCGGCAGTGATTATCCGACGCCGGACGGCACTTGCATCCGCGATTACATCCATGTCGGCGATCTTGCACGGGCGCATCTGGACGCGCTGCGCCATCTGCGCAAAGGCGGCGCGTCGCTGACGCTCAATTGCGGCTACGGCCACGGCTTTTCGGTTCTAGAAGTGCTCGACATGGTCAAACGGACCTCGGGGGTCGATTTCAGGGTCGAGATGGCGCAGCGGCGCGAGGGCGATCCGGCGCAAGTCGTCGCCGCAAGCGAGCACATCCGCGCCACGCTCGGCTGGCAGCCGCGGTTCGACGATCTCGCGACCATCGTCCGCCATGCGCTGGCCTGGGAACGCGCGCTGATGGCACGCCGTTCCGCCGAACGCTCGCAGCCAACCGTTCCTGCAAGCGCGGGTCCGCTCACATCGCGCGGCTAAAAGTTGCGCGCCGCCGCGCCGATCGGCCGAATTTGCAGCGGATTGGGCCACCCTTGAAGCGAAAAAATCCAATCGCTTCAACGGCAAGTCCCGAATTCACTTGAAAAGGAGAAGTCTTCGGGGCAAGGAACGGCGTGCCGCGGCGCGACCGCGGTGGGGTGTAGTGGAACACGCATGCAAGTCGACAGGGTGCCGTCCGCCGACAATTACTCGACCTATGCTTTGGTCCGCCGGCTTCTTGTCGATGAGGCCCTTGTCTACTGGCCGCGCTATGCGCTGGCCTTCGCGCTGATGGGGATTGCAGCCGCCGCCACTGCCCTCACCGCTTATCTGCTCGGCACGATGACGAATGAGGCCTATGTCAACCGCAATTATCACGGCATCGTCGTCATCGGCGTGATCGCAATGGCGATCTTCGCCGCAAAGGGATTTGCGACCTATGCCTCGACCGTCACGCTGTCGTGGATCGGCAATAGCATCATTGCCAACAATCAGCGGCGTTTGTTCGATAAGCTGTTGAAGGAAGACATCGGCTTCTTTGCTGATCGCCATTCGAGTGAATTCATCGCGCGACTAACTACGGGCGCCAATGCGGTGAGCCAAGTCATCAATCTTCTGATCACCGCAATCGGCCGCGATCTGATGTCGCTGATCGGCCTGTGCACCGTGATGGTGATTCAGGATCCGGTGATGTCGCTGCTCGGCTTTATCGGGGCGCCGCCGGCGCTGTTCTTTCTGCGCAAAGTCATTCGCCGCGTGCGCGGCATCGCGCGCATGCAATTCACCGGCGGCACGCGTATCATCGAGACCATGCAGGAGGCGCTACAGGGCATGCGCATGGTCAAGGCTTTTGGACTCGAGGACGAGATGCGGCGGCGTCTAAATGAGAGCGTCGCCGCGGTACAGCACGAGTCGAATAAAATGGCGCGCGTTGCCAATCGCGCCAGCCCGATCATGGAAATGCTTGGCGGCTTTACGGTCGCGCTGGCGACGATCTATGGCGGCTACCGCGTCATCGAGACCGGCGCCACGCCCGGCGAGTTCGTTTCGTTCATGGCGGCCTTTCTGCTCGCCTATGAGCCGGCCAAGCGGCTCGCCCGCCTCAATATCGACCTCAACAACAATCTCGTCGGCGTGCGCGTGCTTTACGAAGTCATCGACAGTCCGCCCGGCGAGCCGAGCGACGAGCACTTGCCGGCGCTCAGGCTCACGCAATCGCGCGTCGAATTTTCCGGTGTGAACTTTGCCTATCGCGCCGACGCGCCGGTGCTCAACGACATGAGCTTTGTCGCCGAGCCGGGCAAAGTCACCGCGCTGGTCGGGCCGTCGGGCGGCGGCAAGACCACCGTGCTCAATCTGCTCTTGCGATTTTACGATGCTGGTTCGGGCCGCATCTTGATCGATACCCAGAATATTGCCGAAGTTTCGCGCAGCTCGCTGCGGGCGCAGATCGCCTATGTCGGCCAGATCGTTCATCTGTTTCGCGGCACGATCCGCGACAATATTGCGCTCGGCAATCTTGGCGCCAGCGACGCTGAGATCATCGCCGCCGCCAAGGCCGCGCATGCGCATGATTTCATCATGAGCTTTCCTTCAGGCTATGACACCCAAGTCGGCGAGCACGGCCTGCAACTTTCCGGCGGCCAGCGCCAGCGCATCTCGATCGCTCGCGCCCTGATCAAGAACGCGCCGATCATTTTGCTCGACGAGGCGACGGCCGCACTCGATTCGGAATCCGAGCGCCATGTGCAGGAGGCCGTGGCCGAATTGTGCAAAGGTCGCACCACGCTGGTTATCGCGCATCGGCTCTCCACCATCATGCATGCGGATACGATCCTTGTCGTCGAAAACGGCCGCGTCGTCGAAAGTGGCCGCCACGACGAACTTTTGCGCAAGAACGGCCGCTATGCGAGCTTCTATCGTCTGCAACTCAAGGAGCAGGGCGCGCCGCCGCGGGATGCGATCGTTGAGCCGCTGGCGGTGGCCGCTTCCGTTTGATTGTTGTCAGCTCCCGCCCTATAAGCCCCGCTTTTCCTCACCCAACCTGAAAGCGATCATGAGCACCGAGGCAAAGAATTACGTCGTCCCGCCGCCGCCGCAAGCAGCAATTCCGGTTGCCGGCACCAACAAATATTTCCCAGTGCGCCGCCTATGGTGCGTCGGCCGCAACTATGTCGAGCACATCAAGGAAATGGGAAACGACGTGCGCGAGCCGCCGTTCTTCTTTGCCAAGCCGCCCGATGCCATCGTGCCGGATGGCGGCACCGCGCCTTACCCGTCCCTGACGAAGGACATGCATCACGAGGTCGAGCTCGTCGTCGCGCTCAAGAGCGGCGGCCGCAATATCGGGCCGGAAAAGGCGCTGGATTGCGTCTATGGCTATGCCGTCGGGATTGACCTCACCCGGCGCGACCTGCAGATCGCGTCGCGCGACATCAAGCGGCCCTGGGAGATCGGCAAGGCTTTTGACCATTCGGCGCCATGCGGGGCGCTCAGGCCGGCGGCAGAAATCGGACATCCGGCCAAGGGCCGCATCACGCTCAAGGTCAACGGCAAGATCCGCCAGGACGGCGATCTCAATCAGATGATCTGGAATGTACCGGAAATCATCGCGAAGCTTTCCGAGATGGTCGAGCTCGCGCCCGGTGACGTCATCATGACAGGCACACCGTCGGGCGTGGCCGCAACCGTCGCCGGCGACAGGATCGAGTGCGAAATCGAGGGCGTCGGCAAGCTTAACGTCACGATCGGCGCGCCGCTGAACTGACTTGACAACTGAAGGCCGATTTCGATCGCGGGGGAGTCTTTTTTGCACGTCTTGCGCGAAATCAGTCCGCTGCTGTGCCGGCGAGCGCACCGGCCCTCGGCCGCAATCCCACCCCTCTGCCTATGGAACCCGGCAGCGCATGGCGCGTTGAAAACGGTCCGGGCGTGGATGGAAGTTGGCTATGGGCAACCGGCAGGTCACAGTGCGGATAGAACCGCCAAATCCATTTGGCGAGGTCACGGTGGTCCCAGCGCCGCTCAGCGGGCGGTCCGAGGCGGAAATGGCCCGCGCCATGGCAGCAACTCTCGACGATGTGGAAGCGGCGACCGCGTCCGACGTCTATCAACGGCTGCGCCGGGCCTTTCCGACTGCGCCGCTTAGCGCGCGCGTCGGTGCACTGGCGGCGCTCATGGAAAAGCTTCGCCGCCCGGCCGAGTAGGCCCTGACATCGCTTGACGCATTCGTTCACAACCCGAGGTACGCGCTGCGTACCCGGTCGTCGGCCAAGAGCGCGGCGCCGGTGCCGGTGAGCGTGATCCGTCCGTTCTCCAGCACATAGGCATGGCTGGCAAGCTTAAGCGAATGGGCGACGTTCTGCTCGACCAGAAGGCATGTGATGCCCTCGCGATTGAGGCCGCGGATTACCTCGAGCACGCTCTGCACGATCGTTGGCGCCAGCCCCAGCGAGGGTTCGTCGAACATGATCAGCCGCGGCATGCTCATCAGACACCGGGCAATCGCCAGCATCTGCTGCTCGCCGCCGGATAATGTGCCGGCCGCCTGGCGTGCCCGCTCGGCCAGTCGCGGGAACAGTGCGAAGGCGCGTTCGCGATTCTTGGCGCGTGCGGGCCGTGCTCGAGGAAGCATGGCCCCCATTTCGAGATTTTCGGCGACGGACAGCGTCGGAAAGATCTGACGGCCCTCCGCTACCTGTCCGATGCCGAGATTGCACACGCGATGGCTGGGCCAGCCGGAAATATCGAGGTCGCCGAAAAAAATGCGCCCGCGGGCCGGCCGATGCATTCCGGCGATGGTCCTGATCAATGTGGTCTTGCCCGCGCCGTTGGCGCCGATGATAGCAACGATGGCGCCCTCTTCGACATCGAGCGAGACGCCGTCGAGCGCCTGCATGTCGCCGTGGAACACGCTGAGATTTTCGACGCGCAGCATCAGCCTGCCTCAGCGCCCAGATAAGACTGCACGACCGCCGGATCGCGCACAACAACGTCCGGCGCGCCTTGCGCGATCATCGTGCCGTGATCAAGCACCACGACATGCGAGGCGAGCGCCATCACCGCGCGCATGACGTGTTCGATCAGCAAAATCGTCAGCCCAGACTTGCGATTGAGCTCGCGCAGGATCGCGACCATGCGGTCGGTTTCGGTCGGCCGCAGCCCGGCCATGACCTCGTCGAGCAAAAGAATTTTTGGTTCGGTGGCCAGCGCACGGGCGACTTCGAGACGTTTGCGATCCGGCAGCGTCAGCGTGGCCGCGATCTGTCCGCGCTTGTCCGACAAATCGAGCCGGCGCAGCAGGTCGTGGGCACGCTCGCGGGCCGACGCAACATCGCGCCGGTGCAGAAGGGCACCGACAACCACATTGTCTTCGACGGTGAGCGCGGGGAACGGCCGCACCAGTTGAAAGGTCCGTGCCAGTCCGCGACGGCACACCGCGTCCGCGGAGAGGCAATCGATGCGAGCGCCGGCAAATGTAATCGAGCCGGCGTCGGGAACCATGGCACCCGCGATCAAATTGAACAGCGTCGTCTTGCCGGCACCGTTCGGGCCGATGACAGCGTAGATCATGCCTTCAGGAACGTCGAAACTGACCTGGTCGACCGCGACCAAGCCGCGGAAGCGCTTGCTCACATTCTGGAGCGACAGCAGCGCGGTCATTTCCTCGGCTCCGCCACACCGATGCGCTGCGCCAGCCACGGCCATAACCCATGCGGCCGTGCCATGACAACAAGGAGCAGGCAGATTCCGTAAAACACCTGTTTGGCGCCCGGCAAATCGAGCCCGAAATGACCCATCGCCGAGTTCAGGGCTTCGGCCAAGCCGGTGAGGACAAAAGCGCCGAGAATTGGGCCGAACAGCGTACCAATGCCGCCGATGATGGTGCCGAGGATGATCTCTATCGAGCGTGAAATATTGAATACCTGCTCGGGAAACAGATTGTTGTAGAAGAAGGCGTAAAACACCCCCGCGAAGGAGGTCACCGCAGCCGAGATCATGACCGCGTACATCTTGTAGCGGAATGTAGCGATGCCGGCGGCGCGCGCGGCGACCTCGTCCTCGCGAATGGCCAGCCAGAGGTAGCCGATGCGGCTGCGCAGCAAAAGGCGGCAGATCAGCAAGGCCAGCACGGTCGCCGCCAGAATCACGTAATAGAACATCGCCGGACTACCGCGCAGCCGCCACAGATCGTTATGCGCATATTGCGCCACCGGCAGGAATAGGCCGGCCGATGCATTGACGAAATCCAGATGGTCGAAACCGATGCGCGCAAATTCGGCAAAAGCGATGGTGAGAATGGCGAAATAGACGCCGGCAACGCGGAAGCGAAAGGCGAGAAATCCGATGGCCGCGCCGCAGGTCACCGCAGTCGCCATCGCCGGCAGGACCCCGATCCACGGCCCGACGCCGTAGCGGGTGAACAGCACGGCCGAGACATAGGCGCCGAGCCCGACATAGAGGGCGTGGCCGAGCGATAGCTGCCCGGCAAAGCCCATCATGATGTTCCAGGCTTGGCCGACATAAGCGAAATAGAGAATGAGAATGAGAACCGTCAGCAGATAATCATTGGCAATGAAGGGCGCGATCAACAAGACCGCGCCGAGCAGAACAAGAAACAGCATGGCGCGCGGCGACAGATCAAGCCACGCGATGGCAGAAGCGATCACGCGACCCTCTTGCCGAGAATGCCTTGCGGGCGGAACAGCAGCACGAGCACGAGGATGGCAAAGGCGAACATGCTTTTGGCTGACGGCGTGAATAGGATGCCGGCAAAGGCCTCGGTCAGGCCGATCAAGATTCCGCCGACAAGCGCGCCGGGCATCGACCCAAGCCCTCCGGCGATGACGATGATAAAGGCGAGCAGCGTATAGGTCGGCCCCAGCATCGGTGTCACGTCGATGATCAGCGTCATGATGCAGCCGGCAGCGCCCACGCAAGCCGCGCCGACGGCGAAGGTGAGCGCGTAGAGACGCTTGACGTCGAGCCCGACCACGAGTGCGCCCGTATAATTGTCGGCACAGGCGCGGATCGCCTTGCCGACCAGCGTCAAGCGGAAGAAGGCAAAGAGGGCCGCAGTGAACAGGATCGCGGCGGCGCCGGCGTACAGCTTCGAGGCATCGACGATCAGCAGCCCGATCTGAAAGCTGTCATAGGCATAGGACGTCTGCACGCTCTGAGCGTCCGGGCCGAAAACAATCAAAAGCGTGTTGACGATGATGAGCCCCAGCGCCACCAGCAGGAGAAATTGGCTGTGCTCCGGCCGGGTGATGAAAGGATTGATCAAGCCCGCCTGCAGCGCATAGCCGAAGGCGAACAGCACCGCGGCGATCGGCACCAGCATCAACAGCGGGTCGAGATGAAAATGCGAGAACAGAACGACCGCAAGATACATGGCGATCGTCATCATCTCGCCATGGGCGAAATTGACCACCCGCACGACGCCGAAAATAACTGACAGGCCGAGCGCCATCAGGCCATAGACCAGGCCGGTCAAGATTCCGGCGACGGCAACGTTGAGATAGACGTCGAATGGCACTAGCGCAGTTCCCGCCAGGGCTTGCCCGTCATTCCGCTCGTCCCGGCAAAAGCGTCAAATAAGCGGGAGCCCAGCCTCTGGATTCCCGCTTACGGGGAAATGCGCGAATGATAGGCCGGTGCTGACCGCGCATAATCCAAAGCGCCTTCAGCCGCGGGCCTGATATGGCTTCATCGGCCATTCCGGCTTGGCATTGGCGGCCTGTTTCGGCGCCAAGGTCAGAAGCTTGCCGGCGCGATTCTGGATGGCGCCGTCCTTGAGCTTGTCGTTCTGGCCCTTGGCGTTGAACTGGATGCCGGGCCCGATGCTGACATTGTCCGTGATATTGGTGGCGCGTATGGCGTCGGCCAAGGCCTTCGGATCGGCCGAGCCGGCGCGCTTATAGGCATCGGCGGCGATGAGCAGCGCCTCGAATGTATAAACGTGATTGGTGCTCAGATTGACTCCCGGGCTGCTCTTGGCCAGCGCCGCTTCGAGCATTTTTGCCACCTTTTTGTTCGGGTCCTGGAACGGAACGAAGCTGATCGGGCCGTCCGATAATTTGCCGAGCGTTTTGAGATATTGATCCTCGTACCAGCCCGGCCCCATGCTCATGATCGCCTGCGGCGTCCAGCGCTGCTTGACCAATTCGCGCGTCAACAACATGGCATCGTTGAGCCGGCTGACGACGAGCAGCGCGTCGGCATTCGCCGATTTGGCCTTGGCCACCTCAACCGAAAGATCGCGGGCGGCGGGGTCATAGGCGATCTCTTCGACGATCTTATAGGGGATGTTGAACTTTGGCATCACCGCATTGATGCCCTTCGACATCGCCGTGCCAAACGTGTCATTGACATGCATGAACACGACCGTCTTCGGCGCCGCGCCGACGATGTTGAACAATTCGAGCTGATTGGCGAAGGCGTCAGACAGAATCATCGGCGCCGTCGGGAAGTTGCGGAACACAAACTTGTAGCCCTGTTCGGTAATGTCCGGAGCCGCCGCAATATTGATGACGAATGGAATTCCCTTCTGCTCGGCGACTTGCGCGATCGCCGCGCTCTGGCCGGAATCGAAAGCACCGACCAGAAGCTGCGCGCCGTCATTGATGAGCTTTTCGGCCCGTGCCCGCGCCGTATCGACATTGGATTCAGTGTCGCCGTCCAAGATCGTCAGCGCAGGCAGGCCAAGCGATTTGAGGAGGCCGGGCGCGACATCGACGCCGCGCTGACAGTCTTGGCCGATGCCGGCCTCGAAGCCGGAGCGCGGCAACAGGACGCCGACCTTCAGGGCAGCGCCTTGGGCGCGCAGCACGGCCGGCACAGCAACCGCCGCAGCTACTGCGGCGCTGCCCTTGAGCATAGCGCGGCGGCTGGGCATCAGGCGGATCGGCATATTGGTCGGCGTCATTGGCGGTCCCTCCCCGGAAGGCTCGTAGAGCAAAATTTTCAGTTGACGAAATGCTAGGAAACCGCTGCGCCGCCGGCAAGCACTGTTTATGCGGCAAAGAGCTTCGCGACTGCCGCCGCGATGCGCAAAAGCCTGCGGTCCTGACCATTGCGGGCAACCAGCATAAGCCCGACCGGCAGCGCCGGCGGCGTCAGCGGCAGCGGCAGCGAAATGGCGCACAGGTCGAAGAAATTGATCATGGAAGTGTTGCGCAGCACAGCCGCGTTGCGCGCGGCAAAAGTGCTCTGGTCGGCGACCTCCGCCATGGTTGGCGCAACAATGGCTGTGGTCGGCATGATGAGCGCGTCGAGCCCGGCGAGCCTTGCATCCATGGCGGCAATGAGCCGCGTGCGTTCGCGGAACATCGCGGCGTAGTCCTCGGGCGAGACTGCGCAGCCGCGCTCGATCCGCAGCCGGACATTCGGATCGATATCGGCCGCGCGCCGCTGCAGGCGGTCACGGTGCAGCGCGCAGGCTTCCGCCGGCAGAATGCCGCCTTTGGCATTGACCGCAACCATGTCGTCGAGCAGCGGCAGCTTTTCGTGGCTGAGGCGTAGCTTGGCGCTCGCAAGCCGCGCGATCGCACCGGCAAACGCCGGGCCAACCGTGTCGTCGAGCCTATCGAGCGGAAGTCCTTCCGCGATGCCGATGCTGACCCCGGCAAGCGCAAGCGGCTCGAGTGGCGCAAACGGCTCGTCAGCCATCACCGCATCCGCCTTGGCGCAATCCTCGACACTTGACGCAAGCGGGCCGATCGAATCCAGGGTCCTGCTCAAGGGAAATGCGCCGTCGGTGGGCACGCGCTGCCGACTCGGCTTGAACCCGACCACTCCGCAAAGTGCCGCCGGCACGCGCACGGAACCCCCGGTGTCGGTGCCGATCGCGATCTCGCACATGCCGTCGGCGACCGCGACCGGCGCGCCGGCCGACGAGCCGCCCGGCACGCGGCTGCGGTCATGCGGATTGCCGGGCGTGCCGAAATGCGGATTGGCGCCGATGCCTGAGAAGGCAAATTCCGTCATATTGGTCTTGGCGACGATCACCGCGCCCGCAGCGCGCAGTCGCTGCACGATGACCGCGTCAGTCTGGGCCGGCTGACCCTCCTCGGCCAGAATCTTCGAGCCGGCGCGCGTTACCTCGCCCGCAACATCAAACAGATCCTTGATGCTGACGATCACGCCGTCGAGCGGGCCGAGACTCGTGCCGCGCGCGGCGCGCGCGTCGGCCGCCTCGGCAGCGGCACGGGCCGCTTCGGCATAGACTGTGAGACAGGCGCGCGCCCCCTCCCCGTTTGGATCGGCGATACGCGCAAGCGCCTGCTCCAGGCGATCGCGGCAGGTTGGCTGGCTCATGGTTTTGCCTTCGAGATGACTCGCGAGGTCGACCGTTCTGGATTATATAGCCGCCTGTCTTCGTCCAGGCGAACACAGGGAAATCCAAAAAATGCCAAACGGCAAGCCGGCACTATGTTTCATCGGTTTTGGCGAAGCGGGTCAGGCGATCGCCGCTGGATTGCGCGAAGCCGGCATCGGGCGGATTTCGGCCTGGGATATTTTGTTTCCGAAAGCGGAGGGCGCAAAGCTCCTGCAGGCCGGCAAGGCCATTGGCGTGCATTGCGCCGACTCGGTAGGGGACGCGGTTGGCGGGGCCGACATCGTCATCTCCGCCGTGACTGCGGCCGCGAGCCTGGAGGCCGCCAAATCGGTCAAGGCGCACCTCGCAGGACGGCCGTTCTTCCTGGATATCAATTCGGTCTCGCCCGGCCGCAAGCAGGAAACGGCCAGGCTTCTGGGTGATGCGGCGCGCTATGTTGATGTCGCTGTACTGGCACCCATTCACCCGGCGCGGCACAAGACGCCGATGCTGATCGCGGGCCCGCACGGCGAGTCGATCGCGCCCACGCTCACCGGCTGGGGCATGCGCGCGCCGATCGCGGGCAGCGAAATCGGCGCGGCGGCAGCAATCAAGATGGTGCGCAGCGTCATGATCAAGGGGATCGAGGCGCTGACGCTGGAATGCTTCCTCGCCGCCGCCCGCGCCGGCGTAATCGACGAAGTCGCCAACTCGATGAAGAACAACTATCCCGGTCTCGATTGGACCAAGATGGTGCCCTACAATCTCGAGCGGATGGCAAGCCACGGCGAGCGGCGCGCCGCCGAGATGGAAGAGGTTGCCGAGACGCTGCGCGAGCTCGGCGTCGAGCCGCTGATGACCATGGCCACGGTCAAGCGCCAGCGCGAAATGGGCCAGATCGGCAAGCAGCCGTCGGTGCGCGGCGTGTTGGACAAGGACCGCACGGCCATGCTGAGTGCCATCAGCGCAGCTGCGCACGACCGGCATTGAGCTATGTCGTGAAACTGTAAACCGAAACTTTAACCGCTCCTCCCCGCGCAAGCGGCGACCCGGCTCTGGATTCCCCTTGCACGGGCCCGAAGGGAATAATTATCGCCGTTTCTGCCGCGCGAAGAATTCAGAAAGCCACTGATAGGATGCCTTTGGCGTCCGCCGCAGTGTGTTGAAATCCACGCGCACAATGCCGAAGCGCCGGCTGAAACCTTCGCTCCACTCGAAATTATCAAGCAGCGACCAGACGAAATAGCCGCGCAGATTGACGCCGGCCGGGATCGCGCGCTGCGCGGCGTTGAGGTGATCGCGCAAATAAGCAAGCCTCGCCTGGTCGTGCACAGTCCCGTCGGTGCCGACCGTATCGTCGTAACAGGCGCCATTCTCGGTCACGTAGATGTCGGGCCTATCATAGCGTTCGCTGACGCGGATCAATTGCTCCGTCAAGGCTGTCGGATCGACTGGCCAGCCCATCGCGGTCACCGGCATATCGGATGGCCGCGGTCCGAACCAGGCGCCGAACAGGCTCGCTGGCGCGTCCTGCGCATAGATCGGGCCATAAAAATTCATGCCGACAAAATCGATCGGCTGATGCATGGTCACGAGATCGTCGGCCATAATCAACGGCGCGAAGTCGGCGGCGACCGCGTCCGGATAGCGGCCGAGCTTTAACGGATCAAGGCAGGCGCCGTTCCACATCGCATCGAAACGTTCGACCGCGCGCCGATCTTCGTCGCGATCGGCCGACGGCCTGATCCGCTGCAGCGCGACAATGCTGCCGACGCGAAAATCCGTGCCCTCAGCGCGCAGCGCCTGCACTGCCCGGCCATGACCCAGATTCTGGTGGTGCATGGCGGCCAGCATATTGGGCAGGCCTTTGACGCCCGGCGCATGGCTGCCGTCGCCATAGCCGAACATCGCATGCACATTGGGCTCGTTGAACGTTGCCCAATGCTTCACGCGATCGCCGAGCCGCTTTGCCACAACGGCGGCATAATCGGCGAATGTTTGGGCGGTCACGCGGCTGACCCAGCCGCCTTTATCTTGGAGCACTTGCGGCAGGTCCCAGTGATACAAACAAAGCCAAGGCGTGATGCCGCGCGACGCCAGCCCATCGACCAGCCGATCATAGAAGTCGAGGCCGCGTTGCTCGACCGCGCCGGCGCCGTCCGGCAGGATGCGCGGCCAGGCCACCGAGAAGCGATAGGCGGTGAACCCGCCCCGCGCCAGCAGCTCAACGTCTTCGGGCCAACGGTGGTAATGATCGCAAGCGATGTCGCCGGTATCGCCGTTCTTTATGCGGCCGGGCGTGTGCGAATAGGTGTCCCAGATGCTTTTGCCGCGGCCGTCCACATCGACGGCGCCTTCGATCTGATAGCTCGAGGTCGAAGCACCCCAAACAAAATTTTCCGGAAACATGACTTCCTCTGCGGCTGCAGATTTATTCAGCAGTGTTGGCAAGGCAAGCTGCCCGACTGACGCCGCCAGCAGCTGGCGGCGCGACAGGATCGGCGCTTCGAGACGCCTCTTTGGCAAGGTCACGCGCACTAACGATCAACACAATGCCGCAAATAACTCACCGTCGTCGGCCGGTGCGGCGCTCGCGCGGCGTGACGCGGGAACCTTTCGGCACCGGACGACGCGCGGCCCTGACCGGGCTTCGCCGCGGCGGCAGCGCGCCGGCGGCCTCGAGCCGCATGCTCCAATATTCCCATGTCCTCGTGACGACATTCGGCAGCAGGCTGAGCGCGCCGGCGAGCTTGACCTCGCCGCGATGCAGCGGCTGCGGCGCGCCAAGCGTCATGGCGCGCAATTGATACTCGGCATTCTGGCACATGAAGATCGCGCGCGAGACCATCTCTTTCAGCCCGCTGCCGACCACGGTGGCACCGTGCCGGTTCATCATGACGGCGGAGTGCCGGCCGAGCGCTCGCGCCAGCGACCGGCCTTCCTCCGGCTTGACGACCAGGAGATTGGTGTCGCCGAACTCGTCGTGCTGGTCCCAGAACGGCGCTTCCTCGCCCATAGTGCCGCCGAGGTGAAATACCGGCACGACCGGCTTGCCGGCAATGGCAAACGGCATGATCGCCGGCGCATGATGATGCACGACGGCCATCACATCGGGCCGCGCCTGATAGATGCAGCCGTGAATGACCCGCTCGGCATAGAGATGCCCCGTGGGGGGCCGCACCGGCTGCGAATCCAGCGTGAATTCCAGGATGTCGTCCGGCTCGATCAGGAGCGGCGAGCGCGAGCGCGACAGCAGATAGCGGCCCGGGTCGGAGGGATGGCGCGCGCTGACATGGCCGAACGCGTCGAGCACACCTTCATGGGCGAGGATGCGATTGGCGAGCGCAAGCTCCTCGATCAGATCGGTCAGCTTGTCTGGCATTGTGCCCCCGGTTCATCGCGACGTCGTATTCGGGCGGGCACATTAATCGGGCGCAATGTGATGGTGAAGCCCCGCCATACGTCCGGGAGAAGGGAAATGCGTCGGAAGAATGGAAATGCCAAGCGAGGCGTGCCTGGCGCCGATTTGCGCGATCACCGGGAGCGGGCGCCGGCGTCATCCGCTCTATTCCATCACAATCTTCGCGCCCGTCGCGCCATTCAACAGGCGCTTGAGATGAAAACTCGCCAACTGATCCTGCGGCTCCTTGCCGATATGGGACGCAAACGCGGCAATCGCGCCCGGGTCGTTGACCTCGAGCTTGGCAAAGGCGTCGAGATAAGCCTGCGTGGCGGGAGCCTTGTACTGCCCGTCGCGGAGCGGCTCAAAGGCGCGCAGTGCCTCGCTCTTGCCACGCAGCACGAGGTCGCCGACCGGGCGGCCGTGAAAGCCCGGCACTTTGCCGGCTAGCGTCGCGCTGACGCAGATCCGCGTGCCGAGCTGCTTGTTGGCGGCTTCGAGCCGCGCCGCGACATTGATGGTGTCGCCATAGGCCGTGTAGTCGAAGAAGCGTTCGCCGCCGAAATTGCCGACGATCGCCGAGCCGGCATGGACCCCGATCCGGGTGACGCCCAGCAAAATGTTCTTCCGCCGCCAGCGCTCGCGAAAATTCTGTGCATAGTCGTCGAGGTCGAGCGCGCAGGCGACCGCACGGGCGGCGTGATCGGGCTGCTCGCCCGGCGCGCCGAACAACACATGCAAGGCGTCGCCGACAATCTTGGCGACCGTACCGTCATGGGCAAAGACGATTTCGGTCATGCCGGAAACGTATTCATTGAGCAGCATGCCAAGCAGGCCGGGCTCGATCGTCTCGACCAAAGCGGTGAAGCTCTGGATATCGGTGAACAGCGTCGCGATGTCGCGGCGCTGGCCGGCAAGCTCAAGGGACGCCGATTCGCTGGCCAGCCGCTGCGCGAGATTGGGCGAGAAATAGCGCGACAGCGAAGCATGCGCCCGCTCCGCCTGGGCCTGGCGCTCGCGCGCATCGCGCAAGAATTTGATATGTCGGATCGTCTTGGCGATCGTGGTTTCAAGATCGGTAAAGTCGATTGGCTTGGTGACGAGATCGAAGGCGCCCCGATTCATTGCGGTGCGGATATTGGCCATGTCGCCGTAGGCCGACACGACGATGGCCGAGATGCGCTCCTCCTTTTCCTGCAGCTTCTGCAAAAGCGAGAGACCGTCCATCCGCGGCATGTTGATATCGGTCACCACCAGGTCGACGTCGGTATTGGTCTTCAATGCGTCCAAAGCCTCGACCCCGTCACGGGCAAAGAGAAAGGTGACCGCGCCTTCGCGAATCTGGCGCCGAAACTTCTGCAGGACGAGCGCTTCGAGATCAGGCTCGTCGTCGACGACAAGAATGCGTGAGGTCATGCGGCTTGGGCGACTCGTGTCTCAATCTCGGCGCGCAATGCGCCGAAGTCGATCGGCTTGGTGAGCAAGGCCTCGGCGCCGCCCTCCAAGGCCTTACGCTTGGTCTCTGGGTCGCCATAGGCGGTGATCATAATGATGGGTACGTCGGGCCGAGCACCTTTGGCCTTGGGCAAAAGCTCGAGCCCGCTCATTCCGGGCATATTGATATCAGAGAGGATCAGAATGAGAGAAACGCCGCTCGCCGCGCTCATGGCTTCCAACGCCGCTGGAGCGGACTGGGCGAATTGCATGGTGAAGCGGCCGGCGCGCAGATCGCGCCGGAACTGCTGGCGGAACAAGACTTCGACATCGGGTTCATCGTCGACGACGAGAATGAGAAGACTCACGCTCTCCCTCCTGGCTTGGCGATGGATGCCGCCGTACGCGGCAGGACAATCTTGAATTCGGTGAACCGCCCGGGCTCCGTATCGACCACGATGGAGCCGGCATGTTGCTTGACGATGATGTCATGACTGATTGAAAGGCCCAGGCCAGTGCCCTCGCCGGCGGGCTTGGTGGTAAAGAACGGATTGAACATCTTGGCCTTCACCTCCGGCGGGATGCCGGTGCCATTGTCGCGAATTCTGATCTCCACGCGATCGCCGAGATTTTTGGTCGCGGCGGCGAGAACAGGCTCGAAACCGTCGCCCGCCTGGCTCTTGCGCTTCATGGCGGCGTAGAAGCCGTTTGAAATCAGATTGAGCAGAACGCGCGTGATTTCCTGCGGGTAGAGATCGACCTCGCCCGCGGTTGGATCGAGCGATCGCTCGAGCGTGATATTGAAGCCCTGCTTTTCCGCCCGCGCGCCGTGATAAGCAAGATTGAGGCTCTCCTCAACGATGGCGTTGATATCGACCGGGCGGCGCTCGCCGGAGCCCTCCCGCGAGTGCAAGAGCATATTTTTGACGATGGAATCGGCGCGCTTGCCATGCTGGACAATCTTTTCGAGGTTGCCGCGCAGCGTCGCGGCGATCTCGGCGACCTCCTCGCGGGTCTTTTCATCGGTCTTGAGGGTCGCAAGAACCTCGTTCAGTTCGTCCACCAGCTCGGTCGAAAGGCTGGAGAAATTATTGACGAAATTGAGCGGGTTCTTGATCTCGTGGGCGATGCCGGCGGTCAATTGGCCGAGCGAGGCGAGCTTCTCGGTCTGGACCAGGCGATCCTGCGCGGTGCGCAGTTCATGGAGAGAGGCGCTGAGCTCCTCGGTGCGCTGGCGTAACTCATTGAGCAGGCGCGTATTCTCGATGGCGACGACCGCTTGATTGGCAAAGCCCTGGACCAGGCTGACCTGCTTTTCGCTGAACGGGCGGACCTCTTGGCGGTAAATGACGATTGCGCCGACGATGGCTTCGTCCTTGAGCATCGGCACCGCAAGATGCGATTTCGCACCGGCGAGTCGGGTGGGTGCACTCGGTGTCGGCTCCGCCGAGTCGTCGGCAGTACGAATTACTTCTCTTGTCTGGAGAAGGCGGTGGAGTGGAGTTCCCGGCGGAGGCTGGAACGCTCCGCGCGTCTGATGGAATTCAACCAGAGCCGGCGGCGCATTCAGCATGGCGGCGTTGTGGAACAGCGCTCCGTCGTACGTATACATCAGGCCGAAATCGGCTTCGCATATGCGCGTTGCATTTTCCAGGATGATTTCGAATACAGGCTTCAGCTCGCCGGGCGACGTTGAAATGACTTTCAGCACTTCCGACGTGGCGGTCTGCTGTTCCAGCGACTCCGAAAGCTCGCGCGTGCGTTCCTGCTCGGCCTTGTACAGGCGCACATTTTCGATCGCGATCGCAGCCTGATTGGCGAAGGTCGTGAGCAGCGCGACGTGCTTCCGCTGGAACGGTTTGACTTCGGTGCGGCGGATCAGCACGCAGCCGAGCGCTTTTCCCTCGCGAATTAATGGCACGGCGAGAATAGTACGGTGCCCGAACCGCCGCGCGAATTCGCGCCCGCGGGCGAAATCATCGCCGGCGGTCTGCTGATCTTCGAGCTGCACCGGCTGCATGTCGCAGATCGCGCGCCCCATGACCGTGGAGCGGTCGAGCGGCACCTCGCCGATGTCCCGCGACAGCTCACCGAAAACGGCGGCGCTGCTTAACATGTTGTTCTCAAGCAAAATGATGTCGACGACCTGCGCCTCGCAAATCCGCGCCGCATGCTCGGCGACCGCGTTGAGTACCGGCTGCACGTCGTCCGGCGAACCAGAGATGACGCGGAGAATTTCGCTGATCGCCGTCTGCTGCTCGAGCGACTCGCGCAATTCGGCGGTGCGCTGCTCGACCTTGCGCTCCAAGGTGGCATAGGACTCCTGCAGCTTGCCGGCCATGTCGTTGAACTGGTCGGCCAGCGCCTCGACCTCGTCGCCGGTCTTGATCGCAATGCGCTCGCCGAGATCGCCGCCGCCCAGCCGCGCCGCGCCGGCGCGCAGCGCCTGGATCGGCACCACCATGCGGCGGGCGAGGATAAGACCGGCAATGAAGGCGAGCGCCAGCGCGCCGAACAACACATAACCCATCCGCTGGATCGAGGTGTAAAGCGGCGCGTAGGCCTCCTCGATCGGGGTCTCGACGAACACGAACCAGCCGAGCGGCACGACCGGCGCATAGGCGGTGAGCACCCGATGGCCGGAAATGTCGTCGGCCTCCTGCACCGCCTCGGTCGCCGAGCCGGCGCGCGCGCTCTGCACCTGCGCCAAACGCAACATGTCGGTGTTGCGCAGCACAAGGCTGATGTCGGGATGCGCGATCAGCCTACCGTCGGCATCGACCACATAGGCGTGGCCGTGCTCCCCGACCCTGATCTTGGATACGACGTCCCAGATCAGTTTTAGATTCACCTGCGCGATGCTCACGCCCGAGTCGCGCCGTGCGCCCGCAAGCGCGATCGTCATGTAGGGCTCGGACTCGCGGCGGAAATAGACCGGGCCGTAATAGACCTTGTTGGCCACGGCCTCCTTGAATTCCGGCTTTTGCGAATAGTCGATGCCGCTGCCCACCACGTCCATGCTGAGTCGTGAGACTTTGAGCTGCTCGTGGCCGGTGGCGTCGATCTGTGCAAGCTCGGTGATCGCGGGCACCTGCCGCAATAGCCGCAGCGCATCGAAGCGCCGCTGATCGAGCGTGCCGTCGGTCCACGGCAGCTGCGTGGTCCAGCCGACCTGGCTGTCGATCTGGGTGACAAATTCCTCGATCTTGTCGGACGCGGCCTGCGCCTGCTGGTGCTGCAGGGCGATCAAGGAGGACTTATGCTCCTGATAGGAAAACCAGACCTCGAAGGCGCCGTTGGCAAGAAGCGCGAGAACGACCACTGTCACAAATAGCGCGACGTATTTGATAAACAGCCGGCTGCGCACGATCGAGGCGCCGGAACCTGAAACGGCGTTGCCGTGGCGATCGGCTCCCGCCGTGATCATTCCGCTCTCGTCGTCCACATCGGCTTTCATACGAGCATCTTAGCATTTTTATCCACGGCGTGCCGGCTCGTTTGCCGCCTGGACGGCACGAACAAATTTGCTGTCATGCCGAGGCCGAAGACCTGCCCTATTCGATGACCTCGTCGGCCAAAGCCACAAAATCTGGCGGCAGACTGATGCCGGTGGCCTTTGCAGTCTTGAGATTGATGACCAGCAGGTAGCGCGTCGGCAGTTCGAACGGCAGATCGGCGGGTTTGGCGCCTTGGAAGATCTTGGCAACCAGCGCCGCCGCGCGATCAAAGGATTCCTTCTGGTCGGCGCCGTAAGACATCAAGCCGCCGTCGTGAGCGACAAAATCCTGCTCGTAAATCGCCGGCAGTCGGTGCAGCGCCGCATAATCAAATACGCGCCTGCGATTGAGGAGCGTCAGCGAGTCGGAGACCATCAGAATCGCGTCCGGTGGGCTGCTGTCCATCGTCGCGAAAGCCTCATTGAAGTCGTCCGGTTCACGCACGCCAAGCGGCAGCACCGTGACGCCCATTTCCTGCGCGGCTTTGGCCGAAGCGTCATATCTTTGCGACATGCCGAGGTCGTCTTTGTTCCACAGCATCGCCACCTTGTGCAGCCGTGGCGACAATTGCTTGAGCAATCCGAGCCGCTTTGTGGAAAGCGCTGCGGCGTCGTCGGATATCCCGGTGACATTGCCGCCGGGCCGCGCCAGGCTCGTGACCAGTCCGGTCTTAACCGGATCGCCGGAGCCCGAGGCAATGACCGTCGGGACGCCGGATGCCTTCGCCGCAGCCGCAGCCGGATAGCTGACTGTCACCACCACGTCGACATTCGCCGCTTTCAATTCCTGCATCAGATTGGCCGTCTGCCTCACATTGCCCGCGGCGCCCCGTGCCTCGTAAGCGAGGTTTTGGCCGAGCGTATAGCCGCGTTGCCTGAGCCCCTCGATGAGAATCCTTCCGGTGCCCGCGGTAGGCGGGATCGGCGGACCAACCGTGAGCGTGCCGACGCGATAGATCTTGGCGCTCTGCGACAAAGCCGACCGAGAAGGAGTTCCTGCCGCGCCCAGCGCTGCAGCGCCCGCGGTCGCACCCAGTCTCAAAAAGTCGCGTCGTTTCATGGCACTACCTCTGGCAAGGCCCAGCCTCGTCATAAACTTAACACATCGGGTCCATGCCCCTGTGCCGCGGATCACACCGCAAAAATGGAAATCATTACAAGAAGTTGTGCAGCCAAGGAACTGGACGACGCGGTCGCGGCTAGGCGGCGCGGTCGCGGTGCGAAATCTCGATCACGCGCGCCCGCCGTGCCAACTCGTCGACCAGCGCATCCGCCTTGGCCTTGTTGGTGGCATCGAGATTGGCATCCCACTCGTCGAGCAGATAGACATCGGCGTCGGTGCACTCGACGATCTCCTGCAGCGATTTGAGCTGCCGTTCGCCGGACGAGAAGCCGAGCTTCTTGTCCATCGACTCGGCCACCACGACGACCTCGTTTTCGTCATCGCCCTCGACATCGACCGGGTCGACGCCGCTGGTGAAGTGAAAAGAGAGCCGATCCGTCGTCGGCCAGTAATAGGCGTGTTTTTTCATCTCGGTCTTCAGACTCGCCAACAGCGACGACTTCCCCGCGCCGTTGCCCCCGCGCACATTGATGCGTCCGGTCTTGCGCGCCTGGGCAATACGCAGCGCATCGCCAAGCGAGGAGACGACATGCGCATCCTCGCCTTCGCGCAAAACGAGCTTGTCGAACTTGATGCGCCGATCGAAATCGACGTCCGGCTGCGGCTGCATATTGGCGGCCACACCGCCGAAGCGCGTCCAGATGGCTATGAAGTCGTTCCAACCGGTCGCGAGCAGATGCAGCTCATAGGTCATTTCGATCTGCCGCGGCAGCGTCGTGGCAAGCCCGACCAGCAGCGCGGTATCGCCGACATTGTGCATGGCGACCACGGTGATCGTGGCAAAGACGATCGCGAGGCTGACGATGCCGCTCATCGCGCTCATGCCCTCGCGCGCGACGATGGCGCGAATCTGCGCGGTCAGGCCTTCGCGCAGCCGCGACTTGAAGCCGAACAGCCACAGCCGCAAATTATAGCGATTGCCGGAAAAGATATTGTCCCATGCGGTATAGCCCTGCGCGGTGATGCGGTTGTTCATGCGCTGGTTTTCGAGGTAGGCGTGCGCGATCGGCTTCTGCAGCACCCATTGCATCAACAGCAGCGCGCCGAAAGCGCCGACATAGGCGAAGGGCAGGCTGGCGTCGATCTCGGCGCCGAGCACAAGTGCGTTGAAGACAAGTCCGAGAAATAGCTTCAGCGCGAATTCCAGCTCATACATGACATTGAAGAAGCACTGGAATGTCTCGCCGGTGAGGAACGGCTCGACCTGCTCGCGCGCCGGCTTCTCGTTGAGCAGCTTCACCTTGCCGCGATTTTCGCGGGCGAAGCGCAGCATGTATCGGCCGAAGCCGCGATAGCCGGCGCGCTCGGCAAAGACCCAGCTGATCACGCCAACGACGTAAGAGGCCGATTGCGCCGAAAGGATCCAGACCAGATCAATGAGCAGGAAGCCGACGACCGCGACCCGCCGCCCGGCATTGATCACGAGCCAGGTGGTTGCCGCCGCCAGCATGGCCTCGACCACCATTAGAACCACCATCACGAACAGCGATGGCGAGAGCAGATAGCGGGCGAGATCGAAGCGTGAAATCTGCCGTTCCTGCATTGAGTGTCCCGTTATGGCGGCATGCGCCGCACGAGTCGGCAGGGCGAGTCTAGCGGCATCCAAACGCAAAATTAAGCACAAGCGCAATGCGCAGTGGGGCGGATTTTCGTTTCACGGCAGGAGATGCGCTACAGGCCGGAGCGCCGCGAATACAGCCGGAAAGGCGCAGATTTCCCATTGATTGCACACCTGCCCCCGCGCCTGCTCAGGCCTGCGCCGGTTTGCTGGCCTCGAGATCGGACTGCAGACGATTGATGTTGTCGAACAGTCGCTCCGTCGCCAGCCGCAGGAAATAGAAGCCAAAAGTCGGATTTTGGTAATAGAGCTCCTCGACCTGCTCGTAGGTGATCGACAGCGCCTCGCCCTCCTCGATGCATTCGAGGGTCGCGGTGCGGCGATTGTCCGGCGCCAGCATCGCAAGCTCGCCGACGACCTGGCCCGGCTTCAGCTCGATGCCGAGCTCGTGCAGCAAAAAGCGGCCGGTGACGATGCAGAACATTTCATGCGCTTCCTCGCCCTTGGCGAACAGGATGTCGCCCTTGCGGAAGTGCCGCTTGGACATGAACGGCTTGAGCCAGTCCATGGTCGTGGAGCCGCGGATGGCGCTGCGCACATTGCGGATCAGGACCATCATCTGATAGAGCCGATAGCCGTTGAGCGGCAGCGCCACCGTCTGCAGCGCGAACGGTACCCATTCATGGGAGGCCGCGTAAAAGACGATCAAGACGCAATTGGCGACGATGGCGAGGATGCGCAGCGGCACCATGGTCTTGGTCGAGGCGGTCGCCACGATCATCAGCGAGCCGACGCTGTTTAACAGGTTGTCCCAGTGCATTGGCCGCCTCCGCCTCGGTAACTTCCACGCAAACTCGGGCTCGCACGCACACCGCCTATGAGCCGGCGCCCAGATGCGCCAGCGCCCAGGTGCCGGATCGCACCCTGTTTAAGGCTGTGCGCTGCGTGCGCCTTCGAATCTAGAGCCATATCGACAGTAAGAAAACGATATTCGCTCTGTGACCTGCGTTAATGCGGCTCTTGTCGGAATCTGCTCAATCACGACCAAGCCGTATTGACATTTACCGTAATGCCGATGCGGCCAAGAGGGAGACGGACCGGCCGCAGTTTCGGCTGGCCGATCGGGGCGTGAGGGCGTAATTTGTCCATGGAGCCAAGGCAATTGAACTGCCGCTCTTTAGCCACATCAGCGCTGACGGAGACAGCGTCATAGCCAAGACCGCTTTTGCGAGCATTGCGCAGTTCGCCGCGCCGCTACGCCGCCTCGGCGCGTCGTCCTTTGCTCGCCTTGTCGTGCTGGCGATCGGCCTCTCCGCCATGACCGCCTATACGATCCCTGACATGCAGCGCTCGGCCGGTATTTGGCTTGCGGCATGCCTGTGGGCGTGCCTGGCCTATTTTGCGATCGAAAGCGCGGTGCGCGCCCGGCTCGCCATGCAGTCGGGCGGCGCGAAAAGCTACCTGCTGTCGGGCTACGGCATCGTCGACCTTGTCGGCATCTTTGCTGTCCCGATTGGGCTGTTGTGTGGACTCGATTCGCCCACGGCATGGCTGTGGGCATCGCTGTGGATCCTCAAGCTGGCGCAGATATCGCCGGGCTTCGCCCAGCTCGGCCGCGTCTTTGTGCTGGAGGCCAAGCCGCTCGCCAGCGTGTTCGCGGTGTTCCTGATCATTCTGTTTCTGTCCTCGGCGGTGATGTTTTTGGCCGAGCGCGGCCAGCAGCCCAATGCATTCGGCTCGCTGCCCGAGGCGCTGTGGTGGGCGGTGGTGACGCTGACCACGACCGGTTACGGCGACAAGGTCCCGATCACCCAGCTCGGACGACTGGTCAGCGGGGTGGTCATGATCGGCGGCATTGCCACATTCGGTCTCTGCACCGGCATCATCGCCACGGGCTTTGCGGCCGAGACGCGACGGCGCAATTTTCTGCAGACCTGGGATCTGGTCAGCAAGGTGCCCTTCTTCCAGTCGCTCGACCCTTCGGCGATCACCGAGATCACCCACATGTTGCGGCGGCTCGAAGTTCCCGAGCGAACCGCCATTATCCGTCGCGGCAAGGTCGGCGACTGCATGTATTTCATCGCCGCAGGCGAGGTTCAGGTCGACGTCAAGCCGGAGCCGGTGCGGCTCGGGGCGGGCACGTTCTTTGGCGAGCTCGCGCTTCTGGGCGATTCGGTGCGTACCGCCAATGTGACCACGACCATGCCGTCGACGCTGCTCATTCTCGATCTGGCTGATTTCCGCACGCTGACCGCGCACCACCCCGATCTCAAGCGCGCGATCGACGCCGAAGGCCAGCGCCGCATGAATGAGAACAAGCAGCTGCGCGAAGTGCCGCGCAGCGGCGCCGTGCCGTCCTGAGGCGCCGTGGATTCACAGGCGATATCATCCTAAAAGAAGATCGGAGCGAGCCGGGTGGAGCAATGGCTGATCGTATTGCATTGATTACCGGGGCGACTGGCCAGGACGGCGCCTATTTGTCCGAGTTTTTGCTGAAAAAGGGCTATGTCGTCCACGGCATCAAGCGTCGCTCATCATCATTCAACACCGCCCGTGTCGATCACCTTTATCGGGATCCGCACGGTGCCGGTGTGCGCTTTTTCCTGCACTACGGCGACATGACGGATTCGACCAATCTGATCCGCATCATCCAGGAAGTGCAGCCCGACGAGATCTATAATCTCGCGGCGCAAAGCCATGTGCGCGTCTCATTCGAGACGCCGGAATATACCGCCAATGCCGATGCGCTCGGCACACTGCGCCTGCTCGAGGCGATCCGGATCTTGCGCCTGGAGGACAAGGTCCGCTTCTATCAGGCCTCGACTTCGGAGCTCTACGGCCTGGCGCAGGAGGTGCCGCAGCGCGAATCGACGCCGTTTTATCCGCGCTCGCCCTATGCAGTCGCGAAGCTCTACGCCTATTGGATCACGGTCAATTATCGCGAAGCCTACAAGATGCACGCTTCGAACGGCATCCTGTTCAACCACGAGGGACCGACCCGCGGCGAGACGTTTGTCACCCGTAAGATCACGCGCGCGGTCGCGGCGATCGAGCTCGGTCTGCAGGACAAGCTGTTCCTCGGTAATCTGTCCGCCCGCCGCGATTGGGGCCACGCCCGCGATTACGTCGAGGGCATGTGGCTCATCGTGCAGCAGCCGGCGCCCGACGATTATGTGCTCGCCACCGGCGAAGAGCATTCGGTGCGCGAATTTGTCGAAAAGGCCTTCGCCTGCGTCGGGCGCAAGATCGAGTGGCGCGGCACAGGCGCGGCCGAGCAGGGCTTCGATGCGCGCGACGGCCGTATTCTGATCGAGATCGATCCGCGCTATTTCCGGCCGACCGAGACAGATGCGCTACTTGGCGACCCGAGCAAAGCGCGGAAAAAGCTCGGCTGGCATCACAAGGTCTCGTTCGACGAACTGGTGCGCGAAATGGTGGATGACGATTTGAAAGAGATGCGCCGTGACGGTGCGCATCGCAATGTGCACGATTAGCCCCTATGACTGCGAGCGCAGCGCCCGTCCTGTTCGATCTTGCCGGCAAGCGCGTCTTCGTGGCCGGCCATGCCGGCATGGCCGGGTCGGCGCTCGTGCGCCGGCTGGAGCGCGAAGAATGCGATATCGTTGTCGCGCCGCGACGCGAGCTTGACTTACGCAATGCCGATGCGGTCGATCGCTTCATGACACGGACGAGGCCGGACGCGGTTTTCGTCGCCGCGGGCAAAGTCGGCGGCATTCATGCCAACAGCGCCGCGCCGGCCGATTTCCTCGCCGACAATCTGGCGATTGCGCTCAACACCATCAGCGCGGCGCATCGCGGCGGCGTGAAGAAGCTCGTCTATCTCGGCTCGTCCTGCATCTATCCGCGCGAGGCGCCGCAGCCGATGACGCCGGACATGCTGCTGAGCGGCCCGCTCGAGCCGACCAATCAGTGGTATGCAGTAGCAAAAATTGCTGGCGTCAAATTGTGCGAGGCATTCCGCCGGCAGCACGGCGCCGACTTCGTCTCGGTCATGCCGACCAATCTCTACGGTCCGGGCGACAATTATCATCCGCTCGACAGCCATGTGCCGGCCGCGCTGGTGCGGCGTTTCCACGAAGCCAAGCTGAGCGGCGCGCCAAGCGTGGCGGTTTGGGGCACCGGAGGGCCGCGGCGCGAATTCCTGGCTGTCGACGATTTTGCCGACGCCTGCGTCTTCGTGATGAAATGCTATTCGGATGCGCAGTTTCTCAACATCGGCACCGGCCAAGACATCACCATTGGAGACTTTGCCCGGCTCGTGGCGGATGTCGTCGGCTATCAGGGCGAGATTACGTTCGACACGTCGCGGCCCGACGGTGCGCCCCGCAAGCTTCTGGATGTCTCGCGCATCAACGCGCTGGGCTGGCGTGCGCGCATCCCCCTGCGCGACGGATTACAGCGCATGTATGCCGATTTCCTCGCGCATTACGACGTCATCCGCGCCGAGACCGAGGCGCAGCCCGCGCACTAACATCCGGTTTAGCTCTCGGATTGCCGCGGGGTTGATCTGCCGCCTCGCTCCGCAACGCATTAAAGCTACTCGATCGGCACCCATTTCTGCAGACGCTTTCCGCTGTCGACCTCGCCGGTATAAAGATTGCCGCGCGAGTCGAAGGCGCCGGCATGCACCCAGTGAAATTCGCCGGCATTGCGGCCCGGGCGGCCGAAGCTCGACACCGCCGCGCCGTCGGCGACGCGCACCGATTCTATCACGTTGTTGGTGCCGTCAAGCAGCACGAAATACTTCTGCTTCTTGTCGAGCGGCGAAAAGGCGAGATTCCAGGTCGAGCCCGGGCCCTTGGTCTGCGGATTGAACACATATTGCCGCACAAAGGTGCCGTCCTTTTGAAACACCTGCACGCGATTGTTGCTGCGGTCGCAGACATAGACGAGACCGTCGCGCGACAGGGCGATGCAATGGACCGGATTGGCGAATTGCGGCGAGTCCGGATTGTAAGCCGGCAAATTATCGTCGGTGGGCGGCTTGCCGTAAGCGCCCCAGATGCGCTTGATCTCGCCGCTATCCGCGTCAAGCACGGCGACGCGATGATTGCCGTAGCCGTCGGCGACATAGATCTCATTCGCTCGGGCATCAAGCTTCAGATCCGCCGCCATGCCGAATTGCGTCAAATCCGCGCTGCTTGTGAGCGGGCCGCGCCTGCCGAGCTCTTTGACGAATTTTCCGTCCGTGGTGAATTTCAGGATCATGTCGTCGCCCTTGGCGTTGCCGGACAGCCAGACAAAACCCTTGTTGTCGACGAGAATGCCGTGCTCCTGCAGCGGCCAATCGTAGCCGGCATTGTCGACCGGCCCACCCCACGATTTCACGACATTGCCGGCCTGGTCGAACACCAGCACCGAAGGCGCCGGCACGCAGCATTTCGAGCGCGGCGGATCGAGGGCTGCGCCCTTCTCGTCATCGGTCAGCGAGCGCGGGCGCTGAAAAACCCAGATATTGTCCTGCGCATCCACTGTCATGCCGCCGACCTGGCCAAGTATCCAATTGTTAGGCAACGGCTTCGGCCAGAACGGATCGACGCGGAACGCCGGGCTTTGCGCGTGAGCGGGAAAACTCAGAAGCAGTGGCGCGGCAACTAACAGCGACCGGCCCCAAGCGTGTTTGTGTCTCACTTCGCCTTCTCCCCGTCGTGACCCATCGTCCTGAAGTGCGAACGCAGGAGGCCTCGAAGTATAAGTGCCGAGGTGCCGGGCCGTCGCCCTTCGGGAGCCGCGCTTCGCGCAGCCACGTCGAGGTGAGGGCACAATTCAGTAAATCTCCGGCTCCGGGATCGGCGCCCGGCCCTGCAGAAAATCGAAATCGCAGCCCTCGTCGGCTTGGCCGATGTGCTGCGAGAACATCGCGCCATAGCCGCGCGGATAGCGCGGCGGCGGCGATTTCCAGATTGCGCGTCGGCGCGACAGCTCCTCGTCGCCGACATGCAGGCGGATGCTGCGCGCGGCGACATCAACCTCGATTTCGTCGCCGGTCTGCACCAAAGCGAGCGGACCGCCGGCAAAACTTTCCGGCGCGACATGCAGGATGCATGCGCCGTAGCTCGTGCCGCTCATGCGCGCGTCCGAAATGCGCAGCATGTCGCGCACGCCGGCCTTCAGCAGCTTCTTCGGGATCGGCAATTGTCCCCATTCCGGCATGCCCGGGCCGCCTTTCGGTCCGCCATTCTTGAGCACGAGCACATGATCCGGCGTGACGTCGAGATCGTCGCGATCGACAGCGCGCGCCATCTCGTCGTAATTTTCGAACGCCAGCGCCTTGCCGCGGTGTTTCAGAAAGCGCTTCTCCGCCGCCGCCGGCTTCATCACGCAGCCGCGCGGCGCGAGATTGCCCGTAAGGACCGCAGTCGCGCCTTCCGGATAAAGCGGCTCCTTGAGCGAATGAATGACATCGGGCAGATGCACCTGCGCGTTGGCGAGATTTTCGCCAACCGTGCGCCCGCTCACGGTGCGGCAGGACAGATCGAGCAAACCGGTCATTTGCCCCATGAGCGCGCGCAGGCCGCCGGCATAGAAAAAGTCCTCCATCAGATATTTGCCGGACGGCGTTATATTGGCGATCACCGGCACCTGCCGCGATATCGCATCAAAGCGCTGCATGTCGAGCGCGATTCCGGCGCGCCGCGCCATGGCGATGACGTGAATGATCGCATTGGTCGAGCCGCCCAGCGCCATGTGCACGCGGATCGCATTGTCGAACGCCGCCGGCGTGAGAATTTTTGCCGGCGTCATGTCCTCCCAAACCATATCGACGATGCGCCGCCCGGCAGCGGCGCACATGCGCGGATGATTGGCGTCCGGCGCCGGAATCGAGGAGGCGCCAGGCAGCGCCAGACCGAGGGCTTCGGCCACCGCCATCATGGTGGCGGCTGTACCCATCACCATGCAGGTGCCGAAGGACCGCGAAATGCCGCCTTCGATCTCGTTCCATTCCTCGTCGCCGAGGCGCCCGGCGCGTTTCTCGTCCCAATATTTCCAGGCGTCCGAGCCGGAGCCGAGCGTGTGGCCGCGCCAATTGCCGCGCAGCATCGGGCCTGCCGGCACATAGATCGCCGGAATGCCCATGCTGATCGCGCCCATGATCAGGCCGGGCGTGGTCTTGTCGCAGCCCCCCATGAGAACGGCGCCGTCGATCGGATGGCTACGCAGCAGTTCCTCGCATTCCATGGCGAGGAAGTTGCGATAGAGCATGGTCGACGGTTTGACGAACGGCTCGGCAAGCGACATTGCCGGCAGTTCGATCGGAAAGCCGCCCGCCTGATAGACGCCGCGCTTGACGTCCTCGGCGCGCTCGCGCAGATGACCGTGACAGGCGTTGATCTCGCTCCAGGTATTGATGATGCCGATCACCGGCTTGCCCGCCCAGTCGGCACGGTCATAGCCAAATTGGCGCAGCCGCGAGCGATGGCCAAACGAGCGCAGATCGTTCCTGCCGAGCCAGCGGTAGGAACGCAGCTGTTCCGGCGATTTTGCTGTTTGCACGCTCATGGCTTTTCCGTTTCAGCTCGCGAGCAGCGCGAGAATGGCGAGCAACAATATCGCGGACATGCCGCTGAACACCGTTACATTGACATCCCAGCGCCAATGCGCCGGACCGAACGGCGGCTTGAAAGGCAGATAGCCGTTCTGATCGTAGAGCGTGCCCTTGTATATCGGCCGCGCGAAAACCGTCGCAAAGAACGCACCGTAGATCGCAATGCCGAGCGCGGCCGCAAGGTAAAGGCGCTCGACTGCGAGCGGGCCATCCGCCCAGATCAGATAAAGCGCGATCAGGCCGATGCCAGAGTAGGACAGGATTTGCCACACCACATGGAAACGCGCATGTCCCGTCCAGGCCGGATTGGTTGCATGCGTCCTGTTGAAGTCAGCCTTGATCGTGCCGAGCCCATAGCCGAGCGCGGTCAGTGTCAAAAGAGTACGCGCGATAGTCAGCATGGCAGGCCCTCTGTGATGGGTCGCGAGTGCAGCCTGAAACGCCGCACCGCTGGCCCGGCAAACGCCCAACTCTTTGCAGATTTCACGGCCTACTCCGCCGTGGCGCCGGTGGCTTTCACCACCTTGGCCCATTTTTCCGTTTCGGAGACGATGACCTTGCCGAAATCTTCCGGTGTGCCGGGAATCAAGGTGCCGCCAAGCTCGGCAAGCTTTGCCTGCACGGCGGGATCGGCCAGCGCCTCGTTCACCGCCTTGTTCAGCTTATCAATGATCGGGCGCGGCGTGCCCCTGGGCACCGCAACGCCGAACCATGCGCTCGCTTCGTAGCCTGGGACAGTGTCGGCAACCGTCGGGACGTCCGGCAGCGCCTTCGACCGCGTCGTCGTGGTCACTGCGAGCGCCCGCAGCCGGCCGGCCTGAATGTGCCCGATCGATGAGGGCAGATTGTCGAACATCACCTGCACCTGATCGGCCAGCATGTCGGTGAGCGCCGGGCCCGCACCGCGATAGGGCACGTGCACCATATTGACGCCGGTCATCATCATGAACAGGGCGCCGGAGAGATGCACCGAGGTGCCGATCCCCGACGAGGCCATATTGACCTTGCCGGGATTCGCTTTGGCATAATCGATGAATTCGGCGACCGTCTTCGCCGGCACGCTCGGGTTCACCTCCATCACATTGGGCACGCGGATGAAGCCCGCGACCGGGCTCATGTCCCGGATGAAGTTGAAGTTGAGATTTTTGTAGAGCGTGGCGTTGATGGCGTTGGCCGGATTGACCAAATAGAGCGTGTAGCCGTCGGGCGGCGCATGTGCGGCCATCTCGGTGGCGAGATTATTGCCCGCTCCCGGCTTGTTTTCGACGGCAAATTGCTGGTGCAGATGTTCGGACAAATATTGCCCGATGAGACGCGCACAGATGTCCGTCGATCCGCCCGGCGGATACCCGACCAGCCAGCGTACCGCATGATTGGGATAGTCGTCCTGCGCGCGCGCAGCACCGGCCCCAATTGCCACGACTGTCCCCGCAAAGACGAGCGCGGCGACCCCCTGCACCAAACGCTGCATTTCGTTTCTCCCTTTCGCGCCTTTATTCTTGGCACCAAGCAACCAAATTCTTGGCGCCAAGGAACCAAGCCTATGCGGCTTCGGCAATCTCGCACAAGTGATCAATGCGGCGGCACGGCGATCACTGTGGCCGCAAAGCGCGCAAGCCGCGATCTTGGCCGGGGGAGCCGCCGCCGGCAAAATGTTCTTACTCCGGCCGCAGGAGCGGAGCCAGATAAGCGGCCATGTCCTTGCCGCCCGACACGGCTCAAGGCCGGAACGAATTCAATCGTTTATCGGAGCAAGAGTGGGCGCGGCCTGCGGCGTGACGGTGCCGGATGCCGCCGGAGCGGCGAGCGCAGGTCGCGGTCGCGGCAACGGGCGTGACGACGTGGCCGAACGATGCGCCGCGGTATGAGCGGCATATGGTATCGGCTTCGGCGGCACCAGCCGGCCGTTAAAGAACGGCCATGCAGTTGATCGCGTTTGCGCCTGGGCGACTGACGCGAAGATCAGCAGCAGGGTTGCGGCGGCTCTGACTACTCTCGTCTGCACGGTGTTCGCCTTCCCGGAGCCAAACGGCCTGCACCGGCACGAGGCTAACCGGGAATAGGGCGGCGCTTGGGCGCAGATCAGGCCGAACTGCGTTTGCGGCGCGGAGCTCTGGACCATAACGCCAAGCGAACGCAAGTCGGCAACGGGTGACCGATCGGGCAGCCCGTAGAGCAACCATACCGCGACTTCACCGGCACGGCGGCTTTGCACAACTCGCCGCCTTCGGCGGTGGAGCGGTCCGCGGCGGCGGCGGGGCCGGCCGCGCCACCACAGGCGGCGGCGCGGCCCGCATCACGGGAGCCGATTGCGGCGCCCTGTTGACGATAGGCGCCGACTCTCTGTTGACGACAGGCGGCGGAGGCGGTCGCATCGCGGTGGCCGCTGGGGGTGACGGCCGCGTCAATGTCGGCGGCGGCGGTGCGTGGCGGATCTGCGATTGCAGGTGCTGCTGATATTCCCGCTCATACCCGCGCTGGAATTGTGTTGGCCGATTTGTTTGCACGCTTCCCGGTTGGGCAGCGGTCGCGGCGGAGGGCAATGATTTGTTATTTGGCGCGGTGAGCGGCAGACCCGGCGGCTGCCTTGACAGTCGTCCCGGAGGGTTTTTCAGCGATTGGTCGATCCGAGCATTTCCGTTGCCCGTGGCTTGCGTCGGCGGCAATGGCTTGCCGCCCGCGCCCGGCAGCGGCTGACCCAAAGGCTTTTGCGGCAGTGGTGCCGACGTCCCTCCCTGCGTGGTTCGCTTGCTCTGCGCCCCACCCGCGCTCGGCACACTTGAGATCGGCGGCAATGGCTTGCCGGCCGCGCCCGGCAGCGGCTGGCCCAACGGCTGTCTCAAATTCTGCCCGGGCTGCGTCTGGATTTGGCCTGGTCCGACCGCGCTCGGCCGGTTGCCGCCGACGGGACTGCTTTGGTTTTGAAGCGTGACGGCCTTTCTTGCGATCGAAGGCGGCAGCGCTGGCGCGAGTGTCGTCATGACCGCATGAGTCGTGACCGGTGCTCCCGGCGCAACCGCCGTCGCGGCTCCCGTTGTCGCCGGCAAGGTCGTAGTGTGCCCCGCGGCATTGGTAATCGTGACGATATTTGTGGTGTTGTTGATCTCGATCCGGTTGTGAATGTTGGCAAAGATCACATTATTCGGCGGCGGTGCGACATAGGGGGGCGGACGGCACCAGACTGGAACGGGCACGAAAACTGGAATCGGAAGGACAAAGACCGCGACCGGCGGCGGCGGTGGCGGCAGGTAGTAGAAATCCGGCGGCGGTGGCGGCAGAAACACCACCAGCGGCGGCGGTGGCGGCGGAAAGTCGAAATCCGGATCGTCGAAATAGAGAACCGGCCGGTCGACATAGACAAATTCGTCCGGCGGCGGTGGCGGCACGTCGTAATCGATCACCGCGAACGAGGGCGGCGGCTCGAGCGTGGCCGCGAGATAAGCGAGCCGGCGCCGCGCATCGGCGGCGTGCGGGCCGCGCGGATAGCGCTGCAGATAGGACCAGTACGCGTCCGGCGTATCGACGTTGCGGGTGTGCCGCCAGACGATAGCCTCGCGCCGCGCCGCGATGATGGCACGCACCCGCGCGGCCATCGGGTCATTCGGATAGGCGGCGACGAAATCCAGATAGCCCTGCAGCGTGTCGCGGTCGAGCGCCTCGAGATAAGCCTGTTGCGCGTCGAGGTCGCGAATCGGCCGTCCGCGCAACGACGCCGTCGCATCGGCCGATGCCGCCGCCGGCGCGTCGGGAGCGCGCTCGAAAAACACTACCGCCGTTTGCACCTTCGACGCATCCCACGGCACCTGGCCGCCTTGCGTACGTTCGTTGACGCGCAGCCGCGTGCGATCGAACACATCGTTGAGCGATAACCCGCCTTCGCGCATCATCTCGGCGAGCGCCTGCGCATAGGCGCCATACGGTCCCTGCCCTTCCGACGCCACTGTGCCGGGCGCGGCGTTGAAGGCAATCAGCGTGCCGGGCTCCGGCTCGACCAGCGCCAAGCCGCCGGCGAGCGGCTGGCCCGATTTGGCAAATGGATTAGTGCGCGCCGCGTCGAGCACCACAATGACCGCCTTCAAGCCCAGCGCGGCGAGCGGCCGGGTATAGTCCGATATCCGCACCGCTTCGGCCGGCACATCGGCGTCGCGCGCGATCTTGGCGTCGATCGGTACGAAATAATTCTCGCCCTCGAGTTGCAGTCCGTAGCCGGCCAGATAGACGAAGGCTACCGTATCCGGTCCGGACGCCGAAGCCTTGTCGAGAAAGTCATGAAAAGCGCGCCGCAGCGAGTCCTGATCAAGGTCGCGGGCGCCCGCGACGTCGAAGCCCGAAGCTTGCAGCGTCTGCGCGATCAAGCCGGCGTCATTGGCTGTGGTGTTGAGCGGTGCCGCCTGATAGGCGGCGTTGCCGATCACCAGAGCAATGCGCGTTTCCGCATGCCCTGCGCGCGCAGCAAGCTGGACGGCGATAAGCACGACCAGTGCTGCAAGAAACCTGAACAAGTTGGGCATGTTGGCGCGCATGGCACTGCACATTTGTAAACATCATCAACAAAGCACGCCGCCGCTGAATGACGTCTGAACGCAAGCTGAACGGCAGCTAAATGAAATTAAATTAAGATAGCGGCGCCAAGGCAGCAAAAAGACGACGAGAGTTCGGCACGGCTGGAGTATCGAAGCGTATGGCGGTGCGCCATGAATGCCGCGCCGCGGTGCCGTGGAAGACCGCATCTCTTGCCGGCACGTTTTTTCCCGCTCTATGCGCTGCTGATTTTTTCCATCATGGCGCGCATGAAGCGTGCGGCGGCCGGGCCTTTGAGCGCGCTGGTCCAAAGTTCCCGCGCCATGGTCTCGTGTAGAGCGAGCGCTTCGGGCGCCGATGTGATCATCGCGACGCCGACGCGAATATTGGGATCCTCGCCGAGCCGAAATGGACTCAGCACCAGGATCTTACGGTCGGGCTGCCGCATGATCTGGAAGCTCGTGTGCGGCAGCGTGTCGCGTACGATGCCGATCTGCACGCCGATCGGCTCGTCGTCCATGAGAGCGGCAAAGTGCTCGGCCTCGGCGCGGGCCAAAGCGCGGCGCGCGCGCCGCACCGCCTCGGGCAGATCGTGGCGGCCGACTAGGCCGTTGCGCAAAAAACGCTCCATTTCGGCGGCCGAGATCAGATTGACAATGGCCGGACGGCGCCGGCGATAAGTCTCCTTGCGCTGCTTTAGAACGTCCATCAATTCGGCGATCTGCGCCGTGGCGCGCGCGCCAACGCCTTCCGGCAGCGACTCGCGTAAAACATCGCCGAGCGTGCGATCAAAGTCGTCGGAGGCAAGCACATAGGAGATCGGCCCGGCAAGCACGATGATGTGCTCGGCCGTCTCCTCGATCTGGCGCATGCGCTCGAAATAGCTGACGGCGGAGGCAATATATTCGACGCCGACCCCAAGCAGCGTCGGCACCGAGACGTTAAGCAGTTCGGCGAGCTTTTCCAGCGTCTCGATCTTGGCCACCTCGCCTTTCTCGAAACGATAGAGCGCGGTGCGTGAAATGCCGAGCTTTGCCGCGATCTCTTCCGCCGACATGGCCGAGCCGAGGCGAAACGCCTTGAGCCGGTTGCCGATATCGTCAAAGCGGATAGGCATGGTCACACCGCGGATGAGAGAAAACGAACGACGGAAGACGGAGGACGGATGGTGGAGGAGGCCTCATCCCGATCCCCTTGAGCACTCGTACCGGCTATCTGTCGTTATGTCGTCTGTCGTCCGTCGCCGGTCTTCCATCGTCCGCCTGGCACATCCGCTTCGCCGCATCGAGCGCGGCGACGACGATGTTGTGATAGCCGGTGCAGCGGCACAGATCGCCGGAAATGCCGATGCGGATGTCTTCTTCGCTCGGATCGGGATTTTCGCGCAACAGCTCGATCAGCGTCGTCAAAATTCCCGGCGTGCAGAAGCCGCATTGCAGGCCATGATTATCGCGGAACGCCTCCTGCAGCGGGTGCAGCGTCTTGCCGTCGGGAGGGATGCCTTCGACCGTCATGATCTCGTGGCCGTCGGCCTGCACCGCGAGCATCAGGCACGCGCGGGCCGAACAGCCGTCGAACAGAACGGTGCAGGCGCCGCAGACGCCGTGCTCGCAGCCCAGATGCGTGCCGGTAAGGCGCAGATCGTGCCGCAGGAAATCGGCGAGCGTAATCCGCACCGGCACGGTCGCGTTATGGCGCTTGCCGTTCACTATGACGGTGATGGTGCGCGTCTCGCTCACTTTTGCGCTCCGGCGGCGATACGTTCATGTGCCTTGAGCAGCGCGCGGCGCGACAGCACGGCCGCGAGCTGCTGGCGATAGTTCGCCGGCGCATGGATGTCGTCGATCGCGTCGATCTTGCGCAAGCTTTCGCAAATCTCGCGCACAGATTTTTCGGTCATGGCCCGGCCGAGCAAAGCACGCTCGACGTCATGCGCGCGGATCGGAGCAGGTCCCATGCCGCCAAGCGTCAGCGATGCGCGCGTCACCTCGCCGCTCTTGTCCTCTTCGAGAAGCGCCGCCGCCGAGACGATGGCGAAATCGCCATGGCGGCGCGAGAATTCGATGAAGGCATAGCCATGGCCTGCCGCCCAGCACGGAAAGGTGACGCTGGTCAGCAATTCATCAGGCTGCAGCGCCGACGTCATGTAAGCGACCGGAAAGGCGGCGAAATCGATTTCGCGCATGCCGCTTTTGCCCAAGACGGTGACCTTGGCATCAAGCGCGGCGGCGACCGCAACCAGTTCCGCCGCCGGATCGAGATGACAGAGCGACCCGCCAAGCGTGCCGCGATTGCGGATCTGACGATGGCCGACCTGGGTGATAGCCTCGCGCATCAGCGGACAACGCCGACGCACGAGATCGGAGAACTCGATGTCGCGCTGGCGTGTCATGGCACCGATTTCGAGCGCCCCATCAATTTCACGGATATAGCTCAGGCCCTCGACGCAGTTGAGATCGATGAGGTGGTCCGGCAGCACGAAGCGCATATTGAGCATCGGCATCAGCGATTGGCCGCCGGCCAAGAGCTTGACATTGTCGAGCGTGGCGAGGAGGTCGACCACCTCGGCCGGCGTGCGCGGATCGTGGTAGGAGAAAACCGGAGGCTTCATGCCGGAGTGCCGCCCTGTGCTTTGACTCTGTGCCAAAAAGTGTGCATCAATTCAAAAAAATATCCTAGTCCCAAAGTTGGGGCACATCCCGAAGCAAGCGCATGAAGCCTGCGGCGTTCCGCTATCACGCGCCAAAAACCGTTGACGAAGCGGTCGCCACGCTCGCCGAAGTCGCGGCGGAAGATGGCCGGGTGTTGGCCGGCGGCCAGAGTCTCGTGCCGACCATGGCGTTCCGACTGGCGAAGCCCGCGCATCTCGTCGACATCAATGGCGTCGAAGCACTCAAGCGACTCACCGTTGCCGACGGCAGGCTCGTGATCGGCGCCTGTGTCCGCCACGCCGCATTCCACCGACCGGTTTGCCCTGGCCCGCTCGGCAAGCTGTTGAGCGACGTGGTCCGCCACATCGCGCATCATCCGATTCGCAACCGCGGCACCTTTTGCGGCTCGCTCGCACATGCCGATCCGGCGTCGGAATGGTGCTTGGTGCTGACTGCGCTGGACGGCGAGGTCCTGGCCAAGAGCGCCCGCGGCGAGCGCGTCATCGCGGCGCGCGACTTCTTCAAGGGCATCATGACGACGGCTTTGCGCGACGACGAGCTTCTGGTCGAGGCGAGGCTGCCGATACTGGCTGCCGACATGCGCTGCGGTTTTTACGAATTCAATCGCCGCGCCGGTGATTTTGCGCTGGCCGCCGCGCTCGCCTGCTATCGCGTCGCAAGCGGCACGATCGCCGAGGCGCGTGTTGCTCTAGGCGGCGTTGAGGTCAGTCCGCGGCGTATCGCGGAAGCCGAGCGGGCGCTGTTCGGTGCGGAGCCGGGCGACAAGGCGTTTCGTGCCGCGGCCGAGACCGCCATGGCGGCGGTCGATCCGATGGAAGATGCCATCACCAGCGCCGACTATCGGCGCGATCTGGTCCTCGCCGTGACGCGCCGAGCGTTGGAACGCGCCAGCGTATGAATTCGCCAATGCAGACGCAGCCCTGGATCGGACAATCGGTCGAGCGGCTGGAAGATCCGCCGCTGGTCGCCGGACGCGGCGCCTATGCCGGCGACATCAATTTTCCCCACCAGCTGCATATGCGCATTGCGCGCTCGGGGCATGCCCATGGCCGCATCGTGTCGATCGATGCGAGCCTAGCTCGTGCGCTCCCCGGCGTCTTTGCGGTGTGGACCGCGGAAGATGTTGCCGAAGTGCCGCCGGTCGATTTCCGCGAAGGCAGCATTCCGGCGCTGGATCCGTATCGTCAGCCGGTCCTGGCCAAAGGCTATGTGCGCTATGTCGGCGATCCAATCGCGGCAGTGTTTGCGAGCGATCCTTACGTGGCCGAAGATGCCGCGGATTTGATCGCGGTCGAGATCGAGGAGCTGCCGCCCCTGCTCGATGCACGAGCGGCGCCGGGCGAATTCGCGCCAGGCCACTCGACCGAGGCGGCGCTGATCCGCCAGGGCTATGGCGATGTCGATGCGGCGTTCCGTACCGCCGCGCACATCGTCGAAGTCGAGCTCGCGATCGGTCGGCATTCCGGCGTGCCGCTCGAGACGCGCGGGGCGATTGGCCGCTACGACGCCTCCCGTGGCATTCTGGAATTGCACGGCGCCGCGAAAGTGCCGCATCGCAATCAGGAATTGCTCGCGCGCATGCTCAGGCTCCCGCCGAGCTCGATCCATGTGCACGAGTCGCATGTCGGCGGCGGCTTCGGCATTCGCGGCGAGCTTTATCCCGAAGACGTGCTGGTCTGCGTCGCCGCAAAAAAGTTCAATCGGCCGGTGAAATGGATCGAGGATCGGCGCGAGCATCTGATCGCTGCCAATCATTCGCGCCAGCAGCTACACAAGATCCGCGCTGCGGTCGACAAGGACGGCGTGATTCTCGCTATCGACGACGTCTACTTCCACGACCAGGGCGCCTATGTGCGCACGCATGCAGCACGCGTCGTGCACATGACCGCGGGCATCCTGCCCGGTCCCTATCGCGTACCGGCCTATCGCGCGACCGGCCATTTTCGGCTGACCAACAAGACGCCGGCGGCGACCTATCGCGCGCCGGGCCGCTATGAGACGACCTTTGTCCGCGAGCGACTGGTCGATGCGATCGCGCAGAATCTGAGCATCGACCGCATCGAGATCCGGCGGCGCAACTGCATCGGCCCGACTGAGATGCCCTATCCGCGCCCGCTCGAAGCCCTTGGCGAGGAAATCCATTATGACAGCGGCGACTATATCGGGCTGCTCGACAAGCTGTTCGCCAAGATCGGCTGGAATGAACTCAACGCCGCGGTGAAGGCGCGCAAGGCGAAAGGCGAACCGGTCGGCATCGGCATCGAGATGTTCGTCGAAAAGAGCGGCCTCGGCCCGATCGACGGCGTGAAAATCTCGATCGATACGTCGGGCTTCGTCGAGGTCGTCACCGGCGGCGCCTCAATCGGTCAGGGCTTTGAGACCGTGATGGCGCAGGTCGCCGCCGACGCGCTCGGCGTCGATTACCGGCGCTGCCGTGTCATCCACGGCCAGACCGATCGCATTCCCTTCGGCATCGGCGCGCATGCCTCGCGCGCTACGGTGATGACGGCGTCGGCGACACATATCGCGGCGCTGAAGCTGCGCGCCAAGGCGCTCGATATGGCCGCCCAGCTGCTGCAAACCACGCCGGACGCGCTCGACATCGCCGATGGCGAAGTCGTGCGCAAAGACGGCAAGCCGGGCCCGTCAATCAGCCTCGGCAAGATCGCGCAAAATCTCGCGCCGACCTCGCAATTGCTTGGCGAGCGCGAGCCAGGGCTATCCGCCGAAGGCTGGTTTCGCACCGAACACCAGGTCTATCCGTACGGCAGTCATGTTGCCGTCGTCCGCGTCGATCGCGAGACCGGCGGCGTCATAATCGAGCGCTATTGTATCGCCTACGACATCGGGCGTGCGATCAATCCGGCCCTGGTACATGGTCAAATCGTCGGCGGCTTTGCGCAAGGCCTGGGCGGCGCATTGCTTGAGGAGTTTACCTATAGCGAACGCGGCGATCCGCTCGCCGTCACCTTTGCCGATTATCTGCTGCCGGCTCTGCGCGAGACGCCGCGGCCGGAAGTCCTGCTGCGTGAGGACTATACCAGTCCGCTCAATCCGCTTGGCATCAAAGGCGCCGGCGAAAGCGGCATCACCGCCGTCGGCGCCACCATCGCCTCCGCCATCGACGATGCGATCGGCATTCCGGGCGCGGTGCGCGAGCTGCCGGTGACGCCGCAACGGCTGAAGCAGATTTTGGACCGGCGGGCGCCGAGATAATCACTGGCGCCCGTTCGGCGAAAGCCCGGGCCCGGTTTCGACAAGTCAATTTTGAAGTGCTTGGGTGGCACACTTCATTTGGCCCGCTCACTCGGCTTTGACGCCGGCAAATTTGATGACCTTCGCCCATTTGTTGGTTTCGTCGACAATAAATTTGCCGAACGCATTCGCCGGCGTCGGCACGGTATAGCCGCCGAGATCTCTGACCCGGCCGGCGATCTGCGGATCGGCATAGGCCGTACTGAGCTTCTCGCTGAGCAGCGCGATGATCGGCTGCGGCGTCGCCTTGGGCGCGCAAGTGCCGCTCCAACTCACCGCGTCGAAGCCGGGCAGGATTTCGCCGACGGTCGGCACTTCGGGCAGCACCGCGGTCCGCTTGGTGCTGGTGACAGCGAGCGCGCGCACTTTATCTGACTTGATGAATCCAAGCGCGGTCGAGACGGTGACGACGAAGGCCTGGATCTGGCCGGCGACCAGGTCGTTCATCGCCGGCGCCGGGCCGCGATAGGGCACATGCACGATATCGATGCCGGCCGTCATCTTCATCAACTCGATCGACATATGCATCGGCGTCCCGACACCCGGCGAGGCGACATTGACCTTGCCCGGATTGGCTTTGGCGTAAGCGATGAATTCCTGAAGATTGCTGGCCGGGAATGACGGATTGACCAGAACCACCATCGGAAACACGATCATGCCGGCGACCGGCGCGATGTCACGAAGAAAGTTGAAGTCCAGCTTCTCGTATAGCGATGCGTTGATCGCGTTTGCGGTCAGACAGGTAAGCAGCGTGTAGCCGTCGGCAGGCGCGGCAACGACAGTTTGCGTCGCCACATTGCTGCCGGCACCCGGGCGGTTCTCGACAATGAAGGGTTGGCCGAGTCGCTCGGCGAGCCAGTTGCCGGTGAGGCGCGACATGAGATCGGGCGTGCCGCCGGCGCCGAATCCTTCGACAATGCGCACCGGCCGGCTCGGATAATCGAGCGCAAACGCGGCGAGCGTGCCGCCGAGCACGACCGCTGCGCAGGCGCCCAGGCAAACAGAGAGCTTGCCCGCACCCATCATCATGGCGTCACAAGCAACATGACGTTTGCCGCCCCTACGTTTTTGCTTTGTTGCCGCTGCGGGCATTGCCGCCCTTTCTCGAATTCCGGAACGTCCCGCTGGCGGCCGGCGTGCGAGGCTATCGTGGCCGGGCGCGGGTGAGAAGAGGGTACCGCAGGAGACGCGTTGAGACGGCGCTAGGGCTCGAAATTCATAGGATTATGCTTGGGTGGATGGATCCATGCGTGAGACTTGCATCGCCGCGCGCCGTCGATCGCAATGGCAAGCCTTTCTTCGGCGCAAATCAGGGTGTCAAGGAGAACCGCTTCACGGCGCCGCAGGCTTCCTTGCCCTGATTTGTTTGGAATCTTTTGCGGCCGTCGCGATCGACGGCTTTCTCTGATTGCTCCTGGCAACGGTGACGGGTCTCGGCATTGCCTCCTTTATTTTAACTGAGCTGCAACGCTCATCGGCAGCGGGAGATCGGCGGCCTGCTCACTTCCAAAATGCTTTCGCCTTGGCAAATCGGCCATACGCGCGCTCGGCATCTTTCATCACCGCAGCGAACCGCGCGCTCTCGCGCCCGGACAGGCGGCCGGCGGCGAACGCCTTCGGCGCACGGGTGGGATGCTCTTGCCCGCCGTTCGGCGGTCCGATCTCCTGCTTGGCCAATCGCTCGTGCACGACAATATCGTTGAGTTCGCCCAGCGCGTCCTGCAAATCTTTCAGCCTGGCCACGAATCGCTCGCGCCTCCGACGCAGCTTCTTGCCTGGAAAGGCGCCGGCAAAGAACTCGGTCGCGTAACGAAGCTTCTTGGCCTGAATGCGCAGGCGGTGCCGCTGCGCCGGATCGAGCGCGGCGAGACGAGCGCCCTGTTTGCGAATCTTCTTGCGGCGGCGGCGCAATTCGCCGGCCGCGGCCGGCGTCGTGCGCCGGGTGCGCTCGGCGGCGGCGCTGCTCCGGCGGTTCCAATCCCCCGCCTCGATCCACGCCGCCGTGTCGAGGAGGAGGCGGCGAAAGCGTGCCGAGGCCACCGCCTGTGCCGCGCGCTCCATAGCGTCGGCGCGACGCTTATGAAAATCTGCAATCACCGCGCTCAATCCCGGCCCGTTTCCGCCGCTCGATTCGGCGTCGCGCACCGCCCGTTTCATAAACACGTCAAGCTCACGCGCCGGCCCAAGCTCGCCGGCAAGCCATTTCAACTCCGCCTTGACCGTTTCGGTCTGGCGTCCAGCGAGCATGTCCTTGAACAGCGAAATTGCCGCCCGAAGCCGCCTTATGCCGACACGCATTTGATGCACCGCCTCGCTGTCATTGCGAAGCAGTGCCGGCTCATTGGCGACCACTTGATGCAGGCACGCGTGGGCAATGGTCTTGAAGGCATCGGCCCAATTGCTGTCCGGTGCAAGCGCGATCGGGCCGGCTTTGACCGGTCCGGATCGCGCCATCTTTGTCTGCCCCGGCGCGGCATTTTTCCGGAGCGCATGCGAATACAGATCGCCGGCGCGCCGTAGCGACAGTTCCAGCTTACGCTCGATTTGGTGCGGCGACAGCATGACCGGGCCCTGCCCTGAAACACGCCCCGCCCCGGCCTTGGAAGCGCGTATCTTGATCGGTGCCGACCTCTCTCACGATGCGCGCTTGGGAGGCGGGACTTTCTTCCCCTTCTTGCGCGCCTTCGACAGTCCGATCGCAATGGCCTGTTTGCGGCTCTTGACCTTGCCGGCTTTGCCGCCGCGGCCGCTCCTTGCGCTGCCGCGCTTATAACGATGCATCTCGCTTTTGACATCACGGCCCGCACTTGGCGAGTATCTTCGTCTGCGCTTGGCCATTCTGCTCTCCTCCAAATCGACGCTGTACAATCGCTCGCCTTCACGGCACGCCGGAAACCGCAAGCGCGCCCGCAACTGTGATAACCCATGTGCGCACAATCGGTTGCGTGATGCTGTGCCGATTTTCCGATCAGGCCGCGTCCGCACGGCCGAGATGCGCAGCGCGCCCTGCCCGCTGCAAACGCGTGATGAGCCGCAAGGCGTCGCGCGGCGCCGCGGCCTTTTGGTCATTGTCGAAATAGACGAAAATCTCGCGGCCCTCGTCTTGCCAGCGCAAGATGGAATCGGCCCAGCGGCGCAGCATGTGATCGGAATAGTTGCCTCGATACTGACCGGAAGGACCGTGGCCCCGCACATAGACATGCTTCGCGGTCGCCACCCAAGGCGCCGGCGCATCGGCATGATCGGAAATGCACAAGGCGACATTGGCCGCATGGAGCACATCGAACACGTCGGCGGCGTACCACGCCTTGTCGCGAAATTCGAACGCATAGCGATAGCGACGTGGCAGCATGCGTAGGAAATCGGCAAGCCGCGCCGTGTTCTTGCCGAAGCGCTGCGGCAGCTGGAACAATACGATGCCGACCTTCGGCTCGAGCACGCGCAGGCGTGTCTCCATCAGCGCAATGGAGCTTTTGCAAGCGGCGGTCAACCGCTTCCAGTGGGTGATAAATTTCGATGCCTTCCAGGCGAACACAAAGCCGGGCGGCGTCTGTTCGCGCCAGGCTTCGACCGCCTCGAGGCTCGGCATGCGATAGAACGAGCCGTTGATCTCGGCAGTAGCGAACCGGCTGGCGTAGAATCGCAGCCAATCCTTCTTGGCAAGCTTTTGCGGATAGAGCGGTCCGCGCCAGCCGTCGTAGGTCCAGCCCGATGTGCCGATCCAGATCGGCTTGACTGCGCGGGGCGGCGGCACCGCAGACCGCCGCAGCTTTCGCCCGCGATGATCGCACAGGCGCGGGGATCGCACCCCCGCGCCGCGCCTCCGCTTCATCTTGGCGGCGTTTTCACGCCTGCATCGTTGCATCGTCTTGCAACGTCGATGCCGCTGCAGTTGTTCCGCCGTGTACCGAAGGTGCGAGGCCCGCGCCCACATCGTGACGCAGGCATCAAAATATCGTGGCGGCGATCAGCGCGGGCTCATCCGCGCCGAAGCCGGATGGCCAGTTACCTTGAAGCGCTTTCCGGTATCGGTGACCTTGTTGCCGTCGACGCGAAGAATGGAAAAGTCCTGATCGATGTAATTGCCGGCATAAAGGTACCGGCCGTCGGGGGTAAAGCACACCGCCTCAGGCAATCCGCCGACCTCAATGTCGTTCAGTTTCACGACCTTCTTGCCGTCGACCCGCAGGATCGTGATCAGGCCGTGGGGGTGATAAAAGAAATCCTGCTTGCTTTTGTTCGACCCAAGCGCGTCCGCGGCTGCGGCGAGGTTTCCTTTCGGGCTGAATGCCAATCCTTCCGGGCTGTCCGGTACGGTGACATGATCGATGACGCGCGGCGGCTGCGCCGTAAGGTCAATCACGCTCACCGTATCCACATTGCCGTCGGACGATCCGGCATTGCCGTTGTCAGCCGTTAGCGCGATCGAGCCGTTCGGCGCCACAACGATATTGTAGGGGAACAGCCCGACCAGCAGATCGCGCTTGGTATAGGTCACTTTATTGCCGTCGACGTCGAGCAGCGCAACCTTGTTCACCGTATTTTTGGTCGCAAGCGCATGCTTGCCGTCCGGCGTGAAGACAACATGCGAGACTTCGTCGCCCATCGGCACTGTGTCGATGATTTTCACGTCGGTGCCGTTGACCGACAATACGCTGATCGATTTATCGGCTCGGTTGGCGACCAGCGCCAAGTTGCCGGCGGGGTTGATGCTCAGCCCCGAAGGCTGACTGGCACCGGTGATCGTCGCGGCCAGCTTGGCCGGCTTCGCTTTGAGGTCGATGACGTAGATTTTATTGTCCGGCCCCTGTTTCAAAGTGTCGCCGTCCTTGGTGACATTGATCGAATCGGCGACCAGCGCCACCGCGCCGGTCGGATCGATATCGAGATTGACCGGCGGCCCGATCACCGAGTTTTTTAGAGGCAGATTGGCGACGATCTTCGGACTCATCGGATCCGCCAGATCGACGATCACGACAGAATCCTTGCCCGGCGGCGACATGACCGGTTTGCCCTCGGCATCCCATATGAGCTTCTCGTCATTGCCGACAATCATGAATGGTGCCGCTGCGGCGGTCGTCGCGCCGATACCGACGCCTGCCATTACAACGGTCATGGCGGCGAGATTGCACCTCATGTGCGAAATGCGCATAAAAATCCTCCCGGCTGTATTTGTTCGGGTCTGAATGCCCGCGGGAGTGTTGCGCCTTGGCTCGCCGGCCGCAAGTAGGTGCGGGGTAGGCGGGTCTCAGAGGACGCAGCCCACCGCCCAATCTTCATTGATTGCACGCTCGCCTGGGACGAAGCCTCAGAATCGACGGACGCGTCCGGGCCGACCGCGCCTATTGTAGCCGCGCGCCCGTCACGCCGCGCGCGGCAGGGCCCGAAACTCCCGCGCGCTCGCCATCGCCCAGGCTGCCGCGAAACGCTTGTCATCAGTGCCGTTGAGAAGCTCGCCCGGCTGCAGCGCCGGATAGAGCTCGGCGAAGCTTTTGACCTCGTGCGGCGAGACGCGGCGCGAAAAATGCGCCGGCGCGAATTGGCTCGGATGATCGAGGCCGGCGGCGGCGACCAGCTCGGCCAGCGCTTCGAGCGTGGCGCGATGAAAATTGTAGACGCGCTCGGCCTTATCAGGGACGACCAGCGCACGCTGGCGGGCACGGTCCTGCGTCGAAACGCCGGTCGGACAGCGGTCGGTATGGCAGGATTGCGATTGGATGCAGCCGAGTGCGAACATGAAGCCGCGCGCCGAATTGCACCAGTCGGCACCGAGTGCCATCGCGCGGGCGATGTCGAAGGCGCTGATGATCTTGCCCGCGGCGCCAAGCTTGATCCGTTTGCGGGCATTGATCCCGGTCAGCGCATTGTGCACAAAGCTCAATCCTTCGCGCAGCGGCATGCCGAGATGATCGGTGAATTCCAGCGGCGCCGCGCCGGTGCCGCCCTCCTTGCCGTCAATGACGATAAAGTCAGGGTAGATTTCCGTCTCCAGCATCGCCTTGCAGATTGCCAGAAACTCCCAGGGATGGCCGACGCAGAGCTTGAATCCGGTCGGCTTGCCGCCGGACAGCTCGCGCATCTTGGCAACGAATTGCATCATCTCGACCGGCGTCGAAAAAGCCGAATGCCGCGACGGCGAGATGCAGTCGACGCCCATCGGCACGCCGCGCGTCAATGCAATCTCGGTGCTTACTTTGGCCGCCGGCAATACGCCGCCATGGCCGGGCTTGGCGCCCTGGCTGAGCTTGAGCTCGACCATCTTGATCTGGTCGTTGCACGCATTATCCCTGAATTTCTCAGCGTTGAACGTGCCATCGGCATTACGGCAGCTGAAATAGCCCGAGCCGATCTCCCAGATGATGTCGCCGCCGTTTTCGCGATGATAGGGGCTAAAGCCGCCCTCGCCGGTATCGTGGGCAAAATTGCCGCGCTTGGCGCCGATATTGAGTGCGCGGATGGCATTGGGGCTCAGCGCCCCAAAGCTCATTGCCGAAATGTTGAAGACCGACGCCGAATATGGCCTGGCGCAATCAGGCCCGCCTATCATGACGCGGAACGGCTCCGTGGCGACCGGCTTGGGCGCAATCGAATGATCCAGCCATTCGAAGCCTGAGGCATAGACGTCGTACTGCGTGCCGAACGGCCGCTTGTCCAGCGCCCTCTTGGCCCGTTGATAGACGATCGCCCGTTTGTCGCGCGAAAACGGCGTGCCGTCCTTCTCGCTTTCCAGAAAATATTGCCGAATCTCGGGACGGATCTCTTCCAGGATAAAGCGCAGATGCGCGGTCAGCGGATAATTGCGCAGCACCGCATGGCGGGTTTGCAGAAGATCGATCGTGCCGATCACCGCGAGCGCTCCGAATAGAATGAGCAGGATTACGATATAGATCGACGGATAGCCTTCCAGTTCGTCGAACAGCAAAAGCGCACTGAGCGCTACGACGACTGTAAAGACAATGAATCGCGGTTGCAGCGGCAATGGCAATGACCGCATGGAAGGCCTCCCCGGCGATGCGCGTCTCCTGCGCCCCGACTTTATGAACGATGTTTGTCGGTTTAATGAGACATCCGCGGCCGGGTGCAACCACCGGGCCGCTTCTTACGCGCCGACAAGGATCAGATTCTATCTGATTCTATTCCGCCCTGATATTCGCCGCGCGGATCACCCTGCCCCATTTGTCGGCTTCGATGCCCAGGAACTTGACAAAATCCTCGGGTGAGCCGGTGAAAACGATTGCGCCGAGGTCGGCGAAACGCCGCTGCAATTTCGGATCATCGACCGCGGCATTGATCGCGCGATTGAGCTTATCTACGACCTCGGCCGGTGTTCCTCGGGGAGCGCCGAACCCAATGAAGCCGTTGACTTCGAAGCCGGGCACGAAATCGCCGACCGTCGGCAGGTCAGGCAGCGCGGCCAGGCGTTTTTTGGTCGTGACCGCAAGCGCACGCAGCCGGCCCGAGCGTACCGGCTCGACCAGCGCGGGTATGGTGTCGAACATCCCCTCGATGCGCCCGTCAAAAAGATCGGTTTGCGCCGGTCCGGCGCCGCGATAAGGCACGTGCACGATATCGACATCGGCCATGATCTTGAAAAGCTCGATCGAGAGATGGCTGAGATTGCCGGATCCGGTCGAGCCGAAGCGGACCTTGCCCGGATTGGCCTGGGCATAAGCGATAAAGTCGCGAACGGTCTTTGCCGGGAAGTTTGGATTGACGACCATGACCTGCGGCAGGAGCGTCGCGCTGGCGATCGGCATAATGTCGTTCATGAAGTCGAACGGCAGGCGCTCGTACAGCATTCCGCTCGTGAGATTGGGCAGCGTTATGAGAAGCAGCGTGTAGCCGTCGGGAGGCGAGTGGACGACCGCCTCGGCGGCAACCGTGGTGCCGGCGCCGGGCCGGTTCTCAATGACGAATTGCTGGTTGAGCCGCTCTGCAAGGGATCGACCGATCAGCCGCGCGATGATCTCCGGCGATCCGCCTGGGCCAAAACCCACCACGACGTGAACCGGGCGCGACGGATAAGACTGTGCTTTCGCTCCGCGCGCAAGCCCCGGACATGCGGCAGCGAGCGTTGCGAGATATAACAGCTGACGGCGCGGAAGAATCATCAATCCTCCCCTCGGCATATTCTCCTTGGCCGCGCATGCACCCGCCCGAATTACCCGGATCGGTCATGCGACCTTTGGTTCGACGTCGAGCCGCGCGATCCACCCGTCCAGACCCGATTTGGCCGCCGGATAGCGCCTCAGCACTTGCGGGTCGTGGCCCGGCACCACATGCCGCGGCGAGCTCGCAAGCTTTTTGAGCGTCGCATAGCCTTCGACCACTTCGGCGACATTGTAAGTCAGCGGAAAGATCCGGCCGCCTTCGATATGGTTGTAGAGATGGCTGGCATCGGCGGCGAGCACGACATAGCCGATCCGCGTCTTGACCCGCACGCTCTGCAGTCCTTTCGAGTGACCGCCGATATGATGGACGGTGACGCCGGGCACGATTTCGTCCTCGCCGTCGTGGAACGCAACGCGCCCGGCAAAAACCTTGCGCACCATGGCAACGACATCATCCACTTCAAACGGCACTTTGAGCGCCTGGTGGCACATGCAGCGGCCGGTCGCATAAGCCATCTCGCGGTCTTGCAGGTGATACGTAGCGTTGGGGAACAGATCGTAATTGCCGCAGTGGTCGTAATGCAGGTGGCTGATGATGACAGTGTTGATCTGTTCCGGCGCGACGCCCAGCGCGGTCAGGCCTTCGCGCACCGGCTTGATCATGTCGCGCTGGCGCTTCCGGCCCATCGCCTCGTCGAAGCCGGTATCGACGATCAACGTGGCGGACGGACCGATAATCGCCCAGACAAAAAAGTCGAGCGGTTGCAGTACGTCATGGGGATCGCCGTCGATGTAATTGGCAGGCGAACGCCGCGAATGATGGCCATAGCGGATCGCATAGATCTCGTGCACGTCGCCGCTCATGGTTCGCCCCGCCCTTTTGAGCCTCGCGACCCGTCAAAGCGCGCCGGCTCAATTTTTTCTGCAACAGACTACGTGAGGTGGCGCCGAGCGGGAAAGGGCTTCGCTCGGCCCGGCAACAGTCAAAAGGTCGCGGCGATTTTGCCCGTCGAATTGATCCTGCAGGCGGGTGGCAGCGCCCATGCATCGCCGACGTCGGCCGCTGCAGGCTGCCGGTGTCCACGACGCGCGTGCTGTCGTCTGGCCCTGCCGGCACCATGGCGGCGAACGGCTCGGGCCTGCAGGGGGCGACAATTCGCAATACCGCAGCGGCCTGGACGCTGATGCCGCCAACGGCGATGGCGCGCTTTTGCAAATAGAATAGAACATCAAAGCCGGCGCTTGCAGCACCGGGGGTTTCCATTTCAATTCCGTGTACCGGGCAGCGCTTACAGCTGCCCATATTTGCGCAGCACGGCGCGGCATTGATCGCCGACGCGCCAGCTATGCGCCGCAAGCGTCGCGCCGCAGCGCAGGAGATTCCCCCAGGTCATGCCGCCGGAGCGATCGCACAGCCTCGCGGCAGCGGGTCGGCACGGCGCAAGTTCGGCAAGATCGATGGCATCGGCGGCGGTGGCGGAAAGGCCCAAAAGAATAACGGCGGCTACAAGGAGCTTCATCCTCAGTCGTCCCTCAATGTCAGCGGAGGAGGCTATTGCTTACCGTTTTATGACAACCAGGGCCAGTTTTTTGGTGCAATGCAAGATTAATCGTAAATGTATGAAATTCAAAGCGTATATCTCAAACGCGTGTTCGACGGGTGGGCACTGCTGCCCGTTTTATGCCGCAATTGGCTTGCCTGCAGCGAGGCAGCGGGCGGCCGAGCAGCATCAGCGTGACCGTGGCGCGCGGGAAGCCGTGGAACGCGGCAGACGTTTTTTGCGTTGAAAGTTCGAAGCAGCAAAGAACTGCCAGCCATGATCGAGACGATTTTAGTCGTCGGAATCGTGATTGTGTGCACCATTTGGTACACGCGACATGCGTTGCGGCAGCGTATCCGGAATCTCACACAGCAGCATCACGCAGAGCTCGAAGTTCTGGGTAAGCGCTACGCGAGTGGCGAAATTGATCGAGAAGAATATCTGCAGAAACGAGGAGATATTCTTGGTTTCCCCCTCATGTCGTAGCCTCCGGAGCCCGGAACTTCGACTGCAGGGGTTCGCTCCATAACGCACGATTTCGATAAAACGAAATTTTGCGAACAGCGTCGATTGCCGCGCACGGAAAAGGCGGCGCGGAAAGAAGGTCGAGTGTGCGTTTACACGTATCCTGCCGCGCCTGCCGACCGGCGAACGAGCGCCGCAGCGCAAGCCATCACGCGAGTTCCCGGTAAACCCTTTCGCGTTCGCTTGGCACCGCGTCGGGCAGACTGCCGGCGACTGCCCAATAGCATGGCCGGTGCTTGTATGGCTTAAGCCGCGGCGGTGAGATTGCCGAAACGCTGCAAATTCTCCTTCTGCTTGTCGTTGCGCGGCGGCAATTTGAACAGCCGCGCAGCATTGCCGCCGAGGATGTTGTGCTTGGCCTTTTCCGACAGGAACGGCAGATCCCAGATCGTCGACGGTAGATCGAAATCCCAGTGCGGGTAATCGGACGAATAGAGCAGCTGCGTCTCGGCATTCATCATGCGGAACGTGCATTCCATCGCGTCGTAGTCCTGGATCTCCATCGGCTGCGAGGAATAATACATGTCGCGCATGTAGTCCGACGGTTTCTTCTTCAGCAGCGGCGCTTCCGAGGGCCGCAGCATGTATTCATGGTCGAGCCGCTGCATCAGGAACGGCACCCAGGCGAGCCCCGACTCGATCCAGATCACCGGCAGCTTGGGGAAACGCTCGCCCATGCCGTTGATCACCCAATTGGTACAATTGAGCACGTTGTACCAGGTGAAGCCGAGCGCATGCGCCGATAGGAAGCGATTGCAGCTGCGATAGATCGGCTCGCCGCCCCAATTCGGGCCAGAATGGAACGACAACACCAGCTCGCGCTCTTCCATGGCGCGATAAAGCTTCATATAGGCGTTGTCGTAGACCGCGAGATTGTGGCGCACGGTGGTGACCATGAAGCCGCCGACATGTTTGCGGTCGCCGAACGTCTCGACATGACGCAGCGCCGCTTCCGGATCGGAGAACGGCAGGCACAGCATCGAAAAGAAGCGACCGCCGGCTTCCGGCAAGACTTTTTCGGTGAGCGAGCGGTTATAGGCCCAGCACAGCTCGACCTCCATTTCCTTCTGCGGATGCAAGCCGATCGAAAGCATGCCGGTCGGAAACAGACAGGAATAATCGACGCCCATTGCGTCCATCCAGCGATGGCCGAGCTGAATGTCGCGCATTGCGCCCGCCTCGGTCTTTTCCGACGAACGCAGCGGATAGCGCGTAACGCGGCCGCCCATGTCCTGATAGCCGATGCCCTGCACCATGATGGCGCCGCGCGCTCCGCCCTTCTGGCGCGTCGACATGGTGAGCTGGCGCAGCACGTCGTTTTCCATGTAGGGCAGGAACTCGTCGAAGTTTTCGCCCTCATAGTGGTGAGCATCGACATCGACGATCAGAACATCGTCGAGATTGCGCGCATGCGCCTGTTTGCGCGCGTGTGACAGAAGCCGGGTGGTGTTGAGCTCCTCTATGGTGACGCGGCGGCCGCGGTCAGCAATGAGATCCATGGCGTTTCTCTCCTGAGCTCTCAGCTCGTTGTGATCTTAAGGTTCAATCGGCCCGGTATTTCGCTCGTCCTCGCTAGAGTGGGGACCCGGTTTGGCGCGCACGCGACCGAAAAGCCCCGGCAGGCCATCGGATTGCCGCTTTCGCGGGAATGAGCGGAAAGGCCTTCGATCTGCAACCACTGCGCCTTCGTTCATTGAGTTCACATGCACATCAGCGTCCGGTCCAGTTCTGCCACATGCCGAGCTCAAACACGGCGAGGTCGGCGGCCTTCAACAATCCGCTCGCCGTGACCATGACATCGGTGGCGGAGATGGAGTTTTTTGGCACCGGTGTGAATTCTTCGCCGGCCTCGCGGCGTGCGCGGTAGAGCCGGCAGGCCGAAGCGATCAGCGTCTGCAGGGCTTCGGCTGATATGGCATCGAGATTGCCGTCGACCAAAATGCGATCGAGCACGGCCGCGACATGTTTTGCGTCGGCTGAAGCGCCATTGGCTGGCGCTACCGCGGGCTGTGCCGGCCGAGCGGCGGCGCGATGCGCCGATGTCCTGACTCGCGACCTGGCAAGGGTCTTTGCGGCGGCCTTGGGCTTGGCCGCGCGTTTAGGCGACGACATAAACGTCATCTCCCTTCTGCACGACCTTGTACTTCTTCAGCTTCATGCGTCGGTTGGACACGCACTCGCCGGTCTTCATGTCGTATTCCATGCCGTGCCAGGGGCAGACAAAATGCATCTCGCTCTCGGAGAAGAACAGGCCCATCGACGTCTTGTCCGGGCGCAGCCGCTCTTCGACCCCGGCGATGGTCAGGCCTTCGCAGGCCGGGCCGCCCTGATGCAGGCAGAAATTGCTATAGGCGTAGAATTCGCCGCCATGACGGAACACGCCGATCTCATTGTCGCCGACAAAGACGATGCGGCGGTCGCCATCCTTGAACTCTGAAGATTTCGCGACGAATTTCTCGGCCATTACCATCCTCGCGTGTCACTCGTTCGTTACCCTTCGCCCTCGACGCGACGGTCGCGCAATTTTAGCACAGCCCAAAGCCGCGCGCGACGGCATAACCAAAACCTCAGCCATGCTAGCCGTCATCGGGGGCCCAGCGCGGGCAGGGACCCGAACTCGATGACCATCAAGGACTTGATGCGGTAAAGATCGTAAATGACCTCACTATCGGCACCGGGCCAAATTCATAGCGACCGGGCCAGGTCGATCAAACCATCCGGTTCTCGATCTCCCCGATATTCTCGATCCAGAGCCTTACGACATCGCCCGCTTGGAGAAATTCGCCGCGGCCGGCGCCGACACCGGCCGGCGTCCCGGTGAGGATGATGTCGCCCGGATAGAGCGTCATCCCGGCCGAGAGTTCCTCGATCTGTTCGGCAAGATTGAAAATCATGCCGGACGTGTTTGAATCCTGCTTCAACACGCCATTGACCCACAATTTGAGGCCGAGGTTTTGCGGATCACCGATATCGGAGGCCGGGACGATCCAGGGCCCGAGGGGGCAGGCGCCATCAAAGCTCTTTTGCTTGGTCCAGTCCCATTTGAAGGGCGAGGCGTCGGGCACATTTGGCCGCCGGCTGCGGTCGCGGGCCGACAGATCATTGGCGATCGTGTAGCCGGCCACGTAATTTAGCGCCTCGGCCAAGTGCACATTTTTCGCCGCGCGGCCAATCACGGCGGCAAGCTCGACTTCCCAATCCATCTGCTTGGCATAATCGGAAATTTTGACCGGGGCGCCGGGATCGGTGATGGCGCGCGGACTTTTCAGGAAATGCCAGGCTTTGAGGCCCAAAGTGTGCGGATCGGGCGGCGGTGGCCGGCCTTCACGCGCCGCCATCTCGGCGGCATGATCGCTGTAGTTGGCACCGGCGCAATAGATCGCCGAAGGAAAGCGCACCGGCGCCAGCAATCTGGTTCGCTTCAACGGCTGCCGCTTGACGCGGCTTCTGCCGGCGGCCGCGGCGGCCTTCCTCAGCACGCCTTCCGCCGCCTTCCAGTCTTCCAGAATACCGAGCACGCTGGCATAGCCCGGCTTGCCGGTCAGTTTCGCCGCATCGAATACATCGTCGCCAATGACCAGACCGGCGCGCGGACCGTCACCGGAGCGATAAGTCACGAGTCTGTAGCCGGCCGATTTCGAACCGCCCTTTGCACGCGCCGTTTTTGCCCCTACCGCCGTTGCCCCAGCCATTGCCGTCAGCTCCCTTACTTTTTCCAGGCCGACCAAACCGCGATCCCGCACGCTTGGCAAGCCCACCGCCATTTTTGCGCATGGCGCCTGGTCTTGAGTTCGCGCGCCGGCGATGGTTGATTCTTTCCGCCAAGGAAACGCCAGCCGACAGAGCAACCATCATGATCAAGCCGCGCCGCATCGGACACGCCACGTTCGAGACACCCGATCTCGACCGCATGATCGACTACTACACCGAGGTTGTCGGCCTCGTTCTTGCTGAGCGCGAAAACGGCCGCGCCTTCCTCGCAACCAAGGTCGGCCAGCTCGCCATTCAGCTGAACAAGGGCGAGGCCGAGCGCGGCATTATGCTGTCGTTCGAGGTGGCGCCGCATTCCGATTTCGGCGAGCTCGCCCGCGAGCTTGAGAAAGACGGCATCAAAAGCGATCTGCGCAACGATTCCGCCCCCGGCATCGGCCAGATCCTTACGTTCAAGGACAACAAAGGGACCACGATCGCCCTGTTCAAGGAGTGGAGCTACCTCGGCAAGCACCTGCAGCATCACGGCGTCGGCCCGCTCAAGCTCGGCCATGTCGCCTGGGTGGTCGAGGATCCGGCCAAGACGGCCGAGTTCTACGGCAAGGTGATGGGCTTTAGGGTCTCCGACTGGATCTCAGACTTTTTTGTCTTCATGCGCTGCAACACCGACCACCACACCGTGAATTTCATTCGCGGCACGGCCACCAAGATGCACCACATGGCGTTCGAGCTGAAGGATTTCATCCATCTGCAGAACTCCTGCGATTTGTTCGGCCAGAAGAAAATTCCGATCATTTGGGGGCCGCTGCGTCATGGACCCGGCCACAATATCGCGACCTACCACCGCAATCCGGACGACCAGGTGATCGAGTTCTTCTGCGAGCTCGACAAGATGGTCGACGAGGAGCTCGGCTATTTCGAGCCGCGCCCCTGGCATCAGGACACGCCGCAACGGCCGAAGACCTGGGAGGCGGGCAAGACCAGTATCTGGGGCCCGCCGCCGACGCCGGATTTCCACCGCGCCCGCGATGCGGTTGCGGCGCAGCCGGCGAATGCATGATGCTCGGCGAAGCCTTGCACGAATTACGTTCGGTCATCCTGAAGTGCGAGCGAAGCGAGCCTCGAAGGATGCGGCCGGGGCGCTCGGGCCGTCGCCCTTCGATGGCCGCTTCGCGGCCACCTCAGGGTAAGAATCCACTCGGGGTAAGAATCCAAATGTACTGCCGGCTGCGATCCGTTACGCCGCCGCCGTCGTCTCTCCCATTAGCTCCGGCTGGCGGCCATAGAGCCAGTCCATGCCCGCCATCGCGTCTTCCGGCGTGCGCGCACCCAGCATCATGTTGCGCAATTCCTTGGCGACGCCGCCAGCGTGATAGAACTCGCCATACACGCGCGCCATGATCTGCACGCGGCCCGTGCGCAGATAGCGCGCCTGCTGATAGGCGCGGAAGGCCGCCGCATAATCGCCGTGCGCCGCCACCACCTTGTCGGCGAGACAGACCGCGTCCTCGATCGACATGCAGGCGCCCTGCGCCAGATATTGCAGCATCGGATGCGCGGCATCGCCCAGGAGCGTAATGCGGCCTTTGCTCCATTCCTTGATCGGCGGCCGGTCGCATAACACCCACATGCGCCAGCTTTCGATCTTGTTGAGCAGCATCTGCACCGGCGCACAGGTGCCGGCGAAGCGCTCGTGCAGCTCGGCCGGATCGCCAAAGCTGTCCCAACCTTCCTCGTAACGATTGGAGTGAAAAACCGCGACCAGATTGAACAGATCGCCGGTGCGCAGCGGATAGAGCACGAGATGCACTTTCTCGCCGGCCCAGAACGCCATGTCGCGCCAGCGATACTGTTCCGGCACTTCGGCGACTGGCAGCACCGCGCGATAAGTGATGTGCCCGGCCGGCCTCGGCTTGCCGTCACCGACCACGACCTGGCGGACCGTCGACCACAGGCCGTCCGCGCCGATCAAGGCCGCGCCGCGATAGGCTTTGCCGCTTGCGGTCTTCACCGCGACGCTCCCGTCAACCTCGTTGATGTCGACCACTTTTTGCGACGCATCGAGGCGGATGAGATTCGATTTGCGGCAGACCTCGAGCAGGACGTTGTGCAGATCGGCGCGATGGATCAGCGCATAGGGATGATGGAAGCGCTTGCGAAACGCGTCGTCGAGCGGAATGCGCGTGACTTCCTCGCCGGTGATGGAGTCGCGCATGATCAGATTGTTCGGGAACACCGCGAGCGCGCTGATCGGCGCGATCAGGCCGAGCCGCTCCAGCATCCAGAAGGCATTGGGCCCGAGCTGAATGCCGGCGCCGATTTCTTTGAACTCGCTCGCCTGCTCGATGACCTGCGAGGGGATGCCTTGGCCGGCGAGCGCAATCGCCGTGGTCAGCCCGCCGATGCCGCCGCCGACGATCAGAACTTGCTCGGATTTCCAGCTGCTGTCGTTCATTGATTGGCATTTCCTCCCGCTCACACATTCTACGATGAGGCGGCTTCGGGCAAGCCTTTGGATGGGCCGGCTGTTCAATGCAACTCGCCAGGTCAAAACTCATAAATGCGGGAGCAAGACGGACTCCGGGGATCGACCTATCATGCCGGGCCACGGCCATGCGGGGCCGTCAGAGGCTGTCATCCATATGGGTTTTGACCCCAAATGCTTGGATTGCAAGGCTGCAGAAAAGTCGTTCAACATAAGGAGGACTCTGGTAGAGCGGAGGGCCGGTAACCGGACAACAAATCACGTCCGCCCCAGCGCCGTCATCACCCGCTCCGGCGTGATCGGCATCTGTGTGATCGGCGCAGCACCGAGCGGGCGCAGCGCGTCGTTGATCGCGTTCATGACGCAGCCCGGCGCGCCGGCGGTACCCGCCTCCCCTGCTCCTTTCGCGCCGAGCTCGGAGTCTTTTGTCGGCGTAACGACGTGACCGATCTCGATGTCCGGCATCTCGGCGGCCATCGGCACGAGATAATCCATCATATTGGCGTTGAGCATCTGCCCGGCCTCGTCATAGAGGCAGTGCTCGAACAAGCACCCGCCAATACCCTGAACGATGCCGCCGCGGATCTGCTCGTCGACCAGCTGCGGATTGATGACGGTGCCGCAGTCTTCGACGCACCAATGCTTGAGCAGTTTTATCTGCCCGGTCCGAACATCGACTTCGAGATAAGACGCCTGCACGCCGTTGGTGAAGGCGAACGGGAAGGCACGCGGCACATAGTGCCGCGTGGTCATGAATTCGGCCTGGAAGCCGGGCGGCAAAGTGTCGGGGCGGAAATAAACGACGCGCGCGACTTCGTCGAGCCCCATGCGCTCGCGACCGCTATCGGCGTCGACCACTAAGCCGCCCCGGATATCGAGCTTGCTCGGATCGGCCTGCAGGATCGATGCGGCCGCTGCGAGTACATTGGCGCGCAGCGCCTTGCCGGCCTGCCAGGCCGCTTCGCCACCGATGCCGGCGGCGCGTGAGGCCCAGGTGCCGCCGCCATAGGGCGTATTGTCGGTGTCGCCGGTGATGACGCGCACCCGCTCGATCGGCACACCAAAGGACGTGGCGACGATCTGCGCCAGAACCGATTCGGTGCCCTGCCCCTGCTCGGTTACGCCGGACTGGCAGATCACGGCGCCGGTCGCGTCGAGCTTGAGCGTAGCGCCGTCCTGCGAGGAGATGCGCGCGCCGCCGACACCGTAGAAGGCGGCCGAGGGATTTGTCACTTCGATGAACGAGGCAAAGCCGATGCCGCGATGAATGCCGCGTCCGCGCAAGTGCTCCTGTTCAGCGCGCAGCGCCTTGTAATCCATCATTTTGAGGATTTTCTCGAGTGAAGCGTGATGCGAGAGCGCTTCGAATTTCAGCCCGGCCGCGCTCACCGCCGGATAGGCGTCGTCCGGCAAAAGATTGCGTCGGCGGATTTCGGCCGGATCCATGCCGATCTTGACGGCGGCAAGCTCGACCAGGCCTTCGGTCACCGCGGTCGCGATCGGATGACCGACGGCGCGGTACTGGCACATGACATTCTTGTTCTGAAACACCACGCGGGCTCGCGCGCGGTAATTCGGGCACGTGTAGGGGCCGCCGACCAGATTGACGACCTGGTTGGCCTCGATGCCGCTGGTGCGTGGATAGACCGAATAGGGGCCGATGCCGGTGAGATCGTCGATCTCGAACGCCGTGATCGCGCCGTCCTTCTTCACACCGATGCGCGCCTTGACGCGATGATCGCGTGCGTGAATATCGGTGACAAAGCTCTCGAGCCGGTCGGCGACGAATTTGACCGGGCGCTTCAAAAGCTTTGCCAGCGCCACGGTCGCCATCTCGTCGGCATAGATGTGCACCTTGATGCCAAACGAGCCGCCGACATCTTTGGTGAGCACGCGCACCTGATGCTCGGCCAAGCCGAGATGCTTGGCGAACAGATTCTGCGTCATATGCGGCGCCTGCGTACCCTGATAGACGGTCAGGCGCTGCTCGCCGGGATTCCAGTCGGCGACAATGGCGCGCGGCTCGTTGGTCACGCCGGTATGGCGGCCGAAGACAAACGTCGCTTCAACCACCGCATCGGCCGCGGCGAAGCCCTTGTCGGGATCGCCGGCATTGAGCGTGCGCTCGAAGGTGAGATTGTCGCCAAGCTCGGGATGGATCACCGGCGTCCTCGGATCAAGCGCGGTTTCCGCATCCGTCACGCTCGGCAGCACATCGTAGTCGACCTCGACCAGCGCACAGGCGTCCTCAGCCTGGGCGCGCGTGCGCGCGACGACTGCGCACACCGCTTCACCCTGCCAGCAAGCGCGCTCGACTGCGATCGCGTGTTGCGGCGCCGATTTGATGCCCTTGAGATGCGTGAGCACGCCGACCCAGGGCGTAATCACTTTGGCGAGTTCAGCGCCGGTGACCACCGCAATGGCGCCAGGCGATTTTTTGGCTTGCTCCGTATCGATGCGCCTGATGCGCGCATGCGCATGCGGCGAGCGCACAAAAGCGACATGGCCCATGCGCGGCAGCACCACGTCCGACACATATTGACCGCGTCCCTGCGTCAGCCGCGCCAGATTGGGCCGCGGCACCGAGCGGCCGATATAGGAATTCGGCCGGTCGAGCGCAGTGAGCCCGGCGGGCTGGTCATCGGCGATTTTCATGCCGCGTTGAGGCCTACAAAAACCGGGTCGGCCACATCAGCGTGCGCCACATATGCGAGGACGGCGAATTGTCAAAGCCGAGCCCTTCCTTCGGCTGCTTGAAGTTGCGGCCGATGATATCGACGAAGTCGTCGAGATTGACCTTGGCATTGGGATCGAACGAGTAGATATCGTTGATCGTGATCAGCCGCGCGGTCATGTACCATTTGTGATTCCGCGCTCGCTCGTATTCGGCGACGATGTAGGGCTCCGGCTTATAATCGGCGCCGAAATATCTGATATACATTTCCGGATACTCGTAGCCGACCGACGGATCGGGAAAGAAGCGCAGCGCCTGGTGCATGCGCACCGCCCAACTCACTTCCTCGTCGACGTAGGGCTCGATCATCTGCGCGCCCCAATAGCCGTGATCGGCGCGGATGAACCCGGCGACGCCGATATCGTGCAGCAGACAGGCAAGAATGACCTTCTCGCTGTGGCCGCCTTTCAAGGCGTGGGTGGCGCTCTGCAAGAGATGATTGGTCGACGCAAAGCGATGGTTCATGAAGTCGATCAGCGTCGGCTTATCCGGCATCTTCGGCAGTCGCGGATCCGCGCCCATCAGGAAATATTTGTCCGGATTGGCGGCCTTCAGCGCCGGGCCGGAATCCATTTCCACTTTGCCCTCGGCAAGATGGAACAGCGTCGATTTGGTGGCGATACGCGCATTGAGCTCGTTCATCATCTGCTCTTCGAGCTCGTCGGCGCGCTCCGACAGAGTCATTGGCTTGGCAAATTCGGGCTTGGTATGTTCGTTCATGGTGAGGTCGCCTTTTCTGCCCGCATCCGGGCCACGGATTCGATTGCATCGACGATCGCCTGGTATCCGGTACACCGGCAGTAATTGCCGGAAAGATGCTAGCGAATGGCCTCGCGTGACGGCACGCTGCCGCGCGACAACAGGTCTTGCGCGCCGATCAGCATGCCTGGCGTGCAGAAGCCGCATTGCAGGGCGTTGCGCTTGTGGAAGGCCTCCTGCAGATCTGTGATCAGACCGGAATCGGAAATGCCTTCGATTGTCTGCACGGCGGCGCCGTCGCATTGCACCGCAAGCACCAGGCAGCCGCGCACCACCTCGCCGTCAACCAGAACGGTGCACGCGCCGCAGACGCCCTGCTCGCAGCCGATATGGGTACCGGTGAGGCCGAGATGATCGCGCAAAAAATCGACCAGCGTCTGGCGCGCCTCGATGCGCTCGCGCACCTCCTCGCCGTTGACGCGGATAAAGACGTCGCGCTGGCGCTCTCCCATGACCCGGCCCGGGCTGCTCGTTGCTTGCGTCTTTCATAGCACCGCTGGGGTGGCGGGTTAAGCGGGGGACTTTAGACCTTACCGCTCACAATATCCTGCACAATGTCGATGGCGCGGCGGAGCAGCGTCTGCGACGCTTCGAGCGTGCGGAAGGCGGCATGCGCGGTCAACGTGACATTTTCCATTTTCGCCAGCGGATGATGATGGTCGAGCGGCTCGGCATGAAAAACGTCGAGGCCGGCATGCCGGATGTGTCGGCTCTGCAAGGCATCGATGAAGGCCGTCTCGTCCACCAACCCGGCGCGGGCGGTATTGACGAAAATGACGCCACGCTTCATGCGCGCGAAATGCTCGCGCCCCAGAAAGCTCCGCGTCTCGTCGTTGAGCGTCAAATTCATGGAAATCACATCGGAGCGCGCCAACAGCTCGTCGAGCGAAACGAGCGGCGCGCCGGGTCGCGGCGAACGGTTCCAGGCGATCACCTCCATGCCGAGCCCGCGCGCCATGCGCATGACCTCGGTGCCGATGCCGCCGAGCCCGATAATGCCGAGCGTCTTGCCGAGAAGCTGCACGCCGCCATGCGGCGTCCAGGCGCCTGCGCGCACTTCGCGATCCATGCGCGCGACCTCGCGGCAGGCGGCGAATATCAGCGCGATCGTGTGCTCGGCGACGGCGGTGTCGCCGTAATTGCGAATGGTGTGGACCTTGATCCCGCGTTGCCCAAGCTCGGCAAGATTCATGTAGCTCGCCGGCCCGGTGCCGAGAAATACGACGTGCTTGAGCGCATCGCATTGCGCGATCAGTTCGGTCGGGAGATAGGAATGATCGTCGATGCAGATGGCGTAACCCTCGAGCACCCGCGGCAGCTCGGGCAACGCATAGGGCTTGCGATTGACGTCGATCGGCGGATCGCCCGGGCGCAGCACACTGTCCCAGACCGGCGCCAGCTGATCGTTGCAGTCAAGGAAGAGGGATTTCATGCTCGGCCGTTGACGCTGCGTTCTCGGACTTCTAACACATCGTCCGATTGGCGAAAGGCAGCCTGGCGGCTGCTCGATTTTTGGGGATTTTCGACATGCGCCTTGCGAGTTATGCGCTGCATGGCCGGCTTAGCTTCGGCGCGGTGAATGGCGACGCCATTGTCGATTTGCGACCGCGGCTCAGTCGCTTTCACAACCTATCGGAAGTGTTTCGCGCGGGGGCTTTGGATCAGGCAAAAGCCGCATCCGAGGGTGTGCGCCCGGATATAAAGCTCGATGAAGTCGAGCTGCTGCCGCCACTGTCGGCGCCGGAAAAGATTCTTTGCATCGGTATCAATTATGCCAACCGCGGCGCGGATTATAATGTCACCAACAATCCCAAATATCCGAGCATGTTCTATCGCGCACCGAACTCGCTGGTCGGCTCGGGTCAGCACCTGGTCGTGCCCAAAATCTCCGAGCAGCTCGATTACGAGGGCGAGATCGCCATCGTCATCGGCCGCGACTGCAAGCACGTGCCCAAGGCCCGCGCGCTCGAGGTAATTGCCGGTATCACGCTATGCAATGAAGGCACGATCCGCGACTGGACGCGGCACGGCCAGTTCAACGTCACGCAAGGCAAGAATTTCGATGCCTCCGGCGCGATCGGGCCGTGGATCGTCACCGGCGTCGATCTGTCCAAACCGCTGCATCTCGTCACCCGCAAGAACGGCGAAGTGATCCAGGACGACACGACGGCGAACATGATCTTTTCCTTCGCCGATATTATCGCCTATACGACAAGCTTCATGACGCTCAAAGCCGGCGACGTGATCTGTACCGGCACGCCGGTGAAGAAGGCCAAGTCCGATCCGCCGGTGTGGCTCAAGCCGGGCGACACGATCGAAGTCGAATGTCCGGAGATCGGCGTGTTGCGCAATTCGGTGGTGGCCGAGGCGTGACGGTGCAGAGCCGCGCGGCGTGCGTCATCGGCTGGCCGATCGCGCATTCGCGCTCGCCGCTCATCCACAATTATTGGCTCAACCGCTACGGGATCGCCGGGGAATACCGCTCGGAGGCTGTGCCGCCCAAGCAATTCGCTCAGTTCATAAGGACGCTGGGCGCGCGCGGCTATGTCGGCGCCAATGTGACCGCGCCGCACAAGGAGGCGGCGCTGGCGTGCTCGCGGCCGGACGATCGGGCGCAGGCGGTGGGCGCCGCCAATACGTTATGGTTGGAGGGTGGAAAGCTCCGCTCCACCAATACGGATGTCGAAGGCTTTTTGGGCAATCTCGACGGGGCCGCGCCCGGCTGGGACCGCGGCTTGAGTAACGCGGTCATCCTCGGCGCGGGGGGCGCCGCGCGCGCCGGCGTCTATGCACTGTCACTGCGCGGCATTGCCAACATCGTGGTCGTCAATCGCACGCGCAACCGCGCCGAGATGCTGCGGCAGCGGCTCGGCAGTGGCATTCGCGTGCTCGACTGGGAGGAGCGCAATGCGGCGCTGAGCGATGCGGCCCTTCTCGTCAACACGACGACGCTTGGCATGCCCGGCGGGCCCGCGCTCGAGATCGACGTTGGCCGCCTGCCCGCTCACGCGATTGTTGTCGACCTGGTCTATGTTCCCCTCGTGACACCGCTCCTGCGCGGTGCGGCGGCGCGAAACCTGCGCGTGGCTGATGGACTTGGCATGCTGCTGCACCAGGCGGTCCGCGGTTTTGCCTTGTGGTTCGGCAAAACACCTGAAGTCACCGCCGAATTGCGGGACCTGGTCACGAAAGATATTGAAACCTGAGCCGGCTATCTGCGTCGAGAGGCGCGGGAATACGCAAAGTGCAGGAATAAATGTGGAGCCTGCGGGTTCTAGTCCCGGTCGAGGGGCCACAGGCAGAGAGACGTCGGGAGGACGACGATGATCACACGCAGATTGATCGGCGCCAGCGCGCTTGCGCTGTTGATTTCAGCCTCGGCCGCGCTTGCTCAGGCGCAAGCTCCGGCTCCAGCCACGGTTCGCGTGCGCGGCACGATCGAGAAGGTCGACGGTCAAACTCTGGCAGTGAAGGCGCGTGACGGCAGTGAACTGAACGTGAGGCTTGCCGATAACGCGCGCATCACCGCCATGGTCAAGGCATCGCTGGCCGATATCAAGGTCGGCTCGTTCATCGGCGTCACGGCCATGCCCCAGCCTGACGGCAGCCAGAAAGCGATCGGCCTCCATATCTTCATGGATAGTCAGCGCGGCATAGTGCCGGCCCGCTTCATGCCCTGGGACCGCGAGCCCGGCAGCACCATGACCAATGCGGATGTCCAATCCACGGTCGCCGGTGTCGACGGCCAGATCATGACGGTCAAATATGCGGATGGTGAGAAAAAGATCGTTGTTCCTCCCAACACCCCCGTCGTCGCCTTCGCTCCGGGGAATGCCGCCGATCTTAAGCCCGGCGCGCAGATCATGATTTTCGCCGCTCAGAAACAGCCTGATGGCTCGCTGGTGGCGCCGAGCATCAATGTCGGCCGCGACGGCGTCGCGCCGCCGATGTAATGCACGGGAAGTTCCCATGCACCCGATAAAGCTGCTTGGCGCCTGCACGTTTGCGGCCCTTCTTACCGCGCCCGCGCTCGCCCAACAGCCGTCGCAACGCATTCGCGGCACGATCGAGAGCACGACCGGCACGTCGATCACCGTCAAGCAAGCAGATGGCGCCGATGTGAGCATAAAGCTGGCCGACAATGTGCAGGTCTTCGGCGTCGTCCCCGCGACGCTCGCCGACCTCAAGCCCGGCACCTATATCGGCGCGTCGGCGCCATGCCGCAGCCGGACGGCAGCAAAAAGGCGATCCAGGTCACGATCTTTGCCGAGTCACAGCGCGGTCTCGGCGAAGGTTTCAGGCCGTGGGATCGCCCCAGCTCGACCATGACGAATGGGACGGTGGATGCGACGGTCGCCGGGATCAATGGTCAGATGTTGACGGTCAAATATGAGAATGGCGAGCAGAAAATCCTTGTCGGGCCGGATGCCGTGATCCGTGCCTATGTTGTCGGCAACAAGAGCGAGCTTACGCCCGGCGCGCATGTCGGCCATCCTGCGTGCTGACAAGGCTGCCGACGGCACGTTTTCGACAGCGCGCGTCAATGTCGGGCGTTATGGGGTTGTGCCGCAGTGATCCTGCGCAGAACGGGGAAGCAAGGCTGCGTAACCGACGTGGAGGCTTTTACTCAACGCTGCGCTCAGGTGGTTGCGGGACGGTATTGATCGCAAAGGCTGCCGTCCGTTGCGATCCATGCTTACCTTACTCTGCCAGTGGCGTTTTCGGTTACCCTATGGCGCGCAAACGCGCCGCCGCTAGTCCCAGTGCCGATTGCAATGGCGGCGGAAATTGTTGTCGGTCCAGCAATGGCCCTTGCTGATCGATGGGCCCCAGAACGGCTTGCCCCAGACCGCGCCGACCACCCCGCCGATCACGGCACCGGGCGGGCCTGCTACAAGGAGGCCGGTACCGGCGCCGGCCGCGGCGCCGACCATGTCGGCGCGAGCGCTCGACATCGCGCCCAAGCACACGCCGCCCACTAAAATCGCTGTCACCGTCAAAAGCTTACGCATGATCTCGACCCCTTCCACCCTTCGCGGCGCAGTCGCCAACGCGCTCGACGCAAATAGTTTCCTATCACGCGATACCTTTTCATAAGGTTGACGCTTCGTAGGTCAGCCGCAATTCCCCCGCCCGTACCCTATTACCTGCCCCCAATGGTGGCAATCACGCCGCGATTGATGTCCTCGACCTTCGTCACTCCCATTAGCGCCATGGTGGTATCGAGCTCGCTGCGCATGATTTCGATCGCGCGGGTGACGCCCGCCTGGCCGCCGGCGCCGAGCCCGTAGATATAGGCCCGCCCGCTCAGGCAGGAGCGCGCACCAAGCGCGAGCGCCCGGGCAATGTCCTGGCCTGAGCGGATGCCGCCGTCGAACATCACCTCGATGTCGGCGCCGACCGCCTCGGCGATCGCCGGCAGCACCGAGATCGACGACGGCGCGCCGTCGAGCTGGCGCCCGCCGTGATTGGACACGACGATTGCCTCCGCTCCGGTCTTGGCTGCGATCCGCGCATCCTCGACGTCGAGAATGCCTTTGAGGATGAGCTTGCCGGGCCACAGACTCTTGACCCACTCGACGTCTTTCCAGCTCAGCGTCGGATCGAACTGCTCGGCGATCCACTTCGACAGCACGGTCACGCTCTCCATCCCTGGATAGTGGCCGGTGATATTGCCGAAGGTCTTGCGCCTGCCGCGCAGCACGCTTAGCGCCCAGGCCGGCTTGGTGGCGATATCGAGCATGTTCTTCAAACGGATCTCCGGCGGCACAGTCATGCCGTTTTTGATATCGGCATGGCGCTGGCCGATAACCTGAAGATCGACGGTGAGCACCAGCGCGCTGCATCTGGCCTTGGCTGCGCGCTCGATCAGCGCGCGGATATAGCCGCGGTCGCGCATCACATAAAGCTGAAACCAGAACGGCTTGTCGACGGCTTCGGCAACATCCTCGATCGAGCAGATCGACATGGTCGACAGCGTAAACGGAATGCCCGCAGCATGCGCGGCGCGGCAGGCGAGAATCTCGCCATCGCCGTGCTGCATGCCACACAGGCCGATCGGCGCCAGCGCCAGCGGCATGGAGACCGGCTCGCCGAGAATGGTTGTCTTGGTGGTGCGCCGCGAAATATCGTGCAGGATGCGCTGGCGAAGCGTAATGCGCTCGAGATCGGCCCGGTTGGCGCGCAGCGTCTGTTCGGCATAGGAGCCCGCCTCGGCGTAATCGATGAAGGCTTTTGGGACCTTGCGGTGGGCAAGCTCCCGCAAGTCCGCGATGCAAGTCATGTGTTTCATGGTGGGCTCCCGGCTCTGGCTTGAAGATTTTACACACCCACGCGGGCGTTCCGGCAAGCTCACGATGCGACGGTCGGGGGAACGGAAGGAGCGGACAAGGCGTTATCCAGCTTCAGACGCCTGTCATGACGTCACGCCGCCACAGAGAAAAGGAATGCCCGTAATGGATGCGTGGAACAGACACCGGCAGCCAGTCAGCTTCGAAAGCAACGGCAAGAACCGGCAGGACAGGCAGGAGGCCACGCGGCGCGCCGAGCAGGAGCGCCGCGCCAAGCTCGAGCAGGCGCTGGAAGTGGGATTGGAGGAGACCTTCCCGGGCTCCGACCCAGTCTCGGTGACGCTGCCGCCGTCAAGCCCCTATGATCGCAATGAAGCGCGCAAGCGCTGAGCGGTCCAACCTGATCGGCGGCCCGCAAATTCCTACGCTCATTATCGGCGGGTCGGAAATACCTATGTCATTGATTCACCGGGTGTTGTTCCGTCGGCACTGCTAAGGAGCCGTTACCCGAAAGAGTAAGATTACCCAACATTTTTTGAAGCAGCGAAGACGCACAAAGGGCTAATATCGCCGTCGGGAGAGGCTGGTGGTGGGGCCCGGATAATGGCTCGTAAGTATTTTGGCACAGATGGGATTCGCGGGCGCGCCAATGGCGCGATCACTGCGGATTTGGCATTGCGCGTCGGGCAGGCCACCGGCCTGGTATTTCGCCGCGGCGAGCATCGCCATCGCGTGGTCATCGGCAAGGATACGCGGCTTTCCGGCTACATGATCGAGACCGCCATGGTCGCCGGCTTTACCTCGGTCGGCATGGACGTGCTGTTGTTGGGGCCGATCCCGACGCCGGCCGTGGCGATGCTGACCCGTTCGATGCGGGCCGATCTCGGCGTGATGATCTCGGCCTCGCACAATCCCTACGACGACAACGGCATCAAGCTGTTCGGGCCGGACGGCTACAAGCTGTCCGACGAGGTCGAGCAGAAGATCGAGGACCTGATCGATGCCGATATGGGCAAGCGGCTAGCCAAGAGCGGCGAGCTCGGCCGCGCCAAGCGCATCGATGGCGTGCACGATCGCTATATCGAATTCGCCAAGCGCACCATGCCGCGCAATCTCTCGCTCGATGGTCTGCGCGTGGTCATCGACTGCGCCAACGGCGCGGCTTACCGCGTCGCTCCTGAAGCGCTGTGGGAGCTCGGTGCCGACGTCGTGCCGATCGGCGTCGACCCGGACGGCTTCAACATCAACCGCGAATGCGGCTCGACGGCGCCGGACCGGCTATGTCGCAAAGTACGCGAGATGCGCGCCGATGTCGGCGTTGCGCTCGACGGCGACGCCGACCGCGTCGTGATTGCCGACGAGCATGGCCATCTGATCGACGGCGACCAGCTTCTGGCCGTGATCGCCGAAAGCTGGGCGGAAGAGCGGCTGCTGACCAAGCCCGGCATTGTCGGGACTGTGATGACCAATCTCGGCCTGGAGCGGCATCTGGCGTCGCTTAAACTATCGCTGGTGCGCACGCCGGTCGGCGACCGCTATGTGCTCGAACATATGCGCGAGCATGGCTATAATGTGGGTGGCGAACAATCCGGCCATATCATCCTCTCCAACTACACGACGACCGGCGACGGCTTCATCGCGGCGCTGCAGATGCTTGCGGTGGTGAAGAAGAAGGGCAAGCCGGTTTCCGAAGTCTGCCATCGCTTCGAGCCGTTGCCGCAGGTGTTGCGCAATGTCCGCTATCGCAGCGGCAAGCCGCTCGAACTCACGCAGGTGCGCTCCGCCATCGCCGAGGGCGAAAGCAAGCTCAACGGCCACGGCCGCCTCGTGATCCGGCCGTCCGGCACCGAACCCGTGATCCGCATCATGGGCGAAGGCGACGACAAGGCGATGGTCGAAGAAATCGTCGACGGCATCGCCGAAGTGCTGGCCGAGCACGCGGCGTAGGGCCGAAACGCTCATCTTTTTGGTCATTCCGGATTGCCGCCAATGGGTCCGCGCCAAGCGCACGCCCGGTGACGGCTCCACGGCAAATCCGGAATCGACAAGGCAAGGCCGCTGCCCGGCTATCGGCGAATTATCCCCGCGCCTTCAAAAACTGCGCGAACGCCTTCAGCGTCGTCTCCGACACATAGTGCTCGATGCCCTCGGCATCGGCTTCGGCCGATTCGGTCGGCACGCCGAGCGCACGCAGAAGATCGACCACGAGCCGATGCCGCGCGCGCACCCGATGCGCCAGCGCATGGCCCTTCTCGGTGAGGAACACGCCGCGATACGGCCGCGCAGTGGCAAGCCCCGCGCGCTTGACGCGCGCAATCGCTTTGATCGCGGTCGCATGCGAGACGCCGAGCCGGCGCGCAATGTCGGTCGGCCGCGCCTCGCCTTCGCTGTCGAGCAGATCGGCGATCAGCTCGACATAGTCCTCGAGCAGCGCGGTCGACTGCGCCGATCGCGTCTTGCCGAAGCGGCGCGCCTGCGTTCCTTCGGCGGGAAGCTTTCCCGTAGCGCTCTGGCTGGCGAATGGCGGCTGTGTCACGAAAGGATCGAGAACATATTTTTCTTTCCGTGTCAAAATGTAGCTATAGCTACATTTTACAGCAATTGACCGATAGAGCTAGCATCGCTATATTGTAACTCGTGCTACACTTTAATGGCGTTGCTTAAATGAAGCGGCCGGAAATGCCTCCGTCAAGCGAAGCGCTTGTCGGCGAAGCCATCCAGCGCGCCCCGACCATGACGGAGCGGACCGTCGCGGCGGCGCATCGCGCGCTGGCCGGCGAGCGCCGCAAGCTTCCCGCCATTCTCGCTTTCGCCGGACCGGCGGTGATCGCGTCGATCGCCTACATGGATCCGGGCAATTTCGCCACCAACATCCAAGCCGGCGCGAAATACGGCTACGAGCTCCTTTGGGTCGTGGTGCTCGCCAATGCCATTGCCATGCTGTTTCAGGGCCTTTCGGCCAAGCTCGGCATTGTCACCGGCAAAAATCTCGCCGAACTGTGCCGTGCACAGTTTGCGCGGCCCGTGGTCTGGGCGATGTGGGTCGTCAGCGAAATCGCCGCCATGGCGACTGATCTTGCCGAATTCCTCGGCGGCGCCATCGGGCTGTCCTTGCTGTTCCACATGCCGCTCCTGGGCGGCATGGTGGTCACCGCAATCATCACATATGGTCTGCTGTCATTCGATGCTTACGGTTTCCGGCCGACCGAACTGATCATTGCCGCGATCGTCGGCGTAATCGGCCTTTGCTATCTCGCCGAAATGTTCATTGCGCCGATCGACTGGAGCGCCGCTGCCTTTCACGCGGTCACGCCGCAGCTTGCCGATGGCGAAGCCCTGCTGCTCGCCGTCGGCGTTATCGGCGCGACCGTCATGCCGCATGCGATCTATCTGCATTCCGGCCTGACGCAAGCGCGCGTGCCGCTGCGTATCGACAGCGAACGGCGCAAGGTCCTGCGCTATTCCAACCGCGAAGTCGTGATCGCGCTCAGCGTCGCCGGCCTGATCAACATGGCCATGGTGATGATGGCTTCGAGCGCCTTTCACGCGGGCCATCCCGAAGTGGCGCAGATCGAAACCGCCTATCACACGCTTACCCCGCTGCTTGGCGGCGCCGCGGCCGGGCTGTTCCTTTTGTCGCTGATAGCTTCCGGCATATCGGCATCGACGGTCGGCACGATGGCCGGGCAAATGATCATGCAGGGCTTTGTCGGCTTCCGCATTCCGGTCTGGCTGCGGCGGCTGATCACCATGGCACCCGCCTTTGTGGTGGTTGCACTCGGCACCGACGCGACCCAAGCACTGGTGATCAGCCAGGTGGTCCTAAGCATTGCGCTGCCGCTGCCGATGATTTCGCTGATCGTCTTCACGAGCCGCGCCGACATCATGGGTGTGTTCGTCAACGGTAAGCTGACGCGCGCCGTGGCGATCCTGGCCACGGTCGTGGTGCTTGCGCTCAATGTCGTGCTGATTGTGCAGGGCTTCTAGAATCACGCCAAGGGCCGCTTTATGTCGGATACCTGAAATAGCGGCGAGCGGCGAAGTCTAGGATTTCACCCGGATTGCGAAAGGCCGCCGCATGCGCAATCCGGGCCGTTGTCGTGCAAGAGACGTGATCGCGGTAGGCGCGTACCGCGATGCACTTACATGGTCTTCAGATTTTCGGCCGCCGACTTGCCGGTCTTGCGGTCGGTAACGACTTCGAAGGAAATTTTTTGGCCTTCCCTCAGCTCGCGCAGGCCGGCGCGCTCAACAGCGCTGATATGGACGAACACGTCCTTACCGCCGCCTTCGGGTTGAATGAATCCATAACCCTTCTGCGCGTTGAACCACTTCACGGTACCGTTATTCACGGGTCCCTCCTCATAGACATGTCGATATGAGCCGCGCAACGTGCTCGGCTCGGTTCGCTCGAGATTTTGGTGAAAGATCGTCAGTCAGGCGCGGTTTTCAGTTCGCTGCGAGGCCAAGTCATTCCGGCCGAAAACTCGATGCAGCCTATTTAACTGCATCGCACCGGCTCCGCAAGACGGTCCACGCGATTGTGACAGTTCGAGGAGGCGCAACTGGAATCAAAAGACGCACGCCGTCTTTAGACTTCACTAACGGCAAAGATCGCTAACTGCAACGATCGTGCCACCGCGCTTTGCCGACTCAACAACGGCATCGAGCACCGCCATACCGTGGAGCACATCGGTAATCGGCACCGGATAAGACCTTCCCTTGCGGATGGCATGTGCGAACGCCGTCATTTCCGCGTGCAACATATCGAAGCCGGAAAATTGCAAGATCTCATCGGGCGGCGCCGTGACGACCCCGCTTGGCGCCGCCTTGGATATAGGCGCATAGCGAAAGAACGAGAGGTCGGCGCGCGCGATTTCAACAAGCCCCTGGGTGCCGTAAGCGGTGAAAGCGAAATTGGTCGCGGTCGCTACCGAACAGAAAATGAGCCCGGTCGCCCCAGCGACGAATTCCATCATCACCGTCGTTGTGTCGTCGGAGCGGCCGCGATAATGGCGCGCGGTGACGCAGCGCACGTTGCGGACCCGGCCGACGAATTCGATCATGTGATCGAGCGCATGCACGCCGACCGCGGTGAACGCGCCCGCCGGTGCCTCGTCGGCTGCGGCTCGCCAATTGTCCGGCGCGATGAATTGCGCGGTCGATGTCGTATGCTGCGCTACCATCGCCATGATCGCGCCAAGCCGGCCGTCGGCAAATCGCTTGCGCAATTCAGCGATGCTCGGATGAAAGCGGCGCGTGAATCCGACGGCGACAATAAGTCCGGCCTTCTCTGCGGCAGCCGCAACCGCACGCGCACTCGACAGGTCGAGCGTGAGCGGCTTTTCGACAAAGACATGCTTCTTGGCAGCGATGGCGGCCAGCGCCTGCCCCTGGTGCTGGCTGTGCGGCGTGGCAAGAACGACGGCATCGATATCAGGATCGCGCAGAATCTCGTCGTAAGAGTCGACGAGATTGATCTGTTTGTCGCGGCAAAACGCCGTGGCGTTCGCAGGCGTGCGCGTCATCGCCAGCACAAAGCGAAGTTCGCTCTCATTGGCCTTGTCGGTAACGGCGTTGACCAAAGCACGGCCCCAGCGGCCGAGGCCGACGATGGCGGCGCGGATCATTGTGGTGGACGGTCGCGCGGTGGCGCGCTGTGCGCTTTGAGAGCAATAAGGTTCATTTCACTCGTTCATATGGTACATGGCATTGCGGCTAGGTGCGCCAAAGCTTTGTTTGGAGGCGCCCTCCAAGGCAGCGTTCTTTATTGATCGCACGGTCACGATTTTGCCCGGGAGAAACTTCGAACTCAAGGACAGTCCGAAGCGCAGCGCCGCCGGGCGATGACCATGGTCCGTTGCGTGCGACGCACTATGGCCTCCGCCGCTAGCCAGCGCAGGTTAATCTCAACTCCGCCAAGGCGGCCCCCTTGCCGAAGCGTCCATCGCAATGCCACAAAGCCGCGGGCAAACGGAGGACACCGCATGCGCACCGTCGCGCTCGAGGAGCATTTTTCGGTACCCGCGCTGAGCCGTCGCATTCCACAGGACGTCATCAGCCGCCGCGGATTTAGGCCGCGCAATTTGACCCCCGGCGCACCCAATCCGCTGGAGCTCCTCCCCGACTTTACCGGGAAGCGTCTCAAATCGATGGAGGAGGCCGGCATTACCGTCCAGGTGCTGTCGAATGCGGGCCCCGGGCCCGACCTGCTGGCGGGCGCCGACGGCATCGCGCTCGCGCGCGAGATCAATGATCACTTGGCCAAACAGATCGCCAGTCATCCCGATCGCTTTGCCGGTTTTGCGGCGCTGCCGCTGCAGAGCCCCGAGGCCACGCCGATCGAGCTCACGCGCGCCGTGAAGGAGCTCGGTTTCGTCGGCGCCATGGTCAATGGCACGACCGAGGGCCGCTTTCTCGATCACCCGAGCTATGACGGCCTGCTCGCCGCTGCCGTCGAACTCGATGTGCCGATTTATATTCACCCGCATATTCCGCCGGAAGCGGTCCGCAACGCTTATTTCTCGAGCCTGCCGGAAGGCGCCGGCCGCGTGCTCGAGACTGCCGGTTGGGGCTGGCACTCCGAAGCGGCCGTGCACGTGTTTCGCCTGGTCGTTGCAGGCGTGCTCGACAAGCATCCGCGGCTGAAGCTCATCATCGGGCATATGGGCGAGATGCTGCCGATGATGCTGGCGCGTGCGGACGCTGTCTTCCAGCACGACGTCGGTCACCTCACGCGGCCGATCAGCCAGACCATCGTCGAGCAGGTATGGATTACGACCAGCGGCATTTTCGATCAGCCGCCGTTCATCGCCGCGCTGCAGACCTTCGGCATCGATCGCATCATGTTCTCGGTCGATTATCCCTTTGCGCCGAATGCGGCCGGCCGCAAATTCCTCGACAATGTCGCGCTGTCGGGAGCCGACAAGGCCAAGCTCGCGCACGGCACCGCCGATGCGCTGCTGAAGCTTAAAGTCTAACGACAGAGCGGGTTACGTCGCCGGCACAATCGAAACCACCTTGAAGGTGTGCATGTCGCCGTCTTCGCGGCGAATGCAGAGGTAGGCGCCGGCACGGAATACATGGGTGCCGAAGCGGTGGCCCGCCTCATCATCGACGTCGGTCGTATCGTCATAATCGAACACCCAGCGCGCGTGCTCGGAGCCGCCGGGCTGGTGCAGCAAATAGCCGATATAGAGATCACCGTCCCAGAAACGGCACGCGCGGCAGCTGTCGCGATATTTCCGCCAGAGCGCCGGATCGATCCGTCCAGTCATGTCAAGCGGCGCCACGAATTCATGGCCGTGGTCGACCGACCCGTCCGGAAACTCCCTTGAACGGGCAAGTTCGAGGCGAATGCGCTTGAGCACCCTTGGCGTTCGAGCCATGACATATTTTACCCTGACCATGGGACGTCTGGCGGTAAATACACCGCAGGGCGAGAAAAATTTCGTTGATCCAGGGCAAGGTCGACGGCGCGCCGAATGGCAGGTTTCGCTGCGGAACTAAGCTAGGGTCGCCCAGCTTAGAAAAGGATGATGCGCCTTGGAGCAAACATGCAGCGGCTGGTCGTTCATGCGCTGACGGCCCGCTTCTGGCGGCAAGCGTCCAGCTTTCTTCGGCGGGCTGTACCGGATTATGACGTTCCCATGCGAGCCACAGCCCCGCGATTCGGTCTGGCGCATATGCGACAGGGTCACTGAGGCGGCGGCAGGCGCGCGCAATCGATTGTGGCGGAGCGATGTCGACCTATCAGTTGAACAGATTGTTTGCGGCGCGATCGGTGGCCGTGGTCGGCGGAAGCCCGCGCGAAAAATCGACCGGCCACGCCGTACTGAAAAACGTGCGGCGCGCCGGCTTTGCGGGCCAAGTTTCGCTGGTCAATCCGTTTCACGAGGAGATCGAGCGCATCCGCGCCGTCAAGAGCTACGACCAGCTTGGCGAGGCGCCCGATCTCGCCGTCATCGCCGTGCCGCCACCGGCAGTGCCCGACGTTGTGGCCGCGGCGGGCGCCAAGGGCACCGCAGTTGCGATCGTTCTCACCGCAGGCCTTGGCCACGGGCCCGGATCGCTTGCCGACCAGAGCGAGATCGCGGCGCGCAAAACCGGCATGCGCCTGATCGGACCAAATTGCCTGGGTGTGCAGATTCCTAAAATCAAGCTCAATGCAAGCTTCGCCGCGTCGATGCCGCGCCCAGGCGACCTCGCGCTCATTTCGCAATCCGGCGCGATTGCCGCGGGGCTCGTCGAATGGGCCTCGGTCCGCGGCATCGGATTTTCCGCAGTCGTCTCGATCGGCGACAGCGTCGACGTCGATCTCGCCGATCTCTTGGACTGGTTCGCCATGGACCGCGGCACGCGAGCGATCCTGCTCTACATCGAGTCGATCAAGGAGGCGCGCAAATTCATGTCGGCGGCGCGCGCCGCGGCACGCGCCAAGCCGGTTCTGATCATCAAGACCGGCCGCCATGCGGCGGGCGCCCGAGCGGCGATGACGCATACCGGCGCGCTTGCCGGGTCGGACGCGGTTTACGATGCCGCGTTCCGCCGCGCCGGCCTGCTGCGCGTGCTTGATCTCGACGAGCTGTTTGCCGCCGCCGAGACGCTCGGCCATCGCATCGACGTGACCGGCAAGCGGCTGGCGATCCTGACCAATGGCGGCGGTGTCGCCGTCTTGGCCGTGGATCGCCTCGCCGATTTTTCCGGCGAGCTTGCCGACATTTCGCCGTCGACCATGACAAAGCTCAATGCGGCGCTGCCGTCGACCTGGTCGCATGCCAATCCGGTCGATATTGCGGGCGATGCGGACGATACGCGATACGCCACTGCGCTCACTCACTTGATCGACGATCCCGCCAATGACGCGGTGCTGGTCATGAATGTGCCGACCGCGCTGGCTTCGGCCGCGGCTGCGGCCAATGCCGTGGTCACCGTGGTTCGGCAGCATCATAGAGGACACGCGTTTGGCAAGCCGATTTTCGCGGTCTGGGTCGGCGGCAGCGGACCGGCGTCGGAAATTTTCAATGCCGCAAACCTGCCCAATTATGCGACCGAGACCGATGCGGTGCGCGGCTTCATGCATCTCGTGCGCTACCGGGAGTCGCGCGAACTGTTGATGGCGACGCCGCCGAACCTGCCGGAAGAATTTTCGCCCGACACGGCGGCGGCGCGCCGGATCATCGATGACGCCTTGCATCAAAGCGGCGGGCAGAACGACGGGCAGCGCGTCTGGCTGGACCCGATGGCGATGACACGGCTGTTTGCGGCCTATGGCATTGCCGTTGCGCCAGCGACGCTCGCCCGTGATCCCGAAGAAGCGGTCGCTGCCGCCAAGCCGCATTTCGCAGCCGGCAATTGCGTGGTCCTGAAAATTCTTTCGCCCGATATTGTGCACAAGTCCGAAGTCGGCGGCGTGCGGCTAAATCTAGCCACCGAGCAAGCGGTGCGCGATGCCGCTTCCGACATCTTGCGGCGCGCGCGCGATGCCAAGCCTGCAGCGCGCATTATCGGAATTACCATATCGCCGATGATCGTGCGGGCGAAAGCGCGTGAGCTTATCGCCGGCGTGGCCGATGATCCGACCTTCGGTCCGGTCATTGTGTTTGGCCGCGGCGGCACCGCAGTCGAGGTGATCGGCGACAAGGCGCTGGCGCTGCCGCCGCTCGATCTAACGCTGGCGCGCGGCCTGATTGCCCGCACAAGGATCTCGCGCGTCCTCAAAGCCTATCGCAATGTGCCGGCGGCAGACGAACAGGCGATCGCGCTCCTTCTCGTCAAGCTCGCGCAGCTCGCCGCCGATTTTCCGGAAATCCGCGAGATTGATCTCAATCCGGTTCTCGCCGATGAGACCGGCGTCATCGCGGTGGATGCGCGCGTGTCGCTTGCGCCGCTGGAGGCGCGCCGCGGGCGGGCCGGCCATCCGCGTTTTGCGATCCGACCCTATCCGAAGGAATGGGAGCGGCGCATGACGCTGCCGGACGGCAGAGCGCTTCTGGTACGCCCGGTGCGGCCGGAAGACGAGCCGCTTTACGGGCCGTTCCTTGCCAAAGTCACGCAAGATGATTTGCGGCTGCGCTTCTTTGCTCCGGTCAAGGAGTTCAGCCACCCGTTCATCGCACGCTTCACGCAGATCGATTACGCCCGCGCCATGGCATTCATTGCCCTTGATGCAGCAACCGGCGAGATGCTCGGTGTCGTGCGCATTCATGCTGATGCCAATTACGATAACGGCGAATACGCCATCCTGGTACGCTCGGATCTGAAGGGCCACGGGCTCGGTTGGCTGTTGATGCAATCGTTGATCGACTATGCCCGCGCCGAGGGTCTCAAGTCTGTGCGCGGCCAGGTGTTGCAGGAGAACACCACCATGCTCGACATGTGCCGCAAGCTCGGCTTCACGATTACGCCCGACCCGCACGAGCCCTCTATCGTCATCGCCAATCTGTCGCTGCAGGCTTAGCCCACATCAGCGGCCGCTTGTCGGCGCCAAGCCGCCCGACATTGCCCGTGCGCGATGAATGCGCCAGGCTTTGTTCATGCGCATCGCTTTGTTTGCCGACATCCATGCCAATCGGCAGGCCTTCGAGGCATGTCTGAAGCAAGCGCGCGATTTGCAGGCGACGCGTATCGTGCTGCTTGGCGACTATGTCGGCTACGGCGCCGACCCAGAATGGACCGTCGCAACCGTCATGGACCTGGTCGGCAACGGCGCGCTTGCCGTGCGCGGCAATCACGACAATGCCGTCTCGGATCCGGGCGAAAATCTCAATGTCGAAGCCAGGATCGCGATCGAGTGGACATGCAACGCGCTCGGACTGCGCGAACGAGAATTTCTCGCCCAGCTGCCGTTCACTCTGACCGAGGAGGAGCGGCTCTACGTCCATGCCGAGGCCAGCAGCCCGCCGCGCTGGCGCTACGTGTTGACCGATGTCGATGCGGCGCGCAGCATGAACGCGGCTTCGGCGCGCCTTACCTTTTGCGGTCATGTCCACCGACCGCAGCTTTATACGAGCGTGGCGAGCGGCAAGGTGACAGCCTTCACGCCTGTCAGCGGGACCGCAATTCCGCTGCTCGCCGGCCGTCGGTGGCTTGCAGTGCTCGGCTCGGTGGGACAGCCGCGTGACGGCGACCCCGCTGCGTGCTTTGCCGTTTACGACACCGAACGCTGCGCATTGACCTATCATCGCGCGCCCTATGACGTGGAAGAAGCTGCGGCACGCATTCGCGGCAAGGGCCTACCGGTCTGGCTCGCCGACCGGCTTTTGCTCGGGATATGACAACGGCCGAGCCGGCATCCTTGCACGCCGGCCGCCCTCATCGATCGCTTTCCAAAGCGGACGTCGGACCTAAGCTGAAACTGGCGCTCCCTACGGGAATCGAACCCGTGTTTCAGCCTTGAGAGGGCCGCGTCCTGGACCGCTAGACGAAGGGAGCCGGCGCCCCGAAATAACCGCGCCTGCGCTGCGGCGCAAGCGTGTTTGGGCTGTGGCGCGGCCATCGCGGCAGATTTACAGCAGTGCCTGCACAACACACAACGGCCGATCCAGGCAGACTTCTTCGTTGATTGCATGCCTGCACGGTGCCTGAGAGGAGTTCGGAGTCAAGGACGACCCCATCCCGCGCGGTGGATCGCCGCCCAAGGCGGTGCGCTGCGCCGCATGCTTGAGGTCGAATGCCTCCCAGGCAATGGTCAGTGTCGCTACGCCGGTTCAAGCCAGAGTGCGCGGGTGTCGCCCTACTGCTCATTCCCAAACCGCAACCGGCCGGTTTCCTTCATCGTTTTCAGGTCGAAGACGCGCATCTCGTCCCTGCCGGCATTATCGATCATCACCGCGACGCGTCCGCCGGAGCCGACCATCGACACGATATGCGCGCCTTTCGGCAGCATGACCATGTCCTCGACCGGTGCGCTGCCGGCTCCATAGATCCGATAGCCGATCACCGTCACCACCGCCGCGATCGCCAGCACCATGGTCAGTGTCGAGATCATCATCATGGTCCGCGCCCGCGCTACCAGGCTCGCCGCTTCCGACTCGGCGGGATTGGCCGCGGCTGATAAGTTGCCGCGCAGCTTGCCGGATAGGTTCGTCATGGCATTTCCGTCATCCACGCGGACATCCGTTGTCGTCACCGCTGCAGAACGCGGCGAGCGGCTCGACCGCGTGTTGGCGCGTCACATCGCCGAGCTGTCGCGGTCCCGCCTCAAAGCCCTGATCGAGGCCGGCGCCGTCGCGGTTGACGGGCAGACGATCCGTGATCCGAGCCATCACGTCAATTCCGGCACGGCCATCTTGGTTGACGTTCCGCCGCCCGCGCCGGCCAAGCCCGAGCCCGAGCCGATCCCGCTCAGCGTGGTTTACGAGGACGACGATGTTATTGTCATCGATAAACCCCGCAATCTCGTCGTTCATCCGGCCGCCGGGCACTGGACCGGCACCTTGGTCAACGCCCTGATTGCGCACTGCGGCAAAAGCCTCTCGGGAATTGGCGGCGAGCGCCGGCCGGGCATCGTGCACCGGCTCGACAAGGACACGACCGGGCTGATGATCGTCGCCAAGAACGACCGCGCCCATCAGGCGCTCGCCGCGCAATTCGCCGATCACGGTCAATGCGGTGAGCCGTTCGAGCGTGCCTACCTCGCCTTCGTCTGGGGCGCGCCCGAGCGGCTGCATGGAGTGATCGATAAGCCGATCGACCGGCATCCGAAATCCCGCGAGAAGATGGCGGTGCGTGAGGGCGGCCGCGCGGCTATCACGCATTGGCAGGTGCTGGAACGGTATTTTGGGCCAGTGCGGCAGCCCCGCAAAGGCCAGCGCGCCGAAGCACCGATAGCCTCGCTCCTGCTTTGCCGACTGGAAACCGGCCGGACCCATCAGATCCGGGTGCATTTGGCTTCGATCGGGCACCCGCTCCTGGGCGACGAAGTTTACGGCGGCGGATTCCGCACCAAAGCGGCGCTTCTGCCGCCAAGAGCCCAAGTCGCACTCGCCGCCCTTGCGGGGCAGGCGCTGCATTCCCATCTACTTACGGTTAAGCATCCATCGAGCGGCGAGATTCTCAAGTTCCGGTCGGAACTGCCGCCCGATCTTGCCCGTTTGCGTGATGCATTGTCGGAGCCTCAGACATCGGATCAGCGCAGGCCGAGCAGGGACATTAAAGGTTAATCGATTTCAAAGGCTTAACGTGGTTTGAGTGGGGGTTCACGGGGGTGTCGCGTGAACGTTACGCCGTCTTCACTTCCACTGACCTGATTCGACCGTGTATGTTGCGGGTGCGAAATGAGGGAACTGGCGCTGTCGGCTCTTAAGAGCGGCGGCGTCAATCGCCTGCCGCAAGTGCGGGGGCATGGAAACTATGGAGGGCGCTAGAATGGCCCAGACTGCTGCATTGCCCGTCCTATCGGGCGAAACCGGACTCACCCGGTACTTGGAAGAGATCAGGCGGTTCCCGATGCTGGAACCGCAGGAAGAATTCATGCTGGCCAAGCGTTGGCGCGAGCACGGCGTCCGCGACGCTGCGCACAAGCTTGTCACCAGCCATCTGCGGCTCGTGGCCAAGATCGCCATGGGCTATCGCGGCTATGGGCTGCCGATCTCCGAAGTCATTTCCGAAGGCAATGTCGGGCTGATGCAGGCAGTGAAGCGCTTCGAGCCGGAGAAAGGTTTTCGGCTGGCGACTTACGCGATGTGGTGGATTAAAGCCGCCATACAGGAATACATCCTGCGCTCGTGGTCGCTGGTGAAAATGGGCACCACCGCCAATCAGAAGAAGCTGTTTTTCAATTTGCGCAAGGCCAAAAGCCGCATCTCCGCGCTTGATGAGGGCGATATGCGGCCGGATCAGGTCAAGCTGATCGCCAAGCGGCTCGGCGTCACCGAGCAGGACGTCATCGACATGAATCGCCGGCTCGGCGGCGATGCTTCGCTCAACGCGCCGATCCGCGAAGACGGCGATTCCGGGGAGTGGATGGACTGGCTGGTCGACGAGAGCGCAAGCCAGGAAAGCCGGCTTGCCGAGCAGGAGCAGTCCGAGAATCGCCACAAGGCGCTCGGCCAGGCGCTGACCGTGCTCAACGACCGCGAACGCCGCATCTTCGAGGCGCGGCGCTTGGCCGACGAGCCGATCACGCTGGAAGAGCTCGCCGACGAGTTCGGCGTCTCGCGCGAGCGCGTGCGCCAGATCGAGGTGCGCGCTTTCGAGAAAGTCCAGAAGGCGGTAAAGTCTAACATCGCGCACATGGAAAATCCCGAGACCGCAGCGGCGACGGCGCACTGACGTCTTTTTCATTCTCCGGTTTTAGGTAACGATGCCCGGCCCCAGCGCCGGGCATCTGCGTTTTGGAAGCCACTTGTCCCTCCCCTCGCGCCGGCAGCGGGTCCACGTTTACCACTCGCCGCGGCACGGAGAAGAACTCGGGAAGAAGAAGCGCGCATGCGCTTGTCCTTACTCTCGCAACATGTCCTTTAGCACCCAACGGCTTGCAAAGATCATCATGCCGGCAATAGCCGCAATGCCGGCGACGAGCAGAAAAAACTGCGGCGGCGCCATGCGGCTCCAGAAGCTGCCGATGAAGCCTGCGAGAAAGCCGCCGGTGAAATTGGTGGCGAGCCAGATTCCCATCATCATCGACAGAATGCGCGCCGGCGCCACCTTGGTCACCAGCGACAGGCCGACCGGCGACAGATATAGCTCGCCGACAGTGATGATGGCGATGGACGCGAGCACCCACAGCCAGCTCGCCTCTCCGGGGCCGGCATGCACGGCGGCAAGCGCTTTTGTCAGATCGGCCGCCGTCACGCCGAAGCAGCCCAGCGCCATCTTGGTGATGGTCGAGGGCTCGGTGCCGCATTCCGCCTGGCGCGCCCACAGGCCGACCACAAACGGCGTGAAGGCAAAGATCATGAATGGATTGAAGGCGAGAAACCAGGTCGTCGGAATCTGTGCCGTCCAGCCGAACAGATCGATGCCGCGATCGACCTTGGTGTCGATCCATAAGATCGTGGTGTTGCCCATCTGCTCGTACGTCGCCCAGAACAATGTGTTGGGCACGAACAGCAGCAGCAGCGCAATGACGGCGCGCCACTCCTCGCGGCGGAACGGCCGGCGTTCTTTGTATGCCGCCTTTTCCAATTGATCGGGTGGCAGCGTCGGCAGCGCATGGAGATAAATGGCAAGACCGACGCACATGCCGACGCCAGCCGCGGCAAAGCCATAGTGCCATCCCGCCTTCTCGCCGAGCGTGCCGCACACCAGCGGGGCCAGAAAGGCGCCGAGATTGATGCCCACATAGAAGATCGAATAGGCGCGGTCGCGGCGATGATCGCCCGGCGCATAGAGGCCGCCAACCTGTGTGGAGATATTCGGCTTGAAACAGCCGCTGCCCAGAATCAGCGCCAAAAGCGCAAACAGAAACAGCGGCTCGACCGCCATCATGAAATGGCCGATCGCCATCAGCACCGCGCCGATCACGACGGTGCGCCGCTGCCCGAGCATGCGATCTGCCAGCAACCCGCCGAAGACCGGCGTGAAATAAACGAGTCCCGTATAGAGGCCCCAAATCTGCGAGGACAGCGGCTGAATGTCGAGCGGACCGAATAGCGCTTCGAGCGCGCGTTTGAGCGCAAAGAGGCCAGCGACATTGCCGGCATGATCGGACAATAGCAGGTACTTGGTCATGTACAGCACGAGCAGCGAGCGCATGCCGTAATAGGAAAAGCGCTCCCACATTTCGGTGCCGAACAGATAGGTGAGCCCGCGCGGATGGCCGAACAGCACGGCGCTTTTCGCGGCAGCGGGTGATGATCCAATGCTTTCGACCAAGCGGGGGCCTTTCATAAATTCGTCACGGCCGGGCTTGTCCCGGCCATCCACGTCTTTAATGTCCTCGCACGAAGACGTGGGTGGCCGCAATGCAGGTGAGCGGAGCGACGCCGTTCGTCGAACGGCTACGCGCAGGCATGATACGAATGGAACATGGAGTTTTCCCGTGCCCACCACATTTCCCGAAGAAGCCAGAAATTTTCGTCTGCTCGGCCACGATCCATCGGCCGCCTGGGGCGGTGGCAGCCTGGTGCAGGTGCACAAAGGCCATGCCTATGTCGGCGCGGTCGGCGGTTCGAGCTTCAACGGCCCTGAAGGCTTCACCGTTCATAACGTGCGCGATCCGCGCAGGCCGACAAAAGTCGGCGAATTCCGCGCGCCGCCCGGCGTGCATTGTCACAAGCTGCGCATTGTCGGCGATGATCTGCTCTACGTAAACTCAGAGCGGCTCGCCGGTGACAAGGGCAAGAATGCCCGCGCGGGCTTTTTCATTTTCGACATTTCGACGCCGTCGACGCCGAAGCCGGTCGGCTTCTACGATATGCCGGGCTCCGGCCCGCATCGTTTCGGCGTCGATCTCGAGCGCAATCTCGCCTTCATGCCGAACGATGCGCCGGGCTGGGACAAGCGCGTGATCTGGACGCTCGACATCAAGAATCCGCTCAAGCCCGAAGTCATCAGCATCTGGGGCCTGCCCTGGATGAGGACCAATTCGGACGAGGTCGGCAATGACCCGCACCCGCATGAGGAAGCGACCACGCTGCATGGCCCGCCGGTGATGCGCGCCAACCGCATGTATTGCGCGTGGTGGGGCGGCGGCATTTCCATCATCGACTGCAGCGACCTGCGTGACATGAAGCTCCTCGGCCATGTCAAATGGTCGCCGCCGTTTCCGGGCTCGACCCATACCTGCTGGCCGCTCGGCGATCGCCCCTATCTCGTCGTCACCGACGAGGCGCGCGCGAAACAAAAATATTGGGATGCGCAATTCATGTGGATCATCGACGCGCGCGAGGAAACCAATCCGCTGCCGGTCGCGACCTTCATGCCGGAGCGGGAGAAATATTACGACCGGCCCGGGCGCTTCGGTGCACATAATATTTTGGAGCATCTGCCCGCCAATGGCCCGTGGAAGGACATCGTATTTTTGACCTACTTCAATGCCGGGTTGCGCGCGGTCGATGTATCAGATCCGCTGCATCCGAAGGAGATCGGCTGCTATGTGCCGGCGACGCCGGAAGGCTCACCGGGCATCCAGTCCAACGATATCGGCAGCGACGGTGACGGGCGGCTCTATCTAATCGACCGCTGGGGCCAGGGCATGCATATCGTGGAATTTACGGGGTAGCTCCACCGCGGCGTATGGACCGTCACCCTGAGATGCGAGCGCGGCGGCCCTCGAAGGGCGCCGGACCGGGCCGTGCATCCTTCCAGAGCCGCTTTGCGGCCACCCCGGAACGACGGGCACTATCGCCGCGGCGCAAAGCCGAACGTCTTTTCGAACCGCTTCGCATAATCAGGCCAGACCTGCGGATTGACGATCCGCGCCACCGGCCTGCCGTCGAGCGCGTCGAGCATCTGCTCGGCAGCGATCTTGCCCATATTGGCGCGCGCCTCGCGGGTGACGCCGGCGGTGTGCGCGGTGACGATGACATTATCGTATTGCATCAGCGGATGATCGGCCGCCGGTGGCTCCTTGCTCCATACGTCGAGGCCGGCGCCGGCGATCTTCTTGTCGCGGAGCGCCCGTTCCAAAGCTTCCTCGTCGTGAATGAAGCCGCGCGCCGTGGTGATGAAGTAAGCATGCGGCTGCATCAACGCATATTCCCGCGTCGAGATCATTTTGCGCGTCTCGTCGGTGAGCGGGCAATTCACCGAAACAAAGTCGGCGCGGCACAGCAGTTCGTCGAGCTCGACCTTGGTCGCGCCGCGGGCGCGAATCTGTTCGGCGCTAAGATAAGGATCGTAGGCCACGACCTGCATGCGAAACAGTGTGCCGCACAATTCGGAGACGCGGCGGCCGACATTGCCGATGCCGATGATGCCGATGGTTTTGCCCACGATTTCATGGCCGGTATAAAGGTTGCGATCGCCGAGCGTACCTGCGCGCAGCGCGCGATCGCATTCGCCGATCCGCTTGTTGAGGCACAGCATCATGCCGAGCACATGTTCGGCGACCGATTCGGCATTACCCCCGGCTTGATTGACGACGAGAATGCCGCTGTCGGTGCAGTCCTGCACCGTCACGGTGTCGTAGCCAGCGCCATTGGTGGAGACGATCAGCAGATTTGGGGTTTTGCGCAGCAGCTCGCGCGTGACGTGATAATGCCGCGCCAGTTCATCGCGCGCCGAGCTGATCTGATAGGCATGCGCGGCGGAGAGCACCTCGATCGCTGTGCCATTGGGAGCCTCCTGGTCCAGCATGTCAAGCCGTATGTCACCGCGCTTGCCGAGCATCTCGCCGTAGCCAATCGGCCGGTGCGGCTTGACGCAGAAGACGCGCTTGTTATTCGCGGTATTCGTCATCGACCTCGTTCTCCCAGCCCGTCATGGCCGGACTCGTCCTCGCCGTCCACGTCTCACGCTTGCCCCGGCAAAACGTGGATGCCGGCACAGAAGGCCGGGCATGACCATTTGATTTTCACTTACTGCCGCGGCACAGCGAGCGTTGCAAGCCTCGAAACATCTTGCTTGTTGTCGAGATCCCAAATCGCGGCGATCAAGGGCGAGATATCGTGTCCGGGAATGGCGTCCCGCGCTGCGGCACGCAGCTTGGCTTCGAGCGCGTTATCGCTCATTGGGTTTTCGGCACTGCCGCGCGCCGCCTTCTGCGATACTCTGTGCGTCTGACCGTCGGCCGTGACGATCTCGACGGCTGCGGACGTGGGGGGGAAGCTTTCGTCGCGCACCACGCCGACCTTGCCGCGCAGCGTCGAAACCTGGGGATCATTCACGCAGGCGTCGGTGAATTGCGCAACGCCGGCTTGGCCCGTGATCAGGGCGGCGGCAACTGCGTGCTGTGTCGAGACTTGCGCCTCGCGGCCGGTTGCAATCTTCGGCCGGTCGGTCCGCGTGGCAAGAAGTGGATTGCCGGTGACAACGACTCTTTCCACCACGGCGTCTGAATGTTCGCGCCGCCAATCCAGCACGCAGTCGAGCACCGGATGAATCACAAAGCCGCAGGGGTAAGGCTTATAGGCGGTGCCGAGAATTTCCCAGTTGTCGCCGAGAGTCTTGGTGAGCGCGGTCAAATCCGGCTGTTCGCCCATCGCGTGATAATAGCCCTGCACCCCGTTAAGCGGATCGAGCGGGCCTTCGAAATTCTTTGCCGCGAGAAGGGCCGACAACAAACCGTTGCGCGCGGCATTGCCGACACCGACGCTTTTTGCCGGCGTGCCGAGACATTCGCAGATGCCCGCCGATTGCATGGCCGCAATGCCCAGCGCCCAGATCATTTGCGTCGTGCCGAGACCGAGCAATTTGCCGGCGCCGGCCGCGGCACCAAATACGCCGCAGGTCGAGGTGATATGCCAGCCCTTCCTGTAATGGCCGGGCGACATTGCAAGCCCGATCCGGCATTCTATTTCGTTGCCCAGCACCAGCGCGAGCAGAACATCGCGGCCGCTCACCGGCTTCGTTTCGGCCAGCGCCAGCAGCGCCGGCGCGACTGGTGCGGTCGGATGAATCGCAGTGGACACATGCGTATCACAAAAGTCGAGCACATTGGCGCCGGCCGCATTGAGAAAGGCGGCATTGAGAGCATCGATGCGCTCGCGCCGGCCGATGATCGCCGCTTCGCCGCCGCCGGAAAATCCGGCAAGCACCTTAAGCGCGGTTTCGATCGTCGGGTCGTGACTGCCGGTCAGCGCCACGGCAAAAAAATTCATCAGCGCCCGCTTGGCCTCGTGCACCACGGCCGGCGGCAGATGGTCCCATCGCGTGGCCACGATGAAATGGGCGAGCCGCTCAGTCACGCCTTGAGCTTGCAGCATGCATCTCCTCTTTGAGTTTGCAGCGAGCATCGACCGGCGCAGGTAAAAGTGCAAGGATGCCGGCAAAGAGGCGGCATCCGCTGGGGGTGGGGAGGGTTATGACGAAGGCTTGGAAGTCTTTTGCTTTTGCCTGCGCAATGGCGCTTGGCATCGCGGCCGCGGAAGCCGACGATTATCCGGCGCATCCGATCAAGCTGATCGTGCCTTATGCGCCTGGTGGCGGCGCCGATGCCGTGGCGCGGATCATCGCCAAGCGCGTGAGCGAGACCATCGGCCAGCCGATGGTGATCGAAAACCGCGGCGGTGCCGGCGCGATCATCGGCACCGAGGATGTGCACAAGGCCGCGCCGGACGGTTACACGCTTCTGCTCGGCCAATCCGGCCCGATCTCGATCAATCCCGCCGTCTATAAGGAACTGCCCTACGATCCTGAGAAGGATTTTGCGCCGATCACCATGACCACCGCCTATCCGTACATTCTCGTGATCAGTTCCAAGTTGCCGGTCAAATCGCTGCAAGACTTCGTCGCCATGGTCAAAGCCAAGCCGGGCGAATTCAACTACGGCACGACCGGCGTCGGCGCCGCCAACCACCTCGTCACCGAATTGTTCGCATCCAAGGCCGGATTGAAGATGACGCATGTGCCCTATCGTGGCACAGCGCTCGCCGTCACCGACTTGCTCGCCGGCCAAGTGACCATGGTGTTCGCCGATCCGGTCTCGGCGCTGCCGCATCTGCAATCGGGCGCGCTGCGCGCGCTCGCGGTCACGAGCAAGGAGCGCTCTTCGGTCGCGCCCGATGTGCCGACCATTGCCGAAAGCGGTTATCCCGGCTTTGACGCCATTGCCTGGCACGGCATTCTGGCGCCGGCCCGCACGTCGGCGCCAATCATCGCCAAGCTGCACGAAGAAATCGTCGCGGCACTGAAGGATCCGGCCACCGAGGCGCTGCTGCACGCGCAAGCCATGCAGACCGTCGGCGACACGCCCGGCGAATTTGCAACCTTCATCCATAACGACATCGCCGTGTGGAAGGCCGTGGCAACGCAGGCCAATGTGTCGGTGAAGTAGGCGCGGTTAATGCTCCCTTAAGTTCCGCATCCGAGCAGTTCGATAGATGTCATGTTCAACTCGCATATCTTTTAAGGCTTTTTTCTCCGCTCGCCCTTAGTGTCAGAGATACCGTCTCCGTTCCGCGGCGCCGCTCGGTTCAAGGGACGGCAATTGACGCGGCCAAGTTTTCGAAAAAGTTTTGGGCGGGGTATGGCGGATAGTGATCAGCTTGGTTTTGCTTTCCTTGCCGCGTTGCCGAAGTGCGATCCGGCACCGCTTGTGCCGCGCGCCGCGGAGACGGACACGGCCGAGCTGCAACACGAGCTTGCAAAGACGAAAGAGCGGGAGCGGGACGCGCGCCGCGCGCTCAATCTTTTGGTCAATATCCTCGACGAGCTGCCGCTCGGGCTTACGGTGCAAGCCGGTGACGGCCGCACTCTTTTCACCAACGACACGGCCGGGGATTATTTTGGCACGACCGACATGGCGGCGGTTCGGCCGGACACCGGCAGAATCGCAAAGTCCGACATCACCATCTCGGAGGAGTCCGCGCCAAGCGCCGCCGGCGAGCGCATATTTCTGAAATCGTCGCGGCCGGCAAAGGTGCTCGATTGCGATCTCATCCTTTCGGCCTCGATCGACTTCACCGCGCGCAAGCAGATCGAGGCCGAGCTGTCAAAGCGCGCCTATTTCGATGATCTGACCGGTCTGCCCAATCGCACGCTGATCCAGGATCATGTCGAGCAGCTGCTGGCGAACCCGCAAGCGTCACCGCGCTTCGCCCTCGCCTTCATCGACATCGACAATTTCAAGCACATCAACGACTATTACACCCACGCCGTCGGCGATACGCTGCTCCTGAAGGTGGCGCAGCGCATCGCCGCGCATATTCGTCCTACCGACATTGTTGGCCGCATCAGCGGCGATGAATTTCTGCTCGTGCTCGAGCCGGTCGAAAGCAATGACGAGCTGGCCACAGTGATCGACCAGATCCTGCAGGAGTTGAAAGAGCCGTTCCTGATTGAAGGCTTTGAGGTCTTGACCTCGGCATCGATCGGCGTGAGCATCTACCCCGATCACGGCCTCACCTACGAAATGCTTCGCCGCGCGGCCGACACGGCGATGTACCGCATCAAAGGCGGCACCAAAGGCGGCGCGGTGCTGTTCGATTCCGAGATGGGCCGCGACATGACCGTGCGCATGGCGCAGGAGCAGCGGCTGCGGCTTGCCGTGCGTGACGGGCGCTTCTGCTGCGCCTTTCAGCCCAAGGTCGACATGCGCACCCAGGAAGTGGCCGGCGTCGAAGCGCTCATCCGGCTGCGCGACGAGGACGGCGTGATCCAGGCGCCCGGCGAGTTCATCGGGCTCGCCGCCGAGCTCGGCCTGATCGATGACCTGACGCATCTGGCGCTGGCCGAGATCGTCAAGTCGATGGATCTGATCGATGAAGCCTTCGGTCCGCAGGCGACCGTAAGCATCAACGTCGCCGCGCAACAGGCTTGCGATCTCGAATTCATGCGCGGCTTTTGCGAGGAGCTCGGTTCGACCGATTATGCCGGCCGCTTCATCATCGAGGTTACTGAAGACGCTTTCGTGGCAAAGAGCCGCTTCCAGAGCCACGTTCTGCCGATGCTGCGTGAAACGGGCTTGCGCGTCTCCATCGACGATTTCGGCACCGGCTATTCGTCGCTCGCCGTGCTCGCCGATATCACCGCCGATGAGCTGAAGATTGACCGCTCTTTCATCACCGACATTCATCAGCGCTCGCGCAGCCAAAGCATTTTGAAGGCGATCGAAGCTTTGAGCGAAAGCCTCGGCATGATGGTGATTGCCGAGGGCGTCGAGACGTTCGAAGAGGCGGCTTACCTGCAAGCCGCCACCCGCATCCGCTATGCTCAGGGCTTCTACTACTCCAAGCCGATCTTCATGGAAGACCTGATGCCGGCGCGGGGTGCAGGCGCCACTGTGCGCAGCTTTGCCTCACCGCGCGAGCGCGTGGCCGCGCGCAGCCATGCATTCACGCGCCGTTAGCCACGCTTAGGCCGCCGGGTGGGCAAATGCTGGCTTAGACGCCGATGAGGGTCAAAACTCGTGAATGCGGGACCAACTCGGACTCCGAGGATCGACCTATCATGCCTGGCTGCGGCCGGAATCGGCCGTCGATCGCAACGACCACCGTCCTTTGCAGCGGTTGCGATCGGCGGCGCGTAGCGACCAGAGGCCGTCATCCAAATTTGCGGCCCTTGACGCCAACCGGCGCACGACTGCGCTTATCGGCCCCGCGCCCCGCCGGAGCGGCCGTTGCGATCGCCCCAACGGACGTTTGGCCTGGCTAATTCACCATTAACCCTGCGCGGTCACTCGTGCCGCCCGATTAACGGAATTTCCAAGCAGGGTCGGTCAAGATATTCGGACAGTTCCAACAATTTCCGTTTTGCGCGAGCGGAGACGATCTTGCCGATCAATGATCCTCAGGCTGCCTTGGCCCCGAGCCCGCCGCCGCATCCGGACTTTCTGGGCCGCGTGATTTCAGTTCGCGGCTCGCAGGCAAGCGTCGGGCTGCCGCCCTCCTCGCCGCAATCGCCGGAAGAGACCCGCGCCACGGTTGGAAAATTTCTTGGCGTGCGTTCCGGCAGCTCGCTATTGGTCGGCTTGATCGCCGATGTCTCACTTCGCGCCGAGCCGCCGTTTTTCAACCATGATCAGGTCGCGGTCGCGCAAGTGGACCTCATCGGCGAAATCCGCGACAGCGAGACGGCCTCCGCGCACTTCCAGCGTGGCGTAACGAGCTATCCGGCGATCGGCGACCCGGCCAGTCTGATAGGCTCGCGCGACCTGCGGCTCATTTTTCAAAATTCCGGCGGGCGCATGATCGAGGTCGGTAAGCTGCAGCAGGACGGCACAATTGCCGCACGCCTCGACATGGACGAGATGCTGAGCAAGCATTTCGCCGTGCTCGGCACGACCGGCGTCGGCAAGTCGAGCGCGGTCACGCTCTTGTTGCAGCAGATCCTCGAAGCGCGCCCTGAGCTGCGTGTGCTCTTGCTCGACGTGCACAACGAATATGGCCGCTGCTTCGGTCCCCGTGCGCAAGTGCTCAATCCGAGCAACATCAAGCTGCCGTTCTGGCTCTACAATTTCGACGAGACCGTCGACGTGTTTTTCGGCGGGCGCCCGGGCTTAGAGGAAGAGGTCGATATTCTCTCCGAAGTCATTCCGCTCGCCAAAGCGGCCTATGCGCAATCCTCTTCCAGCGGGCGGCTTGCGCTGAAGACCGAAACGGCGGCGACGCGTTACACGCTCGACGTTCCCGTGCCGTACCGGATCGCCGATCTGCTGGCGCTGCTCGACGCGCGCATGGGCAAGCTCGAAAACCGCTCGTCGCGCATGATCTATCACAAGCTGATCACGCGCATCGAATCCGTGTGCAACGATCCGCGCTACGCCTTCATGTTCGAGAACGCCAATGTCGGCGGCGACACCATGGTCGAGATCCTTTCGACGCTGTTCCGCCTGCCGCCCAAAGGCGTGCCGATGACCATCCTGCAATTGGCGGGCTTTCCCTCCGAGGTGGTCGATGCGGTCGTTTCCGTTACCTGCCGCATGGCCTTCGATCTCGGGCTGTGGAGCGACGGCGCCGATCCGCTGCTCGTGGTCTGCGAGGAGGCGCATCGCTACATGGCCGCTGACCACAGCGTCGGCTTTGCGCCGACCCGGCGCGCCATTTCGCGCATTGCCAAAGAGGGGCGCAAATATGGCGTATTCCTCGGACTGGTGACGCAGCGTCCGGCCGAGCTCGATTCGACCATCCTTTCGCAATGCTCGACGCTGTTTGCCATGCGCATGACCAATGATCGCGATCAGGCGCTGCTGCGCTCGGCGGTCGCCGATACGGCGGCGAACTTTCTTGCCTTCTTGCCGTCGCTCGGCACCGGCGAAGCTTTTGCCTTCGGCGAAGGCGTGGCGCTGCCGACGCGTATCAAATTCCGCCAGTTGCCGGCACATGTTTTGCCGAAGAGCGAGACCGTCGCGCTGGGCGAAGCCGCGGCCGCAAGCGACAGCCGTTCGCTCGCCGCGGTGGTCGAACGCTGGCGCGGCCGCGTCGCCAAGCCGCGATCGGCCGCGGAGCGCACGGCCGACGAGATCAAGCCGCCGCCGTTGGTGCGGGCCGATGCACGGCCAGCACAGGTGCCGCTACCGCCGCAGCCGCAAGCCCAAGCAAGGCCGCAGGTGCAAGCGCGACCTCAGCCTCAGCCTGAAGCCACGCCCCAGCCGCAACAGCAACCGGCTGCGCTCGATCCAAACCGTTTCCGGCTGCTCAAGCAGCCTCTTGATCCCGCCACGCCGGGCCCCCTGCGGCGCTGACCGTGTCCGCCTGAGCGAAAGCCGCTGGACATCATGCCTTGCGGCGGAGGTCCTTGACGCGTTGCGCCTTGAACTCGGTTTTGGGCAGCGTGCCCGGCGCCAGCACGTCCGCCGTAGCCCGCACTTCGCAGCGTGCGCGAATTTCATCTTCAAGCCGTCGCCGCAGATCGGCGCCGCTTGTTGCATGATCGGCATGCTCGCAACGCACCGTCATGACGTCGAGACCGCCGTCGTCGCTCGACAATACGATCTCGAACTCATCGCCCGTCCCCGGCAGCGCGCGCACCGCCTCCTCGATCTGAACCGGGAACATCTTGATGCCGCGCAGATTGATCAGATCATCGGCACGGCCGGCAAAGGAGCCGACCGCGCGCACATGCGTGCGGCCGCAGGGGCAGCGCTCGGTCGAAAAGGTCGCGTAGTCGCCGACCAGGAAGCGCAATTGCGGCGAGCTCTCCGTATTCAAATTGGTGCAGACCGTCAGGCCGCGCTCGCCCGGCGGCAGCGCGCGGCGGCTTTCCGGATCGACGAGCTCCTAGATCTGAACGTCCTCCATCAGATGTGTCGCGGCGGGCGAGGTGCCAGGTTGCTGCGCCGGGCAGGAATAGCCGCCGACATGCGGCGAGGCTTCGGTGCAGCCATAAAATTCGACGACGCGCGCTCTCCAGAGCTCCTCAATGCGCCGGCGCGTCGATTCGATCGCCAGCGCCGGCTCGCCCGCCACGAACAGCGTGTGCACGCTGGTGGCCGCCGGATCGTGTCCCATTGCCTGCATCAGCCGGCCGAGATGGAGCGCATAGGACGGCGTGCACAGCAGAATTGTCGGCTTGAATCGCAGAATGACATTGGCGCGCGCCTTGGCATCCATGCCGCCGCCCGGAATCGTCGGCAGCGCCATCTTCTCCAGCGCATATTGCACGCCCCAGGCCCAGACATGGGGCCCGTAGCCGGTCATCATGAAAACGACTTCGCCGGGCCGAAAGCCCATCGCAAGCAAAGCGCGCGCATTGGCCCATGCCCAGAACTCGCGGTCGATATGCGTGTAGCGAAACACCCGCGGCACGCCGGTCGAGCCGGACGACGAAAACATCATCCAGCCGCGCTGTGCCCAGATCTCGTCGGTTACTGTGGTGTAGGTGCCGTAGGGCGGATGCTCGGCGGCGTCAGCCATCATCTCTGCCTTGTCGACCACCGGCCATTTGTGGAGATCGTCGACGCCGCGGATGTCGCTCGGCAGAAGGCCGAGGCGTTCGAAGCGACGACGATAGAACGGACTGTTTTCGTAAACAAAAGGCACCGCCGCCGCGAGCTTTTCGTTCTGGATCGCGGTTAGCTCATCGCGCGAGGCGGTATCGAGCGATGGCGACCATATGTCGGGGGTCGCGGCGCGATTCGGATCGCGCCGGAATTTTTCTATGGTTGCGAGCCAAACCTGCCGGCTCTTCTCCGCACGCGCGTTGTCCATGTGGCGTCTCCCCGAGCTGCTTTAGGATGTGCCCCAAACCATTGCAGCGACCTCGACCGCGCGCTTCAGCTTCGCCTCTTGATCGGTCTCGCTGACCGGATTGCCGGCGACGGTAGAGGCAAAGCCGCATTGCGGCCCGATCGCGAGCCGGTCGAGATCGACATAGCGCGCGGCGGCCTCGACGCCGCGCCGGAGCGCATCGACGGATTCCAGGGTCGGCGTCTTGCTGCTGATTAGGCCGAGCACCACGCCTTTGTCCTTCGGCACGAAGCGCAGCGGAGCAAAATCACCCGCACGTTCGGTATCGTATTCGAGCAAAAAGTGCGTGGCCTTTACATCGGCGAAGAAGCGCTCGGCGACCGATTCGTAGCCGCCTTCGGATAAATAATGGCCTTTGAAATTGCCGCGGCAGACGTGGACGCCGAGCGCCATGCCGTGCGGACAATGCGCCGCCGCGCGGTTGATTGCATCGACATAGATGTCGACCAGGACGTCGGGGTCTTGACCTTCTGATTTTGCGAAGGCGCGCAATTTCGGGTCGCACAGCATCGCAATCGCCACCTCATCGAACTGCACATAGCGGCAGCCGGCAGCGCAGAGATCGGCGAGCTCATCCTGATAGATTGCGCAGAGATCGGCGAAGAACGTGACGAGATCGCTGTAGACCTTCGGATCGGCGAAATTGCGCCCGGCATAGAAATGCATCGTCGAGGGCGCCGGCAGCGTGATCTTGGGTGCGACCTGCGCGGTGTCACGCAAGAATGCGAATTCGTCGCACGCAAGCGCGCGCGCGCGCCGGATCTTTCCCGCCGCATAGGGCGTCGTAAAACTCATCTCATGCCCGCGCTCGTCGCGAAATTTGTAGGCGGCCGGCCGGATTTCAAAGCCTTCGGTGCGTTCGACGAAACGGCCCCAATACGAGGCACGACGAAACTCGCCGTCGGTGACGACCTTCAGCCCGACATCTTCCTGCATGCGCACGATGGCGCGGATGCTCTCGTCCTGAATGCGCTCGAAAGAGTGCGCGTCCAGCTCGCCGGCCTGAAAGCGCTTGAACGCCTGGCGCAGCTCGGGGGGGCGCAACAGGCTGCCGACGTGATCGGCCCGGAACGGCGGACGGCGCATGGACCACTCCAGCCACAAGGAAAATTCTATAGTTCTATAGGTGAAATCTAGCGCGGTTGCGTGTACAAAGGCAATGGGCCGGCAACAAGGATCAATGCGCAAACAGCAGAGAAAAACCGGGCATCCGCGGCGGCGCAGCGCGGCGATCTTGGATGCTGCCGCCGAGGTCTTTGCCAGCCGCGGATTTCACGGCGCCTCGACGCAGGACATCGCCGACGTGCTCGGGATCAGGCAGGCAAGCCTGTATTATTATTTTCCCTCCAAGGAAGTGGCGCTCGAAGAAGTCTGCCTGCGGGGTGTCGAAGGTTTTTTGGAAACTGCCATATCGATTGCGGCGGCGGCGGGCTCGGCACACGACAAGATCGCGCGCCTTATCGCGGCGCATCTTGCGCCGCTTCGCGATCGGCGGCCCTATGTGCGCACCTTTCTCAACGAACGGCAGCATCTGCCGACCGAAAGCCGCCGGCGCATCGGACGGCTGTCGCGCGCCTATGAGCGGCTCATCGAAGACGTGCTGAAATCCGGCGTCCGCAGCGGCGAATTCCGCCATGATCTCGATTGCCGGCTCGCCGCATTGGGCCTTCTCGGCCTCGTCAATGCCGTGGCCGCTTGGCACGGCAAGGAGCCCAAGACCACAATCGATCGTATCGCATCGGAATATGCGCGCCTTTACCTCGGCGGCGTCGGCATCGCGCGAGCAACAGGCCAGCGCAAAAGGCGCTGACCCTCACGTGAACCCTAACGCCTTGCTGGCCAGCGCGGCGCCTTCCACCATGGCGCGCAATTTTGCCCAGGCGATCTGCGGATGCGAGCGGCCGCCGAAGCCACAATCGGTGCCGGCGATGACATTCTCTCTGCCGACCAGACGCGCATAGCGCTGCAGGCGCTGCGACACAAGCTGCGGGTGCTCGACGACGTCGGTCGAATGCGTGACCACGCCGGGAATGAGAATCTTGCCGTCGGGGAGCTTTGTTTTCTCCCATACGGCATATTCGTGCTCGTGGCGGGCATTCGCACCTTCGATCAGGAACGCCTGCGCCTTGACTTTCAGCACGATGTCGACAATGCGCTCGAACTCAAGATCGTACGCGTGCGGCCCGTGCCAGATGCCCCAGCACAGATGATAGCGCACTCGATCTTCCGGAATGTTGCGCAGCGCGTGATTGAGCGCCTCGATGCGCATCTCGCTGCGGGCGCGGAACGCCGGTAGCCCCATGTCCATGCCGATGCGATCCCACAGCGCCGGTAGCCAGGCATCGTCTACCTGCAGAATGAGACCCGCCGCGGCGATCGCCTCATATTCAACCCGCATCGCCTCGGCGATCGCGTAGACGTATTCCTCATCGCTCTTGTAATAGCGATTGCGGCGATAGACTTCGAGGCTCGCCGGCGCGGTCGAGGTCAGAAAGACGTTCGCCGTTCCAGCGACCGCGATCGTAACATCGATTTCCTTTTTCAGCTCCGCCTGGCCGACATAAGTCACCGGGCCGGTACAGACCTGCACCGGGCGTTTCTTGGCGATCTGCGCACCCGGCGTGTAGAACAACGTGCCGCGCTCGGTGGCATATTTGTAGAAATCGGCGAACGCCTCGCGGTCCTTGCCCTGCTCGATCAGCGGCTTGCCTTCGGGCGTTTCGATGTCTGTGAAGCCGCCGAAGCGGTTTTGCATATAGCGCAGCCAGTCGCCGCCTTTGGCATATTCGCCTTCATTGATCACATCGATGCCGATCTTGCGCTGATGCGCGACGATGGCGGCGACGTCGTCGCGCAGATGCGCTGCGTCGCCCGCGCCGACGCCTTTGTCGAGCGACAGAAATGGCAGGCTGCCGACATGCGTCGTCAGAATTTTGGATGTGCTACGCTGCATAAACTGGACTCGCCTCCGCGCTTCTTTGCCCGCGGAGGCGATGATATAGCCGCGGCAAAGTCGGCCGCAACGCCGTGCCGCCGGGAGCAACGCCGTGTTCGAGCTTTTTGAACAAATCCGGCTCGCCGGCCGAGCCTTCGCCGAGTTCTCTGCCCACCTGTTCGACCCCACGATCCGGCTCGGCGTCACCGGCCTGTCGCGCGCGGGCAAGACTGTTTTCATCACTGCATTGGTGCACGGACTGATGCGCGGTGGGCGCCTTCCCATTTTCGAAGCGCTGGCGACCGGCCGTATCGCGCGCGCGCGGCTTGCGCCGCAGCCCGACGACGCCGTGCCGCGCTTCGACTATGAGGGCCACATCGATGCGCTGATACAGAAGCGCGCGTGGCCGGACTCGACGCGGCAGATCAGCGAGCTGCGGCTGGTGATCGATTATCAGTCGCACAGCGGCTACGAGCGCACGCTCACCCTCGACCTGGTCGACTATCCGGGCGAATGGCTGCTCGATCTGCCGCTGCTTGATAAGAGCTTCGAGCAATGGTCGGCCGAGAGCCTGAAGCTCTCACGCAATCCGCCGCGCAATCGCCTCGCCGCGGCTTGGCACGCGTATCTTGCGAGCCTCGATCCGAACAAGTGCGTGGACGAGCAGGCTGTGCTCACGGCCGCGCGCCTGTTCACCGATTATCTGCGCGCTTGCCGCGACGAGAATTACGGCTTGAATCTGTTGCCGCCCGGCCGTTTTTTGATGCCGGGAGAACTGGCCGGCACGCCGGCGTTGACATTCGCGCCGCTGGAATTGGCCAACGACGGCCCGCCGCCTGCGGGCTCGCTTTGGGCGATGATGCGCCGCCGTTACGAGGCTTATAAGGATATTGTGGTGCGGCCATTTTTCCGCGATCATTTCGCGCGGCTCGACCGTCAGATCGTGCTGGTCGACGTGCTCGCCGCCATCAATGCCGGACCAGACGCGCTGCGCGATCTCGAAGCGGCGCTCACCGCCGTGCTCGACTGCTTTCGCATCGGCCGCAAAACGATGTGGGGCACCATGTTCCGTCCGCAGATCGATCGGATTCTCTTAGGCGCGACCAAGGCGGATCATCTTCATCATACGAGCCACGACCGGCTCGAAGCGATCCTGAAAATGCTGGCTGAACCGGCGGTGACCAAGGCCGATCTTGCCGGGGCCGAGGTCGACGTGGTTGCGCTCGCCGCCGTTCGCGCGACGCACGAAGCCATGGTCGAACGCCGCGGCGAAAAGCTCGCTTGCGTCATCGGCACACCGATGGCGGGAGAAGCCGTCGGCGGCGAAGTCTTTGATGGCAAGACCGAAGCCGCGCTGTTTCCGGGCGACCTGCCGGCCGATCCGGAGGAGCTATTTCGCAGCGACGGCGCGGCGTTTCACGGGCTCGCCACAGCCGCGCCGCAGGATGTGGACTTTCGCTTCCTGCGCGTGCGACCTCCTGTCCTCGAGCTGACGGATAGCGGCGCGCTGGCTCTGCCCCATATTCGCCTCGACCGCGCGCTGCAATTTTTGATCGGAGACCGACTGCAATGAGCGAGCATCGGGGGCATCGTCGCCCCGCCGCATTCCGGCTCGACGACCGTCGCGTGACCGTTACGACCGCGCGCCCGGCGGAGAGGGGCGCCGATTCGGCCGTGCGTGTGGTGCCTCAGCCGGACGATGCAGCGCTTCCAGTGCCGCGTCCCGATCGGCCGCAATCACCGCGCCGCCGCTTGCGCTGGGGCCCGCTGTTCTGGTGCGCCGCCGGCGGGCTGCTCCTGCTCGCGATTGCGGTCGGAATTTTTGATCTGATCAGAGATTTCTTTGCGCGCAGTCCCGAGCTCGGCTGGGTCGGTCTGGCGCTTGCGGTTCTTGCCGCGCTCTCGCTCGCCGTTATCGGCATTCGCGAAGGCGCAGGCCTGCTGCGGCTGGCCAAGGTCGAGCATCTGCAGCGGCGCGCCAGCGACATCGTCGCGATTGACGATCGCGACGCTGCCCGCGCGCTCCTACGCGAGTTGATGGCGCTCACACACAAAATGCCGCATCTGGCACGGGCGCGCGCCAATCTGCAAAGCCACTCTGGCGAGATCATTGACGGCGCCGATCTGGTGCGGCTGACCGAACGCGAACTGATGGCGCCGCTCGATCAGGAGGCGCGCGGCATAATTACGGCTGCCGTCATGCGCGTCTCGCTGGTCACGGCGGTCAGCTCGCGTGCATCGGTCGACATGCTGTTCGTGCTCATCACATTTCTCAATGTGCTGCGGAAACTGTCTTATTTCTACGGCGTGCGGCCCGGCACGCTCGGGCTCATGCGGCTGTTGCGGCTCGTGGTCGCGCATCTGGCCTTCACCGGCGGGCTTGCCACCAGCGACAGCTTGATTCAACAACTGCTAGGTCACGGCATCGCGGCGAAACTATCGGCGCGCCTTGGCGAAGGCATGTTGAATGGTCTCCTTACCGCGCGGCTCGGCCTTGCCGCGGTCGACATCGTGCGGCCGCTGCCGTTCACAGCACTGCCGCGGCCGACGCTCGGCGATCTGATGGGCGAGGCATTGCGGCGGCGGGGCGATGGTGAAGAGGCGGACAAGTTGGAGGCTCTGGATGCAGAGGCTTTTGCCAAGCCGGATTGATGCGCAATCTGGGTCCCACTGATTTTGCGCGAAATCGTTATGTGACGTTAGTTGATCCAAAATGCGGTTACGTCCGGATTTTTCCTTACGTTGGAACGGCCGACCGCAGCGCGGAGAAAAGTTGAAGGCAGGAAAGTTGAAGGCGGGGATGCGACGGCCGTTGCAAGCAACGGCTGTGGCATCGCCGCGGGCGACGGCTCTGCCGGCCGTCCTCGAGTTCAATTTCTCTCCGCGCTTTCATGCAGCCGTTCAACACAAGAATTGTCGGTCGCTGAAATCCAGCAGCACGGATCGAAGCGATCGGACCTTATTCTTGCAGAACGGGAGGAATTCCTCACTCCGCCGCCGCGAGCGTCGTCCCCTCGCGCCCCGCGCGCACCAACCGCCCCGGCAGCGCGCCGGTATGTTCGCCGCGCTCGAAGATCGCCTCGCCGGCAACGAATGTCATCTCATAGCCGTCGACCCGCTGCACGAAGCGGCGGCCGCCGGCCGGCATGTCGTGCACGAGCTCAGGTTTCTGCACCTGCAGACGGTCGAATTCGATCAGATTGATATCTGCGCGCAACCCCGGTTGCAGCCGGCCGCGATCAGAGAAGCCGAAGAAATCGGCGGTCTCGCTGGTCTGGCGCTTGACCAGATGTTCGAGCGGCAGGCGCGGGCCGCGCGAGCGATCGCGGCCCCAATGCATCAGCATGAAAGTCGGCACGCCTGAATCGACGATCGACGTGCAATGCGCGCCGCCATCGCTCAAGCCCAACAGGCAGGCCGGATCGTTGAGCATCTCGTAGATCGGCGCATGATCGCCGGTGACGTAGTTCACCACCGGGAAATACAGATACTGGCCGTCAACCTCGGTCATGTAGTCATAGGCGACCTCGTCGGGCGGACGGCCGGTGCGCGCGGCAATGGCGGCGACGCTTTTCTCCGGCGCCGGCTCATAATCGGGCGGATTACCCATCGTGTAGAACCGCTCCCACTTTTGCGTGACGGCTTGGCGGAATTGCGCAAGTTTTGCCACTTCGGCATCGGAAGGCCGTTCGGCAAGAATTTGCCGCCGCAATTGCGGATCACGCAGGAGCCTGCGCTGCTCCTCGATCGGCAGGCCTTCGATTTTTTTATAGGTCGGCCGCACCGTGAATGGATTGAGCGCAGTGCCGATGCCCATCATCACGCCAATCGGCCGCCCGGCGATCTGTGCCGTAAACGACAACCCTTCCGCGCGTGCCTCATGCGTCGCCTTGATCAAGCGGCGCCAGCGTTGCGGATCCTCGTAGCGGTCCGTCAGCAGAAACCAGATCGGCCGGCCGGTCTGGCGCGCGAGCTTTCGCATCCAGGCGAGCTCATAGTCTTCGTCGTCGAAATCGCTGTTCATGCCAAACGCACCGGCGCTGACCGCGCCCAGCGCCGAGCCGATGCCGACGAGCTCGTCGGCATCCGCATCGCGCGACGCCACGAGTTCACCGTCCGGCGTCTTGTGCGAATCCGTGCGCGAGGTGGTGAAGCCGAATGCGCCGACCTGAAGCGCCTCAATGGTGAGACGGCGCATTTCGGCAATGTCCTCGCCTGTCGCCGGCTCGCGCCGCACTGCGCGATCGCCCATGACATAGACGCGCAGCGGCAGATGCGCCGCCCGCGCGGCGATGTCGATGGCGCGCGGCCTGCGCTCGAGCGCATCCATGAATTGCGGGAACGTCTCCCATTCCCAGGTCAGGCCGGCGGAGAGGACCGGATTGGGAATTTCTTCGACGCCTTCCATGAGATCCATCAACGCGCCGCGATGCTCCTTCTTCACTGGCGCAAAGCCGACCCCGCAATTGCCAAACAGTACGGTGGTGACACCGTGCCAGCACGACGGCGCAAGCAGCGGATCCCACATTGCCTGGCCGTCATAATGGGTATGCGCATCGACCCAGCCGGGCGTGACCAGAAGGCCGGATGCGTCGATTTCGCGCCGAGCGGGCCCCTGGCGGTCGCCAACGGCGGCAATGCGGCCGCCTGAAATCGCCACGTCGCCAGTGAAAGCCGGCTGGCCGGTGCCGTCGATGATGGTACCGCCACGAATGACGATGTCGTGCATGAGCCGCTCCCTTGTGTCCGCCGCAAATAATGGTTGCGGCGAATACATTCCGTCCCTAACGGCGGCAATTGTACCGCGATTTTCTGCGGATGATGCACCTGCCTCGGCGAGGGCGCAATGGTCGCGCTACGCCGTCGGAGCACATGCGAAGAAGTTGCATGGCTCCGGCCGGCAAGTGCAAGCGGAGAACGGCGTCCTGAGCCCAATATTGGCGCGCGGTCGAGCAGTTTCGGCAATGGGCGTGCCGTTGCCGCTGCACCGCGCCAAGCAATCGCGCGCTTTTGTTCGGCGCAACATTGAGCCGCATCTACACCCCAGGCTCAATGGGACGTCGAAGCAGCTGAGCGAGCAGGTCTGCCGGCTGGCTCGCGCAATCAAAGCATGCAGGCCGGGCGCAGAAACTGAGCTCTGTCCTAAAACCGCTCGCACTCCTTCCGAGCCATGTGTTCCGAGCCATGTGCCGCCGCATTAACGATTCGTTCACCATGATTTCCTAATGACTTCCTAACGGCGTGCTTACGCGGCCCCCATCAAGTCGCGCGCCTCGCGGAGGGATATGATGCGCAAAGCCCTGCTTTCGGCCCTTGTCGCTGTGACAATTGTATCGGCCGGTATGTTGGCAAGCCGCGCCGCCGGGAAGACCGTCGAGAGCGAACCCGCGTTTGCGCCTGCTGACGCACCCTTGGTTCGCGTGGCAGCCATCGTCTGCGGCGCAGTGGGCTGCGCGCCGGTTCAGACCAAAGCGCAAGTCAAAAAGAAGCTTCAGTGGCTCGGCCACGGATAATCCCGGCGTGACGCCGCTGCGTTCTGGCAGGGATACCAGCGGCCTGGCGGCCGTCAGCGGGCTCGCGACCTGATCGCCGAGCCTCTATAAAGAGCCGGTTATTTTGAAGCCTCCCGGCAGTTCGCGTGTGACATCATCAGCCCCAGCCCGACTCGGCGTCGATATCGGCGGCACGTTCACCGATGTCGCACTGGAAAGCGGCGAGCGGCGCTTCACCGCCAAAGGCCTCACCACGCCCCGCGCTCCCGAGCAGGGGGTACTGGCGATCGTGCGGTCGGTGATCGCCGAAGCAGGCATAGCTCCCGGCGATGTGCAGCTCATCATTCACGGCACGACGCTCGCAACCAACGCCCTGATAGAGCGCAAGGGCGCAAAGACCGCACTGCTGACGACTGAAGGCTTTCGCGATGTTATCGAGATCCGCCACGAAAACCGCTTCGAGCAATACGACGTCAATATCGACCTGCCGCCGCCGCTCGTTCCGCGCCGTCTGCGCCTGCCGATCCGCGAACGCATCGATGCGCAAGGCAGAGTGCTGGTGCCGCTCGATGGCGACAGCGTGGCCCGCGCCGTCGAGACTCTCGTCGCGCAGAACGTCGAAGCCGTGGCGGTCGGCTTCTTGCACAGCTTCACCAATCCCGATCACGAACGTCGCGTCGGGGACGCGATCACGCGCCGGCTGCCCGGTGTGCCGGTAACGCTGTCTTCCGACGTTTCGCCGGAGATGCGCGAATACGAGCGGTTCTCGACGGCCTGCGCCAATGCCTATTTGCAGCCCTTGATGGGCAGCTATATCGGCAGGCTCGAGCGCGGCCTGACGCAAGCCGGCTTTCGCTGTCCCATGCTGCTGATGACCTCCGGCGGCGGCGTCACCGCAACCGACACGGCCGTTCGCTTTCCGGTGCGGCTCGTCGAGTCCGGTCCGGCCGGCGGCGCGATCTTCGCCGCTTGTATTGCCCGTCAACACGGGCTTGACGAGGTCGTGTCGTTCGACATGGGCGGCACCACGGCAAAAATCTGCTTTATTGACAAGGCGCGCGCCCAGACCGCGCGTATGTTCGAGGTGGCGCGCATCTATCGCTTCATCAAGGGCTCGGGCCTGCCGCTGCGCATTCCGGTGATCGAAATGGTCGAGATCGGCGCCGGCGGCGGCTCCATTGCCACCGTCGACCCGCTCGGGCGCATTGCCGTCGGCCCGCACAGCGCGGGCTCCGAGCCCGGGCCAGTCTGCTACGGCCGCGGCGGCAGCGAACCGACCGTCACCGATGCCGATCTGGTGCTCGGGCGGATCGATCCGGCGACATTCTCAGGCGGCAAGATGCCGCTCAACAGCGGCAGCGCGACGCGCGCCATCGCCGAGCGGATCGGCGGCAAGCTCAACCTTGCCGTCGAACACGCGGCGCTGGGCATCAGCGAAGTGGTCGATGAGAATATGGCCAACGCGGCGCGCGTGCACGCCATCGAAAGCGGCAAGGACCTTCGGCCGCGCACGCTCATCGCCTTCGGCGGCGCCGCGCCGCTTCACGCCGCACGAGTCGCAGAAAAACTTGGCATCCGACATGTTCTCGTTCCAGCCAACGCCGGCGTCGGCTCGGCCGTGGGTCTTTTGCGCGCGCCGGTCGCCTATGAAATCGTGCGCGGGCGGCTGATGCGGCTGTCCGGCTTCGATGCGGATGGCATCAACCATCTGCTTGCTGAAATGCGCGCAGAAGCCGAGGCCATCGTGCGTCGCGGCGCGCCTGGCGCTGTGCTGACCGAACGCCGATCGGCATTCATGCGCTATCGCCGCCAGGGCCACGAGATTGCGATCGAGCTTCCGGTGCGCGAGTTCACGAGCGCCGATCGAGCGGTATTCACGGCCTCATTTGAGGACGCGTATCGGCGGCTCTACAGCCGGCCCATCCCCGGCGTGGACATTGAGATTCTCAGCTGGGTGGTCACCGTCGCCGCGCCGCCGGAAGGCGAACTCGCGGCGCCGGGCAAAGTCAAAGCAAGCAAGCCCCCGCCGCGCGGGCGTCGTCCGGTGTTTGACCCGCAAAGCGGCGAATTCATCGAGGTGCCGATTTATTGGCGACCCGACCTCGAGCCGGGCGACGCTATCGCGGGACCGGCTGTCATTGCCGAGAACGACACCTCCACAGTCGTCAGCCCGCTGTTTGATGCCCGCATCGACAGGTTCGGTTATATTGAGCTCAAGCGCCGCGAGGAGTGATAGCCGTGGTCGCACGCCCCAATGCTGCGCTCGCGCAGATCCATACGCAGATCATGTGGGATCGCCTGATCGCGGTGGTGGAAGAGCAGGCGCAAACCATGCTGCGCACGGCCTTCAGCACCTCGGTGCGGGAGGCCGGCGATCTTTCCGCGGGCGTATTTGATCGGCACGGCCGCATGCTGGCGCAGGCAGTCACCGGCACTCCCGGCCATGTCAATTCGATGGCGAATGCCGTCAAATATTTTCTCGATGTCTTTCCGCTCGCCGGCATGAAACCCGGCGACCATTACATCACCAACGATCCCTGGCTGACCTCGGGCCATCTGCACGACATCACGGTCGTGACGCCGAGCTTTTACCGGGGCGAAGCGGTCGGCCTGTTCGCCAACACGATCCATGTCGTGGATATCGGCGGGCTCGGCATGGGACCCGACGGGCGGCAGGTCTTCGAAGAAGGGCTTTCCATTCCGATCATGCCGCTCGCCCGCCAGGGCCGGATGAACGACGATCTGCTGCGTCTTGTGCGCGCCAATGTCCGCGAACCTTTGCAGGTCGAAGGCGATATTTACGCCTGCGCCGCCTGCAACGACGAAGGCAGCCGGCGCCTCGCCGAAATGATGGATGAATTCGAGATCAACAATCTCGATCGGCTGGGCGATACGATTCTTGACGCCTCGCGCGCGGCGACGCTGAGCCGCATCCGCGCGCTGCCCAAGGGCACTTATCGCAACAGCATGACCATGGACGGCTACGACAAGCCGCTGACGCTCAGCGCCGCTTTGACGATCGCCGACGACGGCATTCATATCGATTTTGCAGGCACCTCGCCGGCGTCGGCCTATGGCATCAATGTCGTCATGAATTATTGCCTGGCCTACACCGCATTCGGCGTGAAATGCCTGGTGGCGCCCGAGGTGCCCAACAATGCCGGCTCGCTCGGACCGATCACCGTGAGCGCGCCGGAAGGCTGTGTGCTCAATGTCAAGCGGCCCTGGCCGGTGGCGGCGCGGCACACCGTCGGGCAAATGCTGCCTGACGTCGTGTTCGGATGTCTGCACCAGGTCATCGGCGGCGGCGTGCCGGCCGAAGGCGCCTCATCGCTTTGGAATCCACAGATCTTCGGCGGCGGCTCGCTGGTCGACGAGATTGAAGACGGCACCGATGCCACCACGCTGCCGGAATTCTCGACCGTTATCTTTCACTGCGGCGGCGCCGGTGCGCGGCCTGAGAAGGACGGGCTGAGCGCGACAGCGTTCCCGTCCGGCGTGCGCACGATCCCGGTTGAAGCGACCGAAAGCATCGCGCCAGTGATTTTCCACCGCCGCGAATTCCGCGAGAGTTCGGGCGGCGCCGGCAAATTTCGCGGCGGGCTCGGCCAGGTGATCGAGCTCGGGGGTGCCGGCGCGACGCCTATCGCGCTGCTCTGCAACTTCGAACGCGTGCAAAATCCTGCGCGCGGCCGCGACGGCGGCCATGCCGGCGCGCCGGGAAGGGTGACCTTGCGCTCCGGCCGTCCCATCCGCCCCAAAGGACGCCAGACCGTGCCGCCGCGCGATGCGATCCGCCTGCAACTGCCGGGCGGCGGCGGTTTTGGCGAGCCGCGGACGCGCGATCCGCTGAAGGTGCGAGAGGACGTTCTCGACGGCCTGATCACTGCGGAGGAGGCGCGCCGCGTTTACGGCGTGGCCATCGATACGCGCGGCGAGATCGATCTTGCCGAGACCGAGCGCATCAGACGGGCTTAGTGCTGCATCGCCTCAAACCGACATTGCGAGTGGCGCGCTGACGCGTGCGCCGGCCTGCGCATCTTGCAAAATCATATCTGAGCCCTTTTCGCCGATCATCACGGCGGCCGCATTGGTATTGCCGGACACGACCGTCGGCATGATCGAGGCATCGACCACGCGCAGGCCTTCCAAGCCGCGCACGCGCAGCCGTTCGTCCACCACCGCGGACGGATCGGAGCCCATGCGGCAGGTCGAGGTCGGATGATAGACAGTGGTCGCGGTCGCGCGCGCGAAGGCCAGCAGGTCGGCATCGCTGACGCAGGCCTCGCCCGGCGCCAACTCCTCCGCAATGTATTTGCGCATCACCGGCTGGCTCATGATACGGCGCAGCGCCTTAAGTCCGTCGACGACGGTGTCACGATCGAGCTGCGCCGTAAGGTAATGCGGCTGGATGGCCGGCGGTATCATCGGATCGCTCGATTTGATATGCACAAAGCCGCGGCTCTCCGGCCGCAATTGACAGATCGACGCCATGAAACCGGAGAACGGGTGCAGCGCCGCGCCGGCGGCGTCGGCGCTGAAGATCAGAAAGTGAATCTGCACATCCGGCGTCGCCGCTTCCGGCCGCGTGCGAATGAAAGCTGCGGCATAGCCGGCGCCGATGGTAAGCAGACCTTTGCGCGACAGCAGGTAGCGCAGCCCGGCACGGTAACGATGCCGCCAATGATTGATCACGTCGTTCATGGTGATCGGCTGGTTGCAGCGATACTGGATGCGGATCTGCAAATGATCCTGCAGATCGGCGCCAACACCCGGCATCTCAGCGATCACCGCAATGCCAAGGTCGCGCAGGAGTTTTGCCGGCCCGACGCCGGACAGCTGCAGGAGCTGCGGCGAGTTGAATGCGCCGCCCGACAGGATCACCTCGCCGTCGGCATAAGCGGTGTGTGCCGTCCCGCCCCGGCGAAATTCGACGCCGATCGCGCGCCGCCCGGAAAACAGCACGCGCGTAGTCAGCGCGTCGCAGAGGACCTTCAGATTGGGCCGCCTGCGTGCCGGCCGCAGATAGCCAACCGCGGTCGACCAGCGCCGCCCGTTCTTTGTCGTAAGCTGAAAGTAGCCGGCGCCCTCCTGGGTCGGCCCGTTGAAGTCGTCGTTGCGCGGATAGCCGGCCTGGAGCGCCGCCTCGATGAAAGCGTCGCACAGCGGATGCGGCTCACAGACATCGGAGACCGCGAGCGGTCCGCCGACGCCGTGCAGATCATCGGCGCCGCGCTGTTGATCTTCGGCGCGGCGGAAATACGGCAGGACGTCCTTGAAAGCCCAGCCGGTATTGCCAAGCTGGCGCCAGTGATCATAGTCCTCGTGCTGGCCACGGATGTAGAGCAGCCCGTTGATCGAGCTCGATCCGCCCAGAACCTTGCCGCGCGGCTGGATGATCCGCCGATTGTTCAGCTCGGGCTCGGGCTCGGTCTTGTACAGCCAGTTGACCTTGGCATTGTCGAACAGCTTGCCGTAACCGAGCGGAATGTGAATCCAGATGTGGCGGTCGTGCCCGCCGGCCTCGAGCAGCAGCACGCGGTATTTGCCTGATGCGGTCAGCCGATTGGCCAACACGCATCCGGCCGAACCCGCGCCGACAATGATGTAATCGAAACGCGGTGAATTGTCTTCTGTGGTTTTTTCTTGCATGGCCCGGGCGCTCTCCCTTGCGCCAAGAATAGCGCGAAGGGCGGCGGCGATACAGACTATCCCGGTACGGCGAGGTGCCGAGAGGCAGACCTCCAAGACCTGACGCCAGACAATCCGCTCTCAAACTCCGATCGCCCTCTACATTCTCTCGGCACTCGCAGCCGCGCGGATCGCCGCCACGAATCGCTCGACCAGCGGCGACCGTACCGCGCGCCGTTGCCGCAGGCAGATCTCGCGCGTGAAATGCTGTCTGCGCAGCGGCACGCCGGCGAGGCGGCGCGCCTTAAGCTCGAGCTGCACCAGCTTCCTCGACAAAATCGTCACGCAATCGGACTGCATGATGATCGATTTCAGCGCAGTGATGGAATTGGTGATGATGGCGCCGGACGGCCACGGCTGATTTTCCGCGGAGAATAGCAGCTCGACCTGGCGCGACATTGTCGTGTGCGGGCTCGGCATGACCCATTGCTCATCGCGCAGATGGGCGATCAAAAGTGACTTGCGGCACGCCAGCCGATGGCGCGGGCGCATGGCCACGACAAACACGTCGCGTGCCAACGTCTCGCAAATCACATCGGAACCATCGGCGAGCAACCCCGCCGCATTGACCACCAGATCGATCTCGCCGCTGCGCAACCCGGCGATCAGTTCGTCGTCGGCGCGCTCCTCGATGGTGATGCCGATATTTGGCGTTTCCCGCTTCAGCCGCGCCACCGCGATCGGCACGATATCGATGCAAGCAACCGGAGAGACACCGATGATCAGCGAGCCTTCGAGCCCGCGTTTCTTTGCCTCGAGTTCGTCGGCGGCGCGCGACAGGACCGAATCGATGGCGGCGGCGTGACCGGCGAGGAGCTCGCCGAATTCGGTCAGGCTCGCGCCGTTTCGCGTTCGCTCGAACACGCGCACGCCGAGCATTTTTTCCAGCACAGCCATGCTGTTGGACAGCGCCGGCTGCGTGACGCCCAGAGCCGCCGCCGCACGGGTAAAGGAACCGCGGTCGGCAATGCGCAACAGTTCGATCAACCGCTTGGGATCGATGCCGGAGGTCATAACCGTAACTTATGGTAAACGGGGATATTCTTATTGGACATTATGGGTCACGCGCTGTCAACTACCGGCAAAAATCTGGCGCGACGGCACCCGCAGCCGAGCCTGCGTGCTGTGCCCGGCGCGCCTTGCGGGAGGAAGCGCGATGAACGTTCACCTCGTCGGCAGCATTGGCCTCGACACGGTCGAGGACGTCTTTCGCACCGTCGGCAAGGAGCTCGGCCCGCATCTAAAGCGCGTCCCGGACGGTGAAGTCGGCGGGCGGAAGCTTTGGATCAGCTGGCAATATCCGCTGTTGCGCGCCGCCACCTTTCTGCGCCCCGATCCGTCGGGCAAGGTGCGGCCCACCAATCGGTTTGCGCTGCTTACCCTGGCCGACGGCGTTGCACCTGCCGACGTGCATTTCGGCGAGCTCGGCTATGCGCGCGAGGCGCGCGCCTCCTATCTGGATTTTCTGACCGCACGCGACAACGGCGAACTGCCGAGAGACATCCGCTTCCAGGTCTGCCTGCCGACGCCGTTTGCGGTGGTCAGTTCCGTGGTCGTCCCGCAGGCGCTGCCCGCCGTCGAAGCGGCATACGAGAAAGCGATGATTGCCGAGGTTGCCGCGCTGTGCCGCCATATCCCCCATCGCGATCTGTGCATCCAATGGGACCTGTGCAACGAGATGGTGATCTGGGACGGTCAGAAGACCGAAGCGGTGCCGTTTCCCGATGAGCCGCGCGACGAGATCATCGCCCGCATGCAGCGGCTCTGCGCTGCCATTCCCGACGACGTTGAGCTCGGCTTGCATCTTTGCTACGGCGATTTTGGCGCAAAGCATTTCGTCGAACCGAAGGACGCCGCAGCGATGGTCGATTTCGCCAACACGCTTGCGCAAGCGATAGCGCACAAGCTTGCTTATATTCACATGCCGGTGCCGATCGAGCGCAGCGACGATGCGTTCCACCGGCCGCTGCGTGATCTCAAGCTGCCTGCCGGCACGGCGCTTTTTCTCGGCGTGGTGCATGCCAAGGATGGCACCTCAGGCACCAAAGCGCGCATCGCGGCCGCGCGCCGCTACGCGCCGGATTTCGGCATCGCCACCGAATGCGGCATGGCGCGGGCACGCTCCGAACAAACGGTGCGTCAGCTTCTCAGAATTCACGCCGAATGCTGTGCAAACAGCTAAGTCGGCGTCGAGGCAAGAGCCGGGAGAGAAAAGAGAGAATGCCACGCGACATCCATCTGGTCGGCAGTGTGCCCATGGCCAGTGCGCGGGAGGTCTTTGAAAAGGTCAGCGCCGCGCTCGGCACGCGCATCAAGCGGCTCCCCGACGGAGAGACCGGCGAGCGCGGCGACTGGATCAGCTGGCTCGAGCCGATCTTTTCGGAAAATCCGGCTTTTCAAAAATCAGGCGAATTTTTCCGCGTGCATGCCACCGGCACGGGGCGCGAACGCTACACGCTCAGACCCGGCGTAAGGCCGCAGGATGTACACTTCGGCAATCTTTTCTATGCCGATATTGCCGCCCAATCCTATGTCCAGTTCAAGCGGCTCAAGGATGCGGGCAGGATTCCCGCCGGCACAAAATTCCAGGTCGATCTGGTACCGGCGCATTCGGTGATTTGGCTGTTTGTGGTCGACGCGCTGCATGCGCCGCTTGATCCGATCTATAACGAGGCGCTCAAGCGCGAGATCGACAAGATCGCCGCCGCCATACCGCACGAGGAATTGGCCATCCAGTTCGACGTGGCATCTGCGGTGTTCGCGCGGCTCGAGCGCAATGAAGCGTCGAGCTACGGCCGCACCAAAGCGGAAATGCAGGATACTTTCGCCAATATTCTCGTGGCGCTCGGCAATCGCGTGCCCGTCGATATCGATCTGCTCTATCACCTCTGCTACGGTGATTCCGGACATAAGCATGTCGTCGAGCCGACCGACATGGGTGACATGGTGGAATTCGCCAATCGGATGTCACGCCGAATCATGCGCCCAATCCAGCTCATTCACATGCCGGTGCCGCGCAACCGCTCCGACGATGCTTATTTTGCGCCACTGCAGCGCCTGCAGTTACGGCCGGAAACGGAACTGTGCCTTGGCCTCGTCCACTACACCGACGGCGTTGAGGGCGCCAGGCGGCGGCTGGAGACCGCCAAGCGCCATCTCGCCCAGCCTCATGCCTCACGTTTCTCGATCGCCACCGAATGCGGCTTCGGACGGCGCGATCCGGCCACGATTCCCGAATTGCTGCGCATTCATGCTACGGTGGCTGACGCGGCTTAGCGATGCTTGCCACAAGAAACTTAAGGGGAACACGCTCATGTCTACCATAAAGCTTGCGATCGGAATTGGGATCGTTGGTGTCGTTGCGCTCGCGCTTGCTGGCGGCCTTTGCGCCGCGCAGGCCGATCCGATCAAGATCCGGGGCTCTTACGTTGTGCCGGTGGCGAACTGGGCCTCGCTGTTGGCGGAGAAGAAAGATCTCACCAAGCACTGGGGCACATCTTACGACTTTGAGGCTGTGCGCTATCAGGGCACGCCGCCGATGATCACCGCGATGGCTGTCAATGAGCTCGAGATTGGCGATCTTGCTTATTCGACGCTCGGCTTGGCAGTGCAGAATGCCGGCCTCGACGACCTGCAAGTCATTGCCGACGAATTCCAGGACGGCGCGCCCGGCTATTATTCCGATGAATTTTTTGTGCGCAAAGACTCGGACATCAACAAGATCGAGGATCTCAAGGGCAAGGTCATCGCCACCAACGCCACCGGCAGCGGCGTCGATATCGCCATGAAGGCCACGTTGCACAAGCACGGGCTCGACGATAAACGCGACTACACTACGATCGAAGGCCCCTTTCCGGCCATGGCGGCGATGCTTGCGGAAAAGAAAGTCGACCTGATCCCGGGCGTGTTGCCGTTCTCGCTCAATCCGACCTTGCGCCAAAACAGCAACGTGCTGTTCACGCAGAAGGAAGGCATCGGCCGCACCCAGATGATCATCTGGACGGCACGCAAATCCTTCATCGACAAGAACCGCGCCGCGATGGTCGACTTCATGGAGGACGTGCTGCGCATCGAGCGCTGGTATCTCGACCCGAAGAATCACGACGAGGTGGCGGCGATCGCCTCGAAAATGCTCAAGGTGCCGCCGGAGCGGCTAGGCTGGTTGTTCACCAAGCAGGATTACTATCGCGATCCTGACGGCAAGCCCGATATGAACGCGCTGAAGAGCAACGTCGACATCACCCGGGAGCTCGGCTTCTTCAGCGGCACGATCGATCTTTCCAAGCACACCGATCTGAGCCTGGTCGAAGAAGCCGCCAAGCGGCTGAAGTAGCGCGAACCGCGCCGCATTTTCTTCGCGACCCGGAAGAAGTATAAGCTTCGTCCTGTCCCGCTGCGCCCGGTCCCGCGGGGGGAGGAGGAAAAAGTCGTGCAGAAATTCGGTGTCGGTCAGCCCGTTCCGCGGCTTGAAGATCCACGTTTCATCACCGGCCGCGGCCGTTATGTCGACGACGTCGATCTGCCGCATCAGTGCTACGGCGTGCTGGTCATGTCGCCGCATGCGCATGCGCGCATCAGGCGCATCGACACCGGCAAGGCCAAGGCGGCCGACGGCGTGCTCGCGGTGCTCACCGGCGCTGATGTGGCGGCTGACGGATTGGGGCCGCTCGCGCCGCCCATGCCGCAAGACATGGGCGGACCGAAAGGCTTTCGCACCTTGCGTCCAATCCTCGAAGCCGAAAAGGTCCGCGCGGTGGGCGAGCGCGTCGCCTTTGTTGTTGCCGAGACGGCCTACCAGGCACGCAATGCCGCCGAGCTGATCGAGATCGACTACGAGCCGCTGCCGGCGGTCGTCAATGTCGAGGACGCAGTGAAGCCCGGCGCCCCCGTCATCTGGGACGAGGCGCCGAACAACATTTCGTTCACGCTGATGATGGGCAACAAGGAGGCAACCGATGCCGCCTTTGCCAAGGCCAGGCACGTCATCACTCTCAAGCTCAACAATTCGCGCATCACCGCCAATGCGATCGAGCCGCGCGCCGCGATCGGCCAATATCATCCCGAGAGCGACAGCTACACGCTCTACTCGACCTCGCAGAACCCGCACGGCACGCGCACTGCGGTCGCCGGGCAGGTGTTGAAGGTGGCCGAGACCAAATTGCGCGTCATCTCGCCGGATGTCGGCGGCGGCTTCGGCATGAAATTCGGCGGCTATCCGGAAGACGCGCTGGTGGTCTGGGCGTCGCGCCGCGTCGGTGGTCGGCCGGTGAAATGGGTGTCGACGCGCTCGGAGGCGCTGTTGTCGGACGCGCAAGGCCGCGACCAGGTCGTCACCGGCGAGCTTGCGCTCGATGAGCACGGCAAAATCCTGGGACTTCGCGTCACCGCGCTGCACGCGATGGGCTCGCATGTGTTCGGTGCCGCGATGGTGGTGCCGCTGTTCGCGGCGCGGCTGGCGCCGGGAGTCTATCAGATTCCGGCGGTGCATGCGGTGGCGCATGCCGTGCTCACCAATACCATTCCGACGGCGCCCTATCGCGGCGCCGGCCGGCCGGAAGCGGCCTTTCTGATCGAGCAATTGCTTGATCGCGCGGCGCGAGTGGTCGGCGTCGATGTGATCGAAATCAGGCGGCGCAATTTCATTCCGCCCTCCGCCATGCCGCACAAGATCCAAACCGGCATCACTTATGACAGCGGCGACTTCGCCCATGTGATGGACGAGTGCCTAAAGCTCTTCGACTGGAACGGCTTTGCCAAGCGCGCTGCCGAATCAAAGAAGAACGGCAAGCTGCGCGGCCGCGGCATCGGCTATTTTCTGGAAGAAGCCGCGGTGTTCAACGACCGCATGGTGATCCGCTTCGATCCGAGCGGCATGCTCACCATTCTCGCCGGTACCCATTCGCACGGCCAAGGGCACGAGACGGTTTACGCACAGATGGCCTCCGAATGGCTCGGCGTGCCGTTCGAGAATGTCCGCTTTGTGCAGGGCGACACCGATGCCGTGCCGTTTGGGCGCGGCACCTACGGCTCGCGCAGCATGCAGATCGGCGGCAATGCGCTCAAGCGCGCCGCCGACAGCATCATCGAGAAGGCAAAGCCGATGGCGGCGATAATGCTGGAAGCCGCCGCCGGCGACATCGAATTCAAGGACGGCGCCTTCCGCATCGTGGGCACCGACCGCACCCTCGGGCTTACCGACGTCGCCAAGGCGTTCTACCGCCCGGCGCTGCTGCCGCCGCAGTTCGATGTCGGGCTGGAAGCCTCAGGGACCTTCGCCGCCGAGCCGCCGAATTATCCCAACGGCTGCCATCTTTGCGAAGTGGAGGTCGATCCGGAGACCGGAGAGGTGACGCTCGCCCGCTATGCCGCGGTCGACGACGTCGGCAAGGTCATGAACAAGCTGCTCTGCGAGGGCCAGATTCACGGCGGCGTGGCGCAAGGCGCGGGCCAGGCGCTGATGGAAGCCGTCGTGTTCGACCGTGAAGGCCAGCTTGTGACCGGAAGCCTTCAGGACTACGCGATGCCGCGGGCGCAGGACCTTCCGGAATTCGTCTCCGAGATCGCCGAAATCCCGAGCACGACCAATCCGCTCGGCGTCAAGGGCGCCGGCGAAGCCGGCGCCACCGGCGCGCCGCCCGCGATCATCGGCGCCATCCTCGATGCGCTCAAACCGCTCGGTATCGAGCATCTCGACATGCCGGCAACGCCAAGCCGCGTCTGGGCGGCGATCAACGCGCACAGAGCAAAGGCGGCGGCGGAGTGATCAGTGAGCGAAGCAGCCAATCTTTTTGCCGATGGCAAGGCCTATGAGCGGCTGATGGGCCGCTGGAGCCAGCTCGCCGGCGCGCAATTTCTCGACTGGCTCGACGCCCCGGCCAATCTCAAATGGATCGATGTCGGCTGCGGCAACGGCGCTTTCACCGAAGTGCTGATCGCACGCTGCGCGCCCCTATCCGTGATGGGCGTCGATCCGTCGGAGGGCCAGATCGCATTTGCGCGCACGCGACCGGGCGCAAAACTCGCGGAGTTTCGCGTCTGTGACGCCCAGGCGCTGCCGTTTCCCGACAAGAGCTTTGATGCGGCCTCGATGGCGCTGGCGATCTCGTTCCTGCCTGACCCAAATAAGGCCGTCTCTGAAATGGCGCGGGTGGTGCGCCCCGGGGGCATCGTCGCCACTTACATGTGGGACTTTCTCCAGGGCGGCGGCACGCCGCTCACGCCATTGGGCGTCGCCATACAATCGCTCGGCCTGCCGCCGCTTGCGCGTCCAAACCCGGAGGCGTCGCGACGCGAAACATTGCAGACGATATGGGAGCAGGCGGGTCTTCGCTCCGTCGCGACCAGGGCGATCCATATTCGCGTTTCGTTTTCCGATTTTGACGATTACTGGGCTTCCAATAGCGTGCCGGTGGGTCCGTCGGGCAAGGCGCTTGCCGAAATGTCGCCACCGCAGCGCGAAGCGGTGAAAGCGCGGCTGCGCGAGCAACTGCCGATCGCCGCGGATGGCACGATTTCTTACGATGCTGTTGCCAATGCGGTGAAGGGGGTCGCGTAGCGCTTTACCACAGACCTTCAGGCGCGATCGCGCGACGGCCGAGCGGCGACGGCCAGACGGAACCAACCTCCTCGATCCTCTCGCCGTGCGGCCCAGCCGAGCGGACGCGGTTCGACAGGCAAAAGCGCGCGAATCGCCTTAATCTCGCTCACGTCCGGCGCACGCTGGTCCGTTGGAACCGCCAATTACCGCATGTTTGACCGCGCCGCGGCGAAGCGCACCGCCGCAAAGCTTCGGTTGCGCCCTACCCTGACCACGCCTATATTCTAATCACTTCCCTGTCATCGTTGATGACTTCAAGTGGCTTCGCCCCAAAAGGGCGGGCGGAGCACAGAGGAGATTTATCCATGGCAACCGCGCCCCTGATGCCCAAAGCGACCGCCGTCTGGCTGGTCGAGAATACGTCGCTGTCATTCGATCAGATCGCGGAGCTCTGCCACCTGCACCCGCTGGAAGTGAAGGCCATCGCCGATGGCGATGCGGCGCAAGGTATCAAGGGCCTCGATCCGATCCTCACCGGACAATTGACCCGCGAGGAGATCGCTGCCGCAGAGGCCGATCCAAATCACCGGCTGCACATCGCCGAGCCGAAGGTACGGCTCCCCGAGGCCAAGCCGAAAAAGGGTCCGCGCTACACGCCGGTATCGCGCCGCCAGGACCGCCCGAACGCGATCCTCTGGCTCGTTCGCAATCATCCAGAGCTCAAGGACAGCCAGATCATGCGGCTGGTCGGCACGACCAAATCAACCATCCAGGCAATCCGCGACCGCACGCATTGGAATTCCGCCAATCTCACGCCGCTCGATCCGGTGACGCTTGGGCTTTGCTCGCAGATCGATCTCGATCTCGAGGTGCAGAAGGCCGCGAAGGAGAAGCCTGTGCCGGCCGCAGCGCAGGGTGCAACGTTGCTGCCTGCCTCCGTCACCACTGCGCCGAAGGAAGAGCCCGAGCCATCAGCGCCGGCAAAAAAGCAGGACGACCTCAATGTCGAGGCGGTGTTCGCGAAATTGAAGCAGCTCGGCGGCAAGAACGAGTAAAGACTTCCTTCCCGCTTGCGCGAGGGCGGAAAATTTACCCCCGATCGTTGCGCAACACGACGCAGGCGCCGCCGGCGGCGATCAGCTTGGCGCAGAATTTTTCCAGATAAGCGCGGTTGTCATCGGCGATGCGGATGTTGTAGCGCATTGCCGTGCCGAGACCGATGCCGCGGCTCCTGATCACGATCGGCTCACGATCACCGATCAGCGAGGCGTATTGTTTCTGGATCAGGCGATAGGTCGCCCAGGCCCGGCTCCCCGACCAATTCGCGGTGAGCTGCATGCCCCAGCGCGGCACATATGTCGCGATGCGGCGGGCTTCCGCTTTTGGCGCGAGGATGAGATTGGCAAGCCGCGTGCACGGCACGCCCTGCGGGATCGTCGTCTCCGACGTCTCCGGCGGCTTTGCTGAAGCCCACTCGTCCACGGTCCAGCCGGTGATGATGGCGACATAATTGCGCGTCTCGGCCGGCAATGGCCGGCGCCCGGCGAGCCAGGCCGCGACGCGCGCCGGGCCAGCGTTGTAACCGGCGGCGGCGAGGCCGAGATTGCCGAACTGATTTTTCAGATCATGCAGGTAGCTCGCCGAGTTTTTAAGCGCCTCGATCGGATCAAATGGATCGAGAAGGCCGCGATAGTCAGCCGTCGCTGGCATGAATTGCGCGATCCCCTGCGCGCCCTTTGAACTGACCGCCCGTGCATTGAAGCGGCTCTCCTGCCAAATGACGCGAGCAAAGAATTCGACCGGCAACTGGTTCTCGGCCGCGTCCTGTTCGATCGCCTGGCAAATATCGTCGGCGCTCGGCGGGTGATGCAGGCCGTTTTGCGCCGCGGGTGGATTGGGCGATCCGGAAGGCTGAGCCGCGGGTGCATTGGAGCTCGGCGCTTGCCCTGCAGGCTGATCGGATGACACGGGAGCTTTAGTCACAGGCTCATTCGCCGACGGAGCGGGAGCCGACCGCCTCTGCGTCTGGTCTGGATTTTTTTGATCTGCCGGCGCGGTCGGCGGCGGCGTTTGCGCCAGCGCCTGCCCGCTCCACAGAAGCCCCACAATCAGTATGGACCGCCCGACGACCGAGACCATGCCGATCAAACGCATTTGGCCGAAGATGGTGCCGCCATCCCGGGGCTAGACTATCACATCGCCCGCCAGAAAGCCGCGCGGCCTATAACCGAAATCCGCGGCGGCGGGCCCATTGTCCGCGATCAGATCGCGGTTCATACGCCGTGCCATTTCGCCATTGATATGGAGAAAGGGAAACAGGTCGTTCAAAAAATCGAGAGATTGCGGCAAAAAGCCTATCGGCAGAAGGCGCGGCTTTTTGTCGAGATACCGAAACAGCCGCTCGATCATGGCGCGATAGGTCAGAATCTCGCCGCCGCCCAAACTGTATGTCTTGCCGTAAGTTGCACAATTGTCCCAGACCGCAAGCGCGGCCTCGGCCAAATCGCGCGCCTGCACCGGCTGGCGCAGGCCGCTCGCCGGCTCATAGATTGGCACCAGGTGAAAACGGCGGATAGCGCGCGCCAGTCGCGTGATATTGATGTCGAGACCCATGCCATAAGTCATGGTCGGCCGAAAAATCGTCAGACGGAGGTTATGCGCGGCGGCAAGGTCCGACACCCGACTCTCGGCACGCATCAGACTCTCGATCATACTTCGTTCGGTTGCGTTTTGCGTATCGCGCTTGCCGAACACTGATGCGGAACTGAATGCGACGACTCGCTTGAGACCAGCCGCCGTAAAGTCCGCAAGCTTTTGCGGCAAGAGCCAGATCGGCGCCGTGTGAATCAAAATGTCGGCCGGCGGAACGATCAAAGGTCCTGGAGCGCTCAAATCCGCGGCAAGCCAAGTCAGCCGCGGATGCGCGAACTCGACAAACGTCTTGTTGCAAAGCCCGATCACCCGTGCGCTGCGTGCGAGCGCGATTGCAATGACATTTAACCCGATTTGGCCGCTCGCGCCGGTCACCAAGACGCACTTTCCGGCATAATCGCTGGTCGCAGTTGCGGTCTTCCAAGCGCCCTCGAGCAATTCTTTGCGCATCCAGCAATTATAACGGCGCAGGCGAACGATTCGCTTAGGCCGGGCGATTATCTGCCAGCCCCTTCCCTTTCAGCGCACTGCCGATCTCGTCCAAAATCGCCGGGTCGTCGATGGTGGCCGGCATTTGCCAGGCGTCGCCGTCGGCGATCTTTTTCATCGTGCCGCGCAGGATCTTTCCGGAGCGTGTCTTCGGTAGCCGCGCCACGGTGACGGCCAGCTTGAACGCGGCGACTGGGCCGATCTTGTCGCGAATGAGGGCGACACATTCCTTTTCGATCTCGGTCGCGGGCCGGTTGACCCCGGATTTGAGCACGATAAAGCCGCACGGCACCTCGCCTTTGAGCTCGTCCTTGATGCCGAGCACCGCGCATTCGGCGACGTCGGGATGCGAGGCCAGCACTTCCTCCATGCCGCCGGTCGAAAGCCTGTGGCCGGCGACATTGATGATGTCGTCCGTGCGACCCATGACAAAGATATAGCCGTCCTCGTCCTTGAAGCCGGCATCGGCGGTTTTGTAATAGCCGGGAAATTCTTCCAGGTAGCTCTCGCGCATGCGTTGGTCGGCCCGCCACAGGGTCGGCAGACAGCCGGGCGGCAGCGGCAGTTTTACAACGATCGAGCCCATTGTGCTGTCCGGCTGCTCGCGGCAACCTTCATCGACGATGCGGATGTCGTAGCCGGGCATGGCAACCGTCGGCGAGCCGTGCTTCACCGGCAAAAGGCCAAGGCCAACGGGATTTCCGGCGATGCACCAGCCGGTCTCGGTCTGCCACCAATGATCGATCACCGGCACTTTTAGAAGCGCTTCGGCCCATTCCAATGTTGGCGGATCGGCACGCTCGCCGGCGAGAAACAAAGTGCGGAATTTGCTCAGATCATGCCGGGCCATAAGCTTGCCCTGCGGGTCCTCTTTTTTGATGGCGCGAAATGCGGTCGGCGCGGTGAACAGCGCAACGGCGCCGTGCTCGGCAATGACGCGCCAGAACGCGCCGGCATCCGGTGTGCCGATCGGCTTGCCCTCGTAGAGAATACTGGTGCAGCCATGCAGCAGCGGGCCGTAGACGATGTAAGAATGACCGACCACCCAGCCGATATCGGACGCCGTCCACCACACTTCGCCGGGCGCGATGCCATAGAGATTTTGCATCGACCATTTCAGCGCAACCATGTGGCCGCCGTTGTCGCGCATGACGCCTTTGGGCCGGCCGGTCGTGCCGGATGTGTAGAGAATGTAGAGCGGATCGGTCGCGGCGACCGGCACGCAATCCCAGGCCGAACGCGCGTGAACCAAGGCATGGTCGCGCATCCTGGCCCAGTCGCGATCGCGGCCTTCGAGCAAGCTCGCCTCTGATTGCGGCCGCTGCAGGATCAGGCAGGCCTGCGGCTTGTGCGTGGCAAGGGAGATCGCCTCGTCCAGCAGAGGCTTGTATTGCACGATGCGGCCCGGCTCGAGGCCGCAGCTCGCCGAAAGGATCACCTTCGGCGTGGCATCGTCGATGCGGGTTGCCAATTCGCGTGCCGCGAAGCCGCCGAACACCACCGAATGAATCGCACCGATGCGCGCACAGGCAAGCATCGCGAACACCGCCTCGGGTATCATGGGCATATAGAGAATGACGCGATCGCCCTTGCCGACGCCGAGATCGCGCAGCATGCCGCCGAGCACTTGCACCTCGGTGAGGAGGCGATGATACGTGATGGTACGTTTGGTGCCGGTCAGCGGCGAATCGTAGATGATCGCGGCCTGTTCACCGCGGCCGCGATCGACATGGCGGTCCACCGCGTTGAAACAGGTATTGCAAACCCCGTCGGGAAACCAATGGCCGTAGATGCCGGCCTTGGCATCGAACACGGTTTTCGGCTTCTCGAGCCAGTCTATCTCCGCCGCCGCCTCGCCCCAGAATCCGAGCGGATCGCGCTGCCAGCGCGCGTAAGTCTCGTGATAACGGCTGGTTCGGGTGTCTAGCCTGGCGTCCATCGGCAGTTCCTCCGGCGTTTTGTTTATATTTTCAGCCCTGCACGCAGGGGTTTGCAAGCCGTGCTGTGCCAGCGCCTCGGCCATGCATCGCAATGCTGGCCGAAGCGGCGCGCCTTGATCTATGTCACGCGCGGCCTGCCCATTGTCGCAAGATCAATCCGTGATTACCGATCCCTGGTTCTATCTCCTGGCAATCCCGGCCGTGGCCGTGCTCGGGCTTGGCAAAGGCGGCTTCGTCGGCATCGGCATGATCGCGACGCCGATGCTGGCGCTCGCTGTACCGCCGCTGCAGGGTGCCGCCATTCTGCTGCCGATCCTGATCTGCCAGGACCTCATCTCGCTGTGGACCTATCGCCGCGCCTGGAGCGCCTGGAATCTGAAAGTGCTGATGCCCGGCGGCGTTCTCGGCATGGGCGTCGGCACGGCGTTCGCGAGCCTTGTGTCGAATGCCGCGATCGAGATTACGGTCGGCGCGATCGGGCTTGCTTTCGTGTTCTACACCTGGCTAGGACCGCGCCTGATACCCAGCCTGCGCCAGGCCGCGGATAAGCCGCGTCGTCCGCCTGTTCCGCTCGGCCTGCTGTGGGGCGCGCTGTCCGGGTTCATGTCGCTGCTCATCCAGGTCGGCGCGCCGCCGTTCCAGATTCATATCCTGCCGCAGCGCCTCGATAAGCTTACGCTGGTCGGCACCAGCGTCATTTTCTTCGCCTTCATGAATTGGATGAAGATTGCGCCCTATTTCGTGCTCGGGCAATTTTCCGCGCGCAATTTCGGTACCTCGCTCGTGCTACTGCCGCTTGCAATCGCCGCCAATTTCGCCGGCATCTGGCTTGTGCGCAGAACGCCGCAGGACCGCTTCTATCAGATCGCCTATGTATTGATGCTTTTGATTTCGCTCGGCCTGTTGTGGCAAGGATGGGAGGGTTGAGCCTGAGGCGCGAACAAGGGCTGGCGAATAGCGCATGGGGGCGTTCGGTTGCGTCCATTCGCTACTTACCGTTTGCTACTCGCTATTTTCTAGATTTGCTAGACTCGCAAAACAAAAAGGTAGGGAGGACAGGCCATGGCGACGCCCTACGATACGGGCCTTTCTCGCAATCCGGCGAATTTCCAGCCGCTGACGCCGCTGTCGTTTCTGGCGCGTGCAGCCGAGGTGTATCCCGATCAGACCGCGATCATTCACGGCAAGCGCAGCTGGGCTTACCGGGAGTTCTATACGCGGGCGAAGCGACTTGGCTCGGCCCTCGCCAAGCGCGGCATCCGGCGCGGCGATACCGTCTCCGCGGTGCTGCCGAATGTGCCGGCGATGCTCGAAGCGCATTACGGTGTGGCGATGGCGGGCGCCGTGCTCAACTCCATCAACACGCGGCTCGACGCCGCGATCATCGCCTTTACGCTCGATCACGGTGAAGCCAAAGTTCTGATCACCGATCGCGAATATTCCAAAGTGGTGAAAGATGCGCTCGCGCTCTGTCAGGCGAAGCCGTTGGTGATCGATTATGATGATCCGGAATTCACCGGCCCGGGCGAACGTCTCGGCAATCTCGATTACGAGCAGTTTCTGAGCGAAGGCGACGCAGACTTCGCGTGGGAGATGCCGGGCGATGAATGGGACGCGATTGCGCTGAATTACACGTCAGGCACCACCGGCGATCCCAAGGGCGTCGTCTATCACCATCGCGGCGCCTATCTGCTCGCCATGGCCAATGTCATCACCTGCGGCATGGGCAGGCATCCGGTCTATTTGTGGACGCTGCCGATGTTTCACTGCAACGGCTGGTGCTTTCCCTGGACGCTCTCGGTGGTCGCCGGCACGCATGTCTGCCTGCGCGCGGTGCGCGCCGCGCCGATCTATGACGCCATCGCGACTCACAAGGTCACGCATCTATGCGGCGCCCCGATCGTCATGTCGACTTTGCTCAATGCGCCGGCGGCCGAGCGCAGACCCCTGCCGCATCAGGTCGAGTTCATCACCGCGGCCGCGCCGCCGCCGGAATCCGTCCTCGCCGCAATGAAATCAGCCGGGTTCAACGTCACCCACGTCTACGGACTTACCGAAACCTACGGCCCGGCAAGCGTCAACGACTGGCATCGCGAATGGGACGCGCTCGATCCAACGGCGCAAGCCGTGAAAAAGGCGCGGCAGGGCGTGCGCTATCCGGTTCTGGAAGCGCTCGAAGTTCTCGATCCTGACACCATGCGGCCGGTGCCGCGCGATGGCGAGACGCTCGGGGAAGTGATGTTCCGCGGCAATGTGGTGATGAAGGGCTATCTGAAAAACCCGACCTCGACGGAAAAGGCCTTTGCCGGCGGCTGGTTTCATTCCGGCGATCTCGGCGTCATGCATCCGGACGGCTATATTCAACTGAAAGATCGCTCCAAGGACATCATAATCTCCGGCGGCGAAAATATTTCGTCGATCGAGGTCGAGGATGCGCTTTACAAGCACCCGGCGGTGCAGGTCGTCGCCGCGGTGGCAAAGCCCGACGAAAAATGGGGCGAGACGCCGTGCGCTTTTGTCGAACTCAAGCCGGGCACGACCGCGACGGCCGAAGAACTCATCGCTTGGTGCCGAAAGCACCTCGCCGCGTATAAGTGCCCGCGCTACGTGGTGTTCGCAGAGATTCCGAAGACCTCAACCGGCAAGATCCAGAAATTCAAGCTGCGCGATATGGCAAAGCAGGTGTGAGGATCGTCACGCCTTCACCGGCGGATCTGCCTCCGTCCATGCACCTCTTTTGCTGCTTGTCCTCAGACGCGGATGCCCGCGACTACAGACACGACGATCAATACAGCTTCATTCCTCCGCGCCCGTGGGATGCCCAAGCGCGGACAGCGCAGCCCGAAAACTCGCCGTGTACCGAGCTAGTGGACGATCGCGCCTTGCCGCAGGCGGGCAATCTCGTCCTTTACGTACAATTTCTTGCGTTTCAATTCCAGGAGATGAAGGTCGTCGGTGGAGGGATGGGAGAGCGCTTCACTGATTTCTTGCTCAAGGGCCTGATGCCGCTTCTCAAGTTCCGCAAGATGCGATTCGATCGCCATGTACTTGCCTCCTTGCGTCGATTATTGGCGGTTCACATCATCCTACACACGCCTTGGACCGGGCAAGCATAGTCCGGATTTAGGCTTACGAAAATCCCCATTCTGCACCGGCGAAGGGTTTTCGGCGCGATTGCCGCAGTTCCCCAGGGGCTTGTGGCGATTAGCAAAAAGGCGATAATCCAGAGCAGCTTGCTGGCGCCTGTAACGGCTGAGCGCACGATCGGTTCGTCGGGCCGGTCGAGAGTTTTTCATGCCAAACGGGCCGACCAGGGTGCGACCAAGGCGGCGATGACGAAAGACGAAGAACGCGAGCTGCGGGCCGAACTCGCGCGCCTGTTGCAGGCGCATCGCGACCTCGATGCGGCAATAGCCGCCCTGCAGGATTCGCCCGGCTCCGATCTGCTCCAGGTGCAACGCCTGAAGAAACGCAAGCTCCTGTTGCGCGACCGCATCACCTTTATCGAAGACCAGCTCACGCCCGACATCATCGCGTAGGCCCGACATCATTGCGTCAGAGCGTCACTGCGTAAGGGATGTTAGCGAGGCGCGCGAAGTAGGAGCCGGGAGCCGATAATCACACATCGCGAACAGCCGCTGCGCGGCCTACGGAGTGACTCAGCCGGTTGCCCGCTCCTTCCGCGCCGCTTTGCGCGCATACATTGCGGCATCGGCACGCGCCAAAACCTCGTGTGGCCTGTCGAGCGCGCCGAGCAGTGCCACGCCGGCCGAGGCGCCAACAACCAAGGTTGAATTGCGCCAGCGCACGGCCGTCGCATAGATCGCGGCTTCGAGAGCCGCTGCTTTGCCTTTGGCCGCGGCGCCGGTGACGTTCCACAGCAGGACGGCGAATTCGTCGCCGCCGATGCGCGCCACAATGTCGGAGCTGCGCACCGCGCGGACCAGCGCGCCCGCGACGGCCTTGAGCACAACATCGCCGGCGGCATGGCCATGGCGGTCATTGATCGGCTTGAAGCCATCGAGATCGATATAGATCAGCGCGGCGCTGGTGCCATAGCGTTTGACATAGGCGAGCGAGCGTTCGAGCTCGCGTTGGAAGCCGCGCCGATTGCGGATCTCCGTAAGCGGATCGATGTCGATGCGCGCTTCGAGCTCGCTGATGCGCGCGCGTGACGCGGCAAGTTCGGCGGCGAGTGCGTCCACTTCGGCGGCGAGTTGCATGACCAGCGCGCGCGAAGACCGTTTCGAGGATTTCGGCGCGCGTGACGTTTGCCTTCCCGCGGTTTGTGCACTGCGCAATCTTGGCCGCGCCCGCGGCGGCATGATGGCCGTGCGGCGCGGCTTCGCCGTCTCGTCTTCCATCGAAGGCAATCCCCGCCCGCGAATCGCAAGCGAGCATAGCCTGCCCGCCGCGCCGGTTTATGCCGAAAAATTGAAAAGAAATTGCCCGTCCCGCCTGCGCCTCCGTCCGCACTAACTCCGTCCGCACCAACAATGGCTGGATTCAGGCATGTTTGTTCAGCCTGCGTTCACGCGTAAAGGGGAACTTTACGTCCAGAGGGGCGGTTGGAATGCACGAAAACACCCATTGCGAGGTGATGTCATGAGAAGCCTTTTGACTGCGCTGATTGCGGCGGCGAGCTTGGCCGCCGCCACGGTAGCGACTTCGGCTCCGGCGCAAGCGCGCTGGGGTTGGGGCTGGGGAGGTGCCGCGGCCGGCTTTGCTGCAGGCGCCATCGTCGGCAGTGCGCTGGCGGCGCCTTATTACGGCTACCCGTATTACGGTTACTACGGCTATGCGCCCTATCCGTATCCGGCCTACGGCCCCGCCTGCGTATGGCGGCGGGTGTGGAACGGCTATTACTGGGTTCGTGCCTGCATTTGAGCGCGGTGCAGGCTCGCGAGTCCCAGTCGACATCGTCACGGTGCCCCGGCGGGACACCGTAAGCGTCTCCTTCTGCTGGCGGAACGCATTCTTGGACCAAATTTCCGCCAAATAGTCGCGCTTGAATCCGGGAGGGTGTGACGCGCATTCATCGGGGGTTACGGGGACTTCCCGCTTCACTCAAGTCCTTGATCGGCGCCCGGCCGGTCACACGAGGAAACCACATGCACAAGTCGCTCATCGGGCTGGCTGCGGCCGGCGCCATCGGGCTTGGCACTTTGATCGGCCCGAGCCCTGCCAATGCCGGCTGCTACGGCTGCGCCGTCGGCGCCGGCGTCATCGGCGGTATCGCGGCCGGCGCCATCATTGGCAGCGCGATTGCCAACAGCCCGCCCCCGCCGCCCGCTTATTATCCGCCTCCGCCTCCACCGCCGCCCTATGGCCCGCCGCCGGTCGTCTATGGCCCAGGCTATGCCGAGCTCGCCCCCGGCTGCTATTGGGGTAAGCGCAAGGTCTGGGTCGAAGGGGTCGGCTATCGCTGGCGCACCGTACAGGTCTGTCCATAGCGGGTCCCCCGGGCGGGCCCGTGACGTATGACGTATCGGTCCTTGGCTGGTTTGAGTCCTTGGCCGGTCTGTCGACTGAACCAGGCTTGCTTTGCGTCTTAAATTCAACCGGCCGACTCGCGCAGTCGGCCGGTTTGCTTTTGACTGTGACCAACGGCTGAGAAAGCCGGCGCCTTGACTCCACGCTTTCATCAGATCGGGTTATCGATGCTACGATGACGATTGGGACGCAACGCCGTGCGCTCGCACCGCTTGCCGCATCGGAACGAGGCAGGAGCCGTCATGTCGGCCACCGCGCCAAGTTCGCTGGCAGTGTCGGTTCTGCCGTTGCGACGGCACGGCATCTCATCGCGCAAGCCTTCATTCTATCGCATGCCGGCGTGGCCCGAGTCTGGGCACGAAGGCCGCGCATGCGGGCGCGCGCGATGACGATTCTCGGCTGGAGCGCCGCGCTCGCACTTGTTTTCTACGTCGCACTCGCGGCGATGATCTATCTCGCGCAGCGCTCCTTGATGTATTTCCCGGACAGGGTTGCGGTGACGCCGGCGGCGGCGGGGCTGAGCGAAGCGCAAGAGGTGCCGCTCACCGCGGCCGACGGCGTGCCGATTCATGTCTGGCACGTGCCGCCGCGCGACAATAAACCGGTGTTGCTCTATTTCCATGGCAATGGCGGCGCGCTGCGCTACCGTGTCGAGCGGTTTCACCGTCTGGTCAGTGACGGCATCGGTCTGGTCGCGCTGGAATATCGCGGCTATGGCGGCCTCCCCGGCAGCCCGAGCGAGGCCGGTCTGATCGCAGACGCGCACGCCGCCTATGACTTCGCGGTCTCACGCTATCCGCCGCAACAGATCGTGCTGTGGGGCGAGTCGCTCGGCTCGGGCGTCGCGGTCGCGCTGGCAGCGGAAAAACCAGTCGGCCGGGTGATCCTCGAGGCGCCTTTCACCTCGGCGGAAGCGGTCGGCGCGCGGCATTATTGGTATCTGCCGGTGCGTCTTCTGATGAAGGATCAATTCCGCTCCGACGAGCGGATCGGCAAAGTCACCGCGCCTTTGATGATCATGCATGGTGTCCACGATCGCGTCGTTCCTTATGCCATGGGCGAAGCGCTGTTCAATCTGGCCAACAAGCCGAAGCACATGGTGCGCTTCCTCGACGGCGATCATGAAGACCTCGACGCCCACGGCGCGCTCGACGCGGTGGCGCGCTTTCTTGCGGGTGATTTGGATTGACAGCTCGCCAAAGCCGCTGGTCCGCGCGAAAGCGGGGACCCGTACCGCCCGTCTCCGCTGCCGGATTGTCGCTTCTGCGGCAATGAGCGAATGAGGTGGCGCGATCAAAAGGTCGGATAGACCTGGCCGATCCTGCCGCCGACGCGGGCAAAGCCGCTCTGCGCCGGCTCATATTTGTTGTTGATGTTGAGCGCTTTGGCATAGGAGCCGGCGGCCTTGTCCTTGGCGCCGAGCCGCTCATAAGCCAGCCCGCGGCTGGTCCAGGCGCGCAGATCCGTCGGATCGAGCTGCACCGCCTGATCGAGATCGTCACAGGCCGCTTTGACGTCGCCGGTGGCGAGATAGCTCAGGCCGCGCGCGACGAAGGGGTCGGCCTTTCGGCCGTTCAGGCCGATGGCAGTCGTGAAATCTTCGATCGCAAAAGCGTGCTGGTTTTGGCTCTGATAGAGCAGGCCGCGGTTGTAATAGGCTTCCGCATTGTCCGGCTTAAGCGCAATAGCCTTGTTGAAGTCGTTGAGCGCCTGGTTGCTGCGGCCCTGCTCGCGATAGACAATGCCGCGGCCGAGATAGGCCGGCGAATAGGCGGCATCGATCGCGAGCGCCTTGTTGTCATCGGCAAGCGCCAGATCGAGCTTATTGGTCTTGCGATAGATCAGAGCACGATTGGCGTAAGCCTGCACGTAATTGGGGTCGAGGCTGAGCGCTTTGTTGAAGTCGGCCAGCGCCTGATCGTTGCGTCCTGCTTCGCCGTAAACGGCGCCGCGCATATTATAGGCCTGCGGGTCGTCCGGATGTTTTTCGATCACTTCGGTGAGCGAGGTCAGATTCGACTGCGAGGGTGCATGGATCGCGGCCTCTGTCTCGGATGCCGGGCCACTCAAAGTGGAGCAGGCGGCCAGGGTGAGCGCAACCGCTGCCGTCGCCATTGCGCCCGCGAAGTCGCAGCCCCTTCCCAAGATCCCGTACACAATGGCATCGACCGGTCGCGTCATTCGCCACCCAGGCTCTTACAAGTCGGGATTTACGAAGGATAGCACCCCGGCGCGCCAAAAAAACGGCGCGGGCCCACTGCCCGCGCCTTCACCAAATCCAAGCCTGACCGGAAATCAGCCGAAACGAGGCGTACGTGGCGCGCCAGATCTGGCACTGCCGGGCGCGACCGGCGTGGGTTTAGCCTTGACGGGCAGCAGACCTTCGCGCTGCAGCCGCTTGCGCGCAAGCTTGCGGGCGCGGCGGATCGCTTCGGCCTTCTCGCGTGCTTTTCTTTCCGAGGGCTTTTCGTAATGGCCGCGAAGCTTCATTTCGCGGAAAATGCCCTCGCGCTGCATTTTCTTCTTCAGCGCCTTGAGGGCCTGGTCGACATTGTTGTCACGGACGAGAACCTGCACGCGTGCTCCTTTTGCAGTCGGTTCCTGGCGATTGCTTTGGCGGCCAGGGCCAAACGCCCGCGCCACCTTGCCGCGGCCTGTAGCAGAACAAGGCCAAAAAGTCCATCGCCCTGGATGACGGCGCAAATCCCGGCTTCGCCAGGCGGTCCGAATGCGCCGGTCTAGTCGGCAAAGACCCGCGTGATATGTCCCATCTTGCGGCCGGGCCGCACGGCAGCTTTGCCGTAGAGATGGACGGCGGCGCCGGGTACGTCCAGCCAACGCCGATAATCCTCGACCTCATTGCCGATCAGATTGATCATCTCCACCCTGCCATGCCGGATCGGCTTGCCCAGCGGCCACCCGGCAACCGCTCTGATATGCTGCTCGAACTGCGAGACGGAGACACCGTCGAGCGTCCAGTGGCCGGAATTGTGCACGCGCGGGGCGATCTCGTTGACGAGCAGGCGGCCGTCGCGCAGCACGAACATCTCCACCGCGAGCACGCCGACATAGCCGAATGCTTGTGCGATCGTCTGGGCAATCTCCCGCGCCTGGCGCTCCGCAGCCTGCGAGATCGCAGCCGGGACGCGCGAGATCTTCAAAATGTGATCGCGATGCTCGTTCTCGGTGACATCGAAACACTCGACAGCGCCGTCGTGCCCGCGCGCGGCGATGACCGAGACCTCGCGCTCGAACGGCACAAAGGCTTCGAGGATGCAGGGCTGGCCGCCGACCTCGCGCCAGACCGCCTGCGGGTCGCTGCCATTCTTGATCAGGGCCTGACCCTTGCCGTCATAACCGAAACGCCGGGTCTTAAGCACCGCCGGCCGGCCGATCCGCCCCATCGCCGATTTCAGCGCCGCCGCCTCGCCGACATCGGCAAACGCCGCGGTGGCAATGCCAAGGCCGGCGACGAAAGTCTTTTCGGCAAGGCGATCCTGGGTCGTGGCAAGGATTTTTGGATCCGGCAAAACCGGGATGCGCGCCGCGAGAAACGTCGCAGTCTCGGCCGGCACATTCTCGAACTCATAGGTGACGACGTCGACATCGCCGGCAAAACGGTCGAGCGCTTCGGTATCGGTATAATCCGCGCAAGTGACACGATGCACGACGTCGAAGGCGGGCGAATCCGGACTCGGCGAAAAGACATGGCACCTGAAGCCCAGGCGCGCCGCGGCCAGCGCCAACATGCGGCCGAGCTGACCGCCGCCGAGGATGCCAATTGTCGCGTCGGCCTTCAGCACGGCCGGCGCAGGCATTGTCGCAGCGGCTGGGCTCACGCGCCGTCCTTTGGCGTTTCGGCGACAGCCGCTGTCTGACGCGCGCGCCATGCCTCCAGCCGGCTGCCGAGCTTTGGGTCGCTGAGCGCCAAGACGCTGGCTGCAAGCAGCGCGGCATTGATCGCGCCCGCCTGGCCGATCGCCAAGGTGCCGACCGGGATCCCCGGCGGCATCTGCACGATCGAATACAGCGAATCCTGTCCCCACAGCGCCTTCGATTCGATCGGAACGCCGAACACTGGAAGGGGGGTCAAGGAGGCCGTCATGCCCGGCAGATGTGCCGCGCCGCCGGCGCCCGCAATAATGACTTTAAAGCCTTCCGCCTTGGCGCCCCTGGCAAAGGCGTAGAGCCGCTCCGGCGTACGGTGCGCGGACACGATGCGCTTGTCATAGGGCACATCGAGCGCATCGAGCGTGTCGGCGGCATGTTTCATGGTCGCCCAGTCGGACTGGCTGCCCATGATGATAGCCACCAATTTCCTGTTGGATGTCGCTTCCGGCGCCACGCGAAAGAATCCCCTGCGCGAAGGAAGCGCCGGATTATAGGCTCGCGCGTTGGGGTTACAAGGCGGCTATGGTGCCGCCGCCGGTCGATTGGTTAAAGGGTCTATTGAAAAGCGGAGCAGCACGGGCATGCAGATGGGCCAATATCATTATTTGCCGCTGGCGCCGGGCTTTTTTGCCATTCTGGTAGGCATCTTCATCGTCGTGCTGGTGCTGCGCTCAGTGCGATTTGCCTATGAGAGTCTCGGCGTTTCGTCCGGCACGGCGATGTGGCTTCTGTTTGGCTCGCTGATCGGCAGCATCTTCAACATTCCGGTCGCCGAATTGCCGCCGGAGCGGGTGATGTCCAATCAGATCATCGATTTCTTCGGTATGCGCTACCAAATCCCGGTCGTGACCCATCTGGCCGGGACGGTGATTGCGGTCAATGTCGGCGGCGCCGTGATCCCGACTCTCATGTCGCTCTACCTGCTTGCCAAACGCGAGCTCTGGGTGAAAGGTACGATCGCCACCCTGATCGTCGCTGTCGTGCTGCACTGGCTCGCTGATCCCGTGCCGGGTCTTGGCATCGCGGTGCCGGTTTTCGTTCCCGTCGTCGTGACAGCGGCGGTCGCGCTGCTGCTGTCGCGGCGCGACGGGGCACCGCTCGCCTATATCGCAGGCTCACTCGGCACGCTGATCGGCGCCGATCTTTCGAATCTCGATAAGGTCCGCGGCCTCGGCGCTCCGGTCGCTTCCATTGGCGGCGCCGGCACTTTCGACGGCATATTTCTGACCGGCATTCTCGCCGTGCTCATCGCCAGCCTTTATCCGCATCCGCGCCAGCCGCAATGGCAGTAGCGATTTGGATGCGTCAATCGCCGTTCCGGCACGGGCATGTGCTCGGCATGTGCTTGGCAATGTGCTTGGCATGTGCTTGGCATGTGCGCATGCCGGGCGTCGCTCGGAGACACGAGGATGGATTGTCAGACGGCGTCCCGCAAGGTAACGGATAAGGAAAGCGGGATGCCGCGGCGATGCCCAATCCGGCCGACATCAAGGATTATCACGCCCACATCTATTACGATCCGGCGACCAGCCGCGACCGCGCCGAGCGCTTGCGCGATCGCGTCGCGGCCGCGTTTCCGCTGGCCAGGCTCGGACGCTGGCACGACGAACTGGTCGGGCCGCACCCGCAGTCGATGTACCAGATCGCCTTCCCTGTCGAAATGCTGGCCGAGTTTGTGCCTTGGCTGATGCTCAACCGCGCCGGCTTGACCGTGCTCCTGCATCCGGAGACCGGCGACGACTTGACCGATCATACCGCGCATGCCGCGTGGTTTGGTGCTGTGCTGCCGCTACGTCTTGAAGCGTTCAAGAATGGCCGGCAACTCAATGCAAACGAGTGTGTTCGCTGTCCGCACAACGGGAGGTAACCATGCGAAGGAGAATGGGACTGTGTGCCTTGAGTGTTGCCGCCGCCTTTGCCGGCCTGGGCTTGATCGGCGCCCAGACCGCATCGGCCGTTCCGGTCGAAGGGAGCGCGCTGAAGTGGGCCGCCGATCGGCCCTCAGGTATTACGCAGGCGCAATATTACGAGCGGCACGGCCGCCACGGCGTCGTGAAATGCTACCGCGATTTCGTCATTGGCCGGTACAGGTGCCACCATTATTGGTGACCTTAATGTCGGCGAGCGATGCCTCGGCCAGAGGCCGCGCTCGTATCTAGGCTGGTCGATGCAATTGTCGATTCCGGGCGGAAGGGTGCACGGGCCCTTCCGCCCGGAGAGGAGAAAATCTGGCCGAAGCTCTGAGCCAATAAGCAAAGGCCGGCTGACGATCGGCGGGAATGCGGCCTGACTGGAAGGCGCACCACAAGAGATTGATACCCTACCGCATGCATCCCGGTGATATTTGACTTTGTCAACTATCCGGCGGAGACTGGCCGCTGCTCAAGCGAGTCCCATGGCTGTGCCGCTCTCCCCACGGAATCAGCATCGTTTTTCGGTCGCCGTCGTCGGTCTCGGCAGCATCGGCGGCGTCGCTGCCGCTTGTCTTGCCGAAGCAGACCGGCACGAGGTGATCGCCTGCACACGCGCGCCGCTCGAGCGTCTGACCCTCGAGCGCGAGGACGGCGCGACTATGCGCATGCTCGAATTTCCGCTGCGCAGCTTGGCCGATCCGGCGGCGGCCAAGCCGGTGGATTGGGTGCTGTTGTGCACCAAGACGCACCAGACCGAATCGGCGGCTGCATGGCTCGCGCGGCTGTGCACACCGCAAACGCGGGTCGCGGCTTTGCAAAACGGCATCGATCATGTCGCGCGCGTGGGTCCGTTGACGAACGGCGCTACCGTGCTGCCGGTGATCGTCTATTACAATGGCGAGCGGCTCGCACCCGACCGGGTGCGGATGCGTCAGGCCGGCAAATACGATCTCGTCGTGGCCGATGACGCGAGCGGACGTGCCTTCGCAAAACTCCTCGACGGCACCGGATTGCGCATCCTGATCAGCGACGATTTCACCACGCTGTTGTGGCGCAAGCTCCTGATCAATGCGATCGCCAATCCGATCACGGCATTGACCCTGCAGCGCCAGGCCGTCTTGCGGCGGCCGGACATTCAGGAACTGTGCCACGCAATCCTCGCTGAAGCCATCGCGGTAGCGCGCGCCAATGGCGCACGCGTCGCCGAGGACGAAGCATCGCGCAGTATCGCGACGCTGATGACGTTTTCCGGCGAGCTCGGCACCTCGATGTATTTCGACCGGCTCGCTGGGCGGCGGATGGAAGTGGAAGCGCTCACCGGCGCGATTGTCGCGGCCGGCGAGCGGCATGGCATCGCCACGCCGGTCAATCGCGCATTGCTCGCCCTGTTGCGCGCCGTCAATGACGCGGCCGGCAAGGCCGGTTAGCGCGTCTTCAGAAAATCTCAAATATTGCGGCGCAGAATACGAAGGCGCCGGCATTTGCAGCAAAACGCCACGCCGCTCGGAGGAAAGATTGCGAATCCCTTCCGCAATTCTGGTTGCCGCGGCTGCGATCCTGGCGCTTCCCTTCGGCTGGGGCCTCGGCGTCCTGCTGGCCTATATCGTCGCCGGCTCGAATTTTGGTCAACTACCTGCGCTCACCGTGCCGATCTCGATCGTCGCCGCAATGGTTTTTGCGTTCACACCGTCGGTGCCGGCACACTGGCGGCTTGCCGTAATGGCGGGCGGTGCCGCGGCCTTTGTCACCTGGGCCTTCGCCGCTGCAAGCGTTTGACACGATCTGCAAAAATCCGGATCACGATCCCGCACCGTGCGTTGATGTTGACTGCCACGCAAGTCTAGCAAGCCCTGAATTACGGAAATGCATCGCGTGGTCCTCCTCTTCGTTTTGAGCAAAACATGGGACCCCGACTGCGAGGGCGACACCCGTTTCCTGATTCGACTCATTGTCCTGCGAGAATGCGCTCGCCTTTGGCAAGGTTTCGACGGAGTGCGTCATCGAATTCGATTGTGATCAGTTTCGCGGGATGGACCGGGAAAGCCGCATCGGCCGGCGCGAGCTTTGCCAGGACCTGCGCGATGAAGCGATAGGCGTCCTCCTCCGTCGTATTGTTGTGTATAAGATCGACGGAGAGCCAGCAGTTTTGCGCCTCGGCTTTCCGCTGCCGGCGATCCAGCAAAATTCCCTGACGCGTATCTGATTATTGATATGCCGCCTCACCCGGAGAATTACGCGCAGTGTCGTTTTCCCGCGAAGCGAAAATTGCTTTGCGAAGCAGCATCGGGCTTCTTCGTCGACGCGCCGGGCAAGCCGCGAACCGCCTATCTGCCGTCCGGCGCGATTGCTGCGCTCGGACGGCTCGGCTTCTCCACGGACGATTCCGAAGGAAATTTCCGACTCGATATCGATGTCAGCGAGCCGCCCGATTTCACCGCAATCGCCGAACTCATGCCGCGCGCTCTGCACGACGCCTATGGCGCCGGCGTCGAGACCAAGCTGGGCTTTCATGCGCCATATGCACGGCGCTCCACCGGCGGATGCGTGCCGGGGAGCTAGTCATCGCCCGATCGGACGCTGGCGAAATTGATTCGACCTCTGCTATATAGCCGCCATGGCACGACGCCCGAGCGATCCGCGCACCGCGGCGGAGCAGGCATTCAAAGCGGTGACCACCAAGCCCGTCGAAGGACCTTCGGAAAAGAAGGCGCCGGCGCTGCCTGGCGCGAAGGAGCTTGTGTCGCTTCGCATCGACCGCGATGTGCTCGACTTCTTTCAGGAAGATGGCCCCGGCTGGCAGGAGCGCATCAACGCGGCGCTGCGCAAGGCCGCCGGGAAAGCGTGAGCTTCACGCCGCCGGCGTGCTCACGGCTGCGGCAGTTGACGGCAAGCTCTCATGTAGTCCTCGTCTCCGCGCAAGCGGAAATTCAGTTGGCTTTATCAAAGCACCGACTTCTCGCTTGCGTGCGCGCATCAAAGGCTGGACGCGTCAGCTTGTTAAGCTTGTTATTTGCTGACCACTGCGAGCGTTACCGGCGCCAGACCGGAAAATTCGAGCTGTTGGGCCGCGGCCGGCGACACATCGATGGTGCGCCCCTTGGTGAACGGACCGCGGTCATTGATGCGCACCACCACGCTGCGGCCATTGCGCAGATTGGTGACCCGCACCAGCGTGCCGAGCGGCAATGTGCGATGCGCAGCGGTAAGCTTGTTGGACACAAAGCGCTCGCCGCTCGCGGTGCGGCTGCCATATTGTGTGCAGATCGCGGCGATCTGCCGCTTGCCGGCGGCCTGAGCAGGCGGGCCGACCATGGGTAAAGCAAATGCAACCAACAGCGTTGCCGTGCCGGCGACCCCAATGGAACCTATTTTCACGACAAGTCCCCTTTCCAACAAACAACTTTGAAAACGTCTACACGAACTTGCACAGCGCTGAGCGCGCCGCGGTCCCCGAGCGTTACAAACAAATTTGTCGGAGAAAATATGACGCAGCTCTTCATCAACGTCATGACGGCTCTGCATGGGTCTCCACGCATGCAATGACCGCAAGCGAACAGATGAACAAAATTTGCTTGAAAAAGCAGCGCACCGATCGCTGCCGCACGCCGCAAATCGGGTGACGCAGCGTGCGCGAAGACGCAACGATGATGACCATCTGATGACGACAAAACATTACGTGCGCCGCTATCGCGCGCTGATCACGACGGAACCCGGATCCTAAAAGTCGCGATTGCCGCTGCGATGCAGACGGCACGCCCGCCTGGTCGCCTCAAGCGAGCGCCAGTTCGAGCTGCCGGTTGTGCCGATTCGTGCGGCCGCTTGCGCCGCGTAATCCTGACCACAACTTGACGTTGACGCCGTTCTGTGTTCCTGTTATGTTCTCATTGGTCAAAGACCCCTGTTCGGGGAGCGGAGGATGAACATGCAACGATTTTTTCTGTCTGTTGGACTTGTCGTTTTTACCGCCGTCACGGCGCCGGCCGGCGCGCAAACCATTGGGCTTGCAGATCTGAAAACCCATGTAGGCAAGCCCGTGACGGTCGAAGCCGCGGTCAGCGATGTGCATGTTGCGGCCTCCGGCGTCACCTTCATAGATCTCGGCGGCCGTTTTCCGGACAATAATTTCGTCGCCGTGATCTTTGCCGATGACGCGGCGAAATTCCCGAATGCGGCCGCGCTTGCAGGCAGGACGGTGACCATCACTGGCACAGTCCAGCTCTATCAGGGCAAGCCGGAAATCATTCTGAAGTCGGCGAGCCAGCTGAAGGCGAAATAGGCGCGTGCTTCTGCGTATACGTACTCTTTCCCTCTCGCATGCGGAGAGAAGGACGGGGATGAGGGAGCCTCCCACCGGACCCAGACTGGCGTAGAGGCTCCCTCACCCGGATCGCCGTGCGCTCGGATTTTTCGGTGCGGCACCCCGAGACGAAGGCCGTGCCGGCAACGTGACGATCGAATTCCAACGCAGCCCTGCAAAGCGCAGACGTTGCGTGCTTCGCTGTGACGGATTGGAGCCTTTTCCGGAAAAGTGGGTACCGGCTTTCCGTAAGAAATGCGACATGACAAAAACCTGGAGCGTTTTTCCGATTCCATCGAATCGGAAAGATCGGAGCGCTCCAGCGCCAAGCGCATCGGGGCGAGGGAAAAGGCGGCGAAGGAAGGAGGCACGCTGTGCCAGGCTCGCGCGGTCGGCAATCGCCGCGTGGAAAAACCTCAAATCGCCCGATAGCCACCGTCGGCCATGACGATCGCGCCGGTCACATAGGCCGAGAGGTCGGAAGCAAGAAATAACGCCGGTCCGACGATGTCCTCGGGCTTGCCGGCACGGCCAAGCGGGGTGTGATCGAGAAAAATTTTGATCAGCTCCGGATTGCTGGCGCGCACCTTTTCGTTGAGCGGCGTCTCGATGAAGCCCGGGCCGATGGCATTGACACGCACGCCGTCTCTGCCCAGCTCGGCGGCGAGCGCGCGGGTAAAGCCGAGCACGCCGTGCTTCGAGGTCGTATAGGCCGGCGAATTCGGCGTGCGCACATGCACGAAGGATTGGATCGAGGCGATATTGACGATACGTCCTTTGCTGGCGCGCAACGGCTCGAGAAAGGCATGGGTGATATTGAACAGGCCGTTCAAATTCACCGCCATGATGTCCTCCCAGTCCTTGATCACCGCGTCCGCATCGGCGACGAACGCATTACGTCGGTTGATGCCGGCATTATTGACCAGGACAGAGACCGTGCCGATCTTGCCGGCCACCTCGGCAGCGACGGCACGGCAGGCCGCGCGATCGGTCACGTCGACCGCAAAGTGCTGCGCCTTGCCGCCAACATCTCGAATATCTCTCACGGCCGCGGCCGCAGCGTCGCCATTGACATCGAGCACCGCGACATGCGCGCCCTCGCGTGCAAAGCCGAACGCGATGGCGCGGCCGATACCGGAGCCGGAACCGGTAACGACGGCGATGTGGTTGTGCAAAAGCCCAGGCATTCCTGACCTCCCCTTGCTTGTCGCGCAAGCATAGCACTTCACACGGCACCTAAGATGCCATGGCGCATCATTCGCCTGGCATGGGAGTGCGACGGGCTGCGCACATCCGGCCACTGCGCGCCTTGTTCGGCCCGACGCGGTGAACTCTAAGGTTGTCTTCTCATTTCGGCGCAGGATGCGATAGGCGAGGCGCCGCCTGCTGCGACATGCATATAGCGGAGCTCCATGCGGAGAGGCGCCAGCATCGCTGTCATGCGCGCAAATTTCGTCATCGACCAGTATTTTGACTCTTGCCGACCTGTGATCGCCACATTGCTGACCTGGACCACAGCACGCTCCGACTTGCACTTACCAAGCATGGGCGCGCTGAAGCAGTGGTGCGACCTGGATGCCCGTGCAAATCGCCTACACCCAGACCTGACGCCCCGCATTCTTCGCAGCGAACAGCACAAGCTTAACCGGCGGTTAGGACCTGTTCGGTACGTCAATTTGGCTGTGTGCCGCCGGCGTGCTTGCCAAGCACGGCCAAAGGATCGTCGCCACGCAGCAGACCATTTGTCATCCCTGGTATTGTCATCGGGCTATCTCAATTTTGCCAGATAGCGGCCGCTAATAACGGGGTGCAGGAGTGGCTGGCGGGCGATCCGTCGGCGCGCAGTCGGGCGCAGTCAAGCAATTCTGGGAGTTCTTCCGTGGCGGGCGAGGGGTCCTACTTTTCGCGTTTGGCGGTGAAATTCGTCGAGATTTTCGCCGCGGGCGTTGCCACCGCGGTGTCGGGCTTTGTCATCGCGCATCTTGGCGGCTTCCTGACATCCCCGTCCACGAGTCCGGCCGCGACGACGCCGCCCGTCGCCGCGCCCGCGGTAATGCAAACGGCGCCGCTCGCCCCCGCAGCCGATATCGCCGCGCGCCCGCAGCCAACAGCGCCGGCCGCCGCCGAGGCCCGACCGGAAACCAAGGCGGAGACGCCGTCGCAGTCTGTCACCCAGGCTGCACCATCCGCGCCCGCGCCGAGCACGCCGGCGCTGCGCAAGTCAGTGCCTGCCGAAAGCGCGACGGTCGAGTCCAGACCGGAACCAAGGCCCGAGGCCAAGGCGCGCGAGGAGATCGCCGGCAAGCCGCGCGAGGAGGCAAAGCCCGCCTCGCCGGACTCGCTCGAGGCGCGGGTGCGCGCGGCTCTTGCCAAAGCCGGCGCTGCTCGTCCAGCGCCGACCGAAACGGCACGCCGTCAGCCCGACGCGCCGACTGGTGCGGTCGCCAACGCGCCGAGATCGGAGAACCCGCGCGCCGGCGAACTTACGCTGGCGCCGCTCGTGAATCCCGCGCCACCTGCCGCGCCGCCGCTGTCGACGCCGAAGTCGGGGCCAACCGTCGACGCCGCACCGGTCGCCGCCCGCGCGCCGACCTCCGCGAGCCTGCCGCCCGCCGCCGCGCCGCCGGCGCCACTGCCACTCGCCCCGCCGACCACCGTGGAAATCAAGTCGCAGCCGATCGCCGGAGTTGATCCCGCGCAGGCGCAGCCGGCGCAAACCGCACAGAGCGACGACAAGAACGCGGACAATCCGTTCGCCGCCTTCGCGAGATTGCTGCGCAACGACAAGCCGCTGCCCGGCGATCTTGCCCCGCGCCCGCCGATGCCGGTCGGGCAGTAGTACTCTCTCCCCGCAGCATGGAGCCGCCGTGGGGGATTCGGCCGCCGCCGATATCCACCTCACCTCACCTCACCTCACCTCACCTCACCTCACCTCACCTCACCTCACCTCACCTCACCTCACCTC
>JAJPJB010000081.1 GCA_021324465.1 Hyphomicrobiaceae bacterium
AAGCTAAGCTAAGCTAAGCTAAGCTAAGCTAAGCTAAGCTAAGCTCTTTAGCATCGGGTCAACCGATCATCTTCTGCGCCAGCATGCGGATATTCGCTTCGAAATCGGTCGAGCGACGCGCCGTCCGGTCGAGATGCACGGCGGTCAGCTCGCAGCTCGCGGCAGCCTCGCCGCCGTCGACATTGATCATGTCATGGGCGAAGCGGAGCACTCTGTCGCGGACTTCGAGAATACGACTGCGAATCTCGAGGATGTCGCCGGCCAGGAGCTCGCGCTTGTAGCTGATGTTTTGCTGCACCGCTGCCATGCCGCGGCCGCTGGCGTGGAAATAAGACGGGGTCAGCCCGATCTGCGCAAACAAATGCCACGTCGCTTCATCGAATTTCCCGACATACCACATGACATTCATATGGCCGATATGATCGCAGTGCCATGGGTATACGGTACCGCGATAAGTAAGGATGTCCGCCATCGCCCCTCCGCCTTTATTCGCCAGCCTGGAAGCTGTGATCGCCATACTGATCATGCGCCAAGGTCGATCTGACGGCAAATGAGACGATGCTGTGCGACAGTCGCCGCGCCTTTGTCGCGAACATATGGAACGCGTCGCGATCTGGAAGCCAGCCGAAAGCGCGCCAAGCGTCGTGCCAGCAAGAAACGCCGCGGCAAGGGGGAAATTAGAACTGGGCTTGAGACCGAATTTTTTCCGTGACCTGGGTCACCTCCTCGCGGCCGCGACGGCTCTACTCTGAACCGGCAGTGCCAGCACGGTTACCAAGGACGGTCCGTCGGAAAGAGGAGGCCCTTATGCCGACAACTTTGACACCAGCGCCACGCTCCAAAGTCGCGATGATCAGCCGGGCCAGGAGAAGCGATGGACTTGACGAGCTTCGGGCGTCGCTCGGAACAATCATTCGGGTGGTTGCGGTCCTCATTGTGCTCACGCTCGGCGCGCTGGTCGAAGTGGCTGCCGAAAGCGCCATGGATCCGCAATATTGGGTCGGCACGGACGCCCAGTTTGTATCACCATAGGCAGCGGCGAACCGGCGATCGCTTCGCAAGCCAGCTTCGGTGCGGCCGCAGCTGCGGGCCGCATCATCGGCGCACCAGCAGGACAGGGTCGGACGATTCCGGCACCCGCTGCCAGGTATTGGCGTCGTTCTCTTCGAACTGCCAGGTCTGACCGTTCGGCGACATCAGCATCAATTCGCCCTCGTCCATGCGCCAGCCGGTCGGGCCGAATCGCGTCACCATGGCATCGCAGCCCGGCTTGATGCGCAACGCCAGGACGTCGCCGACCAGCGGATTATTCGCCAAAGTCAGCATGCAAATCGGCTTGCCGGAGCCGCGCGTCATCACCCAGTCGCCGGCGATATCAGCCGCCGAGCGCTCGGGCGCCGCGGCGGCCGTCTGCAGGATGTAACGGCCTTCCTCCGGCCTGAACCCGTCATACATGCCGTTCTCGACTTCGCTCAGATCGACAATCGAATTGCCAAATGCGTCGAGCAGGCGAAGGCTGCCATATTTGTCGACCGCCCAGGCGACCATGTTCTTGGTCGATGGAAACAGGGTCGGGCAGTTCTTGTCGATATCGAGCTTGTAACCGTTTTGCGCCGGATCGGCGCGGAAATTGAAATGGCAAATCTTGTCGTGGTCGGCGTTGGAAAATTCCCAGGCACCGACGATGTTGCGGACGAGATTATCGGCCGCGTTCTGCGGCTCGGCGACCTGCTCGGACGCATCGGACGCGCCCGGCGTCGGCCCAGGGGTGTCCTTTTGCCCATCTTGGGCGCGGGCGGTTGCGGCAAGCAGGCTTGCCGCAATCGCCGCTGTCATGAAAAAGCCGCGCGCCATGCCGGCCTGCCTCACCAGTGAACTCCGACGCTAGCACGACAGCGTCGGGCCGTCATGTCGATGCCGGGCACGACAGGCGTGTGACTGCCGGGCGCGCCCTTCACGCTTTCCGCCAGGATGTCCAGGGCGTTTCTGCAACCGGCGTCAGCGGCGGCTTGCCGGCGGCCCAGGCCACGATGTTGTCGACGACAAGCTGATCCATCTTGTCGCGCGTATAGACCGAAGCCGAGCCGACATGGGGAAACAGCACGACGTTCTCCATGGCCATCAACTCGGCCGGCACATGCGGTTCCTTGGCATAGACGTCGAGGCCCGCGGCCATTATGCGCTTCTGCTGCAGCGCCTTGATCAGAGCCGGCTCGTCGACCACCGAGCCGCGCGCCATATTGATGAGAATGCCGTTCGGGCCGAGCGCATCCAGCACGTGCGCGTTGATCAGATTGGCGGTCGCGGCGCCGCCCGGTACGATGACCATCAGCGTATCGACGTCGCGCGCCATATCGAGCAAATTCGGATAATGCCGATAGGGGACTTCGGGGCGCTTGTTGCGCGCGTGATAGACGACAGGCACGCCGAAAGCGTCGAGCCGCCGCGCGATCGCCTTGCCGATCGCCCCCATGCCGACCATGCCGACGGTCCGATTGCGCAGCGTCGCCCTGGTCAGGGGGAAGCCTTGCTGGGCCCATTTGCCGGCCCGCACGAAGCGATCCGACTGCGGCAGCTCGCGCACCGTGCAAAGAAGCAGACCAAGCGCTGTATCCGCCACTTCTTCGGTCAGCACTTCCGGTGTGTTTGTAACAATGATGCCGCGCGCGCCCGCCGATTTTGCGTCGATATGATCATAGCCGACCCCGAAGCTCGATATGATCTGCAGCCTGGGGAAGCGCGCCATGAACTTGTCAGAGATCAGTTCTGTGGTGGCGCAGATGGCAATCGCACCGACATCGGCGTGCTCAGCGTAGAAGGCATCAAGGTCTTTGGCTTCCGCCGCCTTGTGCAGTGTGCAAGCCGCTTCCAGGCCCTTCACGATCAACGGCTTCAAAGGACCGATCAGGATGACATCCGGTTTCTGCCTGGGCATTCCGCGTTCTCACACCAGAAGACTCACCGGTGACTCGAGCAGCGTCTTGATCGCCGTCAACAGTTCGGCGCCGAGCGCGCCGTCGAGCACACGGTGATCGCAAGACAACGTCACGCTCAGCATGCTCGAGAAGGCGACGCCGCCATCTTCTCTCTCGATCGCCTGCCGGCGCGCGGCGCCGACCGCAAGCATCGTCGCGTGCGGCGGATTAATGATCGCGGTGAACGCGCGCACATTGTGCATGCCCAGATTGGAGATCGCCGACGCGCCGCCTCGATATTCCGACGGCTGCAGCCTTTTGTTGCGAGCGCGGGCCGCAAGGTCCTTCATTTCGGCCGAGATCGTACTCAGCGATTTGGTCTCGGCGCTGCGGATGAGCGGGGTAATCAGGCCTCCCTCCAGCGCCACCGCAACGCCAATGTCAGAATGCCTGAAGCGCAGGATTCTGTCGCCGGCCCAGATCGCATTTGCCGCCGGTACGCGCTGCAGCGCCAGCGCCAGCGCGCGGATGACGAAATCATTGAGCGAGAGCCGGAAGGTCGGATTGCCGTCCTTGTCCGTCGGCGCAGCCGCATTTGCCTCATCGCGCAGCGCAATCAGCCGGTCGATGACGACGTCGGTCATCAGATAGAAATGCGGGACGGCCGCCGCCTGGGTGAGCCGCGTCGCGATGGTGCGGCGCATGGCATCGAGCGGCACCTCCTCATAGCCGCCCGCCGTGTACAGCGCCCTAATCTCGGCGGCGCTCGGCCCTTCGACAGGTGGCATCGGGGGACGCTGTGGCCGCGGCGCCTGCTCGACATCGCGGGCGACGATGCGACCGTGCGGACCTGAGCCGCGAATGCGCGACAGGTCGATGCCGGCTTCGCCGGCAAGGCGCCGCGCCAGCGGTGTCACAAAGATGCCGCCCGGCAGCTGTGCCGGACCGTAATTGCGCTCAGGCGTGCGGACTTCGAAGAACGGGTCGAGTTTGATCGGAGCGGCCCCAAGCTGAGCTTTGAGCGGATAAGCGCTCGCAGATCCAGTGAAGCTGGTCTTGGGTGCGGCCGCGGGCGTCGTGACGCTGGCTGCCTCCGCCACGGCGATGGGCGGCTCGGAAAAACTAGCCGGCGCGAGCTTTGCGGCCGAAGGTGAGGGCAAGGCTTCGGCTGGCGCATTTGCTGTGGCGCCGGTCCCGCCGGCAATGATGCCGACCACCGCGCCGACCGGCGCGACTTCGCCAGCGGCCACGCGAATTTCGCTGAGCACGCCGGCGGTGGTCGACGGCACTTCCATCGAGACCTTGTCGGTCTCGATCTCGAACAGGTTGTCGCCCGGCTTCACGGCATCGCCGGCGGCTTTGAACCATTTGGTGATCCTGCCCTCGGCGACCGTCTCGCCGAGCTGCGGCATCAGGATATCCATATGCACCATTCCCGGTCCCGCCTCACGTGATCTTCTCCCAGGTGACTTCCATGGTCGAATTGGGTGGCCGCAGAACCAGCCGATTGCCGGTAAACTCATAGCGGCGGACCAAGTCGCCATTGTCGCCGGGCTGAATGCTGGCCAGACGATGATGCGTCACGGTGCCGGCCTTTTCGTCAATCGTGTAGGTGCCGAAATAGGCGATGTAGTCGGTCAGCGCGATCTTGGCCTCCTCAGGCGTCATCACATCGCCGGCGCGCGTGCGTTTCACGTCAGGGGCAATCTGCACCGCCATCTCGCCGTGCAGGCCGTAATAGATCATGCCCTTGGGGTCGGAGCCGCGATCCCAATTGCCGCCATTGATGCGCGTGCCGACATAACGCCACGCGCCAATCAGTCTTTTCGCGATCTCGCCTTCACTCATGACGGGCCGCCGGTTCTTGATTGCCGTCTTACCACGTCACCGAGATGTATTGAGTCTCGGTAAATTCCATCAGCCCTTCATGCGCGCCCTCGCGGCCGAGGCCGGATTGCTTGACGCCGCCGAATGGAGCAGCGGGATCTGACACCAGTCCGCGATTGAGCCCGACCATGCCGAATTCGAGCTTCTCCGACACGCGCATGCCGCGGCTCAAATCCTTGGTGTAGAGATAGGCGACCAGGCCATATTCGGTGTCATTGGCCCGCGTGATCACTTCGTCCTCCGACTTGAACGTCTGGATCGATGCGACCGGGCCGAAAATCTCCTCATTCAGCATTTTGGAATCGTCTGACACATTGTCGAGCACAGTGGCCGGGTAGAAAAAACCAGGGCCGGTGGGCGCCTTGCCGCCGGTGAGCACCTTGGCGCCTTTTGCCACCGCGTCCTCGACCAGTTCGATGACCTTGTCGAGCCCGTCTTTGTTGACCAATGGCCCGAGCGCGACACCGTCGTCGAGTCCGTTGCCCATTTTCAAGCCGGCCATTTTTGCGGCGAGCTTATTGGCAAACTCATCATGCACCTTTTCGTGCACATAGAAGCGATTGGCCGCGGTGCAGGCTTCGCCCATATTGCGCATTTTGGCGACCATGGCGCCGTCGATTGCCGCATCGATATCGGCGTCGTCGAACACGATGAAGGGCGCATTGCCGCCAAGCTCCATAGCCGGCTTGACCACGCAATCGGCAGCTTCGTGCAGAAGCTTGCGGCCGACCTCGGTCGAGCCGGTGAACGAGACGACGCGCACGCGCGGATCGTGCAGCATGGCGCTGACGACCTTTCCGGAGGAGCGCGAGGGAATGACGTTGACGACGCCGGCCGGCACGCCGGCTTCCTCCAAGATCGGCATCAGCGCCAACATGGTCAGCGGCGTATCGGACGCCGGCTTGAGCACCACCGGACAGCCGGCGGCCAGCGCCGGGCCGATCTTGCGGGTTGCCATCGCTGCCGGAAAATTCCACGGTGTGACCAGTACGGCGACGCCTGCCGGCTTGTGATGCACGAAAATGCGCGCGCCGGAGGCCGGCGCGACGGAATTCTGGCCGATATTGCGCACCGCTTCCTCGGCATACCAGCGGAAGAATTCGGCGGCATAGGCCACCTCGCCGCGCGAGTCCGGCAACGCCTTGCCGTTTTCGATCGTGATCAGTTTTGCCAGACGCTCGGCGTCGCGCATGATCAATTCGAACGACTTGCGCAAAATCTCGCCGCGCTCGCGTGGCTTCTTCGCCGCCCAGGCCGGGAAAGCGGCGCTTGCCGCATCGATCGCCGCTTTGGCGTCTTCCACGGTCGCGCTGGCGACCGAGGCGACTTTGTTCTCGGTGGCCGGATCGATGACATCGAAGCGGCCGCCGTCGGATGATTTGCACCATTTGCCGCCGATCCACAGATCGGTCGGCACATTGGCAAGAAGATTATCGTACATGGCCATGGTGTTGTCCGTCCCTTGCGCTTATTCCGCTCATTCCCGCGCGGGCGGGATTGCAGCGCCTTGCTGGAAAGAGCCGGTCCCCGCTTTTCGCGGGGACGAGCGGAAAGATCTAACTTTCCAGCGATCGCCTCACCCGTTCGGCAATGCGATCGGCGCTCGGCAATGCGAGATCTTCCAAAACATCGGCGGCGGGCAGCGGAATGTGCGGCGTGGTAATGCGCACCGGCGGACCGTCGAGATCGTAGAACGCTTCGTCGGCGACGATCGAGACGATTTCTGCGCCCCAGCCGCACAGCCGCGGATTCTCCTCGACCGTGAACAGCCGATGCGTGCGCGCGACCGAGCCCAAAATGGTCCGCGTGTCGAGCGGCACCAGCGAGCGCACGTCGATCACTTCGCAATCGATGCCGTGTTCGCCCTTGAGCTTTTCAGCGGCCGCGAGCGCGCGGGGCACCATGAGCGCCAAAGCAAGAATGGTTGCGTCCCGGCCCGGGCGTACAATGCTCGCCGTGCCGAGCTGGTCGACAATCTCGCCGTCGGGCACTTCGCCCTTGGTCGCATACAGCGACTTGTGTTCCAGGAAGATCACCGGGTCCGGATCGCGCACCGAGGCCGCCAAGAGCCCGATTACGTCGCGCGGCGACGACGGCGCCACGACTTTCAGGCCGGGAATCATCATGCACCAGTTCTCGACGCTCTGCGAATGCTGGGCCCCGAAACGCGAGCCGGCGCCGTTGCCGGTACGCACGACCAGCGGGCATTTCAGCTGACCGTTCGACATGTAACGGCTTTTCGGGAACTCGTTGGCGATGTAGTCGAAGCAGACCGCGAAGAAATCCGAGAACATGATTTCGGCGATGGGCTTCAGGCCCGTCATGGCGGCGCCCATCGCAGCGCCCATGATCGCTTGCTCGGAAATCGGCGTGTCGCGCACACGCAACGGGCCGAACTGTTCGTAAAGTCCGACTGTCGCCTTGAACACGCCGCCCGCCTTGGCGACATCTTCGCCCAAAAAGACGACGTCCGGATCGCGCGTCATCTCCTGCGCGATGCCGCGGATCACCGCATCGCGATAGGTCAGTTCCGCCATGCAAAGCCTCCGTCGGCATAAACGTCCGTGGTGAGGATTTCGGCCGGCGGCATCGGCGCGGCCTTGCACTTCTCCGTCGCCTCGTCGACCTTCCGCTTCGCCTCGGTTTCGATTGCGACGATGACGTCGTCACTGACGCCGAATTGTCTGAGGCGCTCGCGATAGATTTTGATCGGGTCGCGCTCCTTCCACCTTTCCAATTCGCCCTCGGGCCGGTATTTGGCCGGGTCGGCACGCGAGTGGCCGCTATGGCGATAGGTCAGGCACTCGATCAAAGACGGCCCATCGCCGGCGCGCGCCTTATCGTAAGCTTCGCTTGCGGTCCGGTAAACGATATCGGCATCGTTGCCGTCGATCACAATGCGCGGCAGGCCGTAAGCAGCGGCGCGATCGGCGGCCGGATTTTTCACCGCGGTGACATCGGCGATTGGCGTATATTCCATGTAGAGATTGTTCTCGCAGACGAAGATCACGGGCAGTTTCCACACTGCGGCCAAATTCAACGCCTCATGGAAAGCGCCGATATTGGTGGTGCCGTCGCCAAAGAAACAGACCGAGACGTCCTTCTGACCTTTGTACTGCGCGCGCCAGGCTGCGCCGCAGGCGATCGGCAGATGCGCACCGATAATGGCATAAGAGCCCATGATCCCGTGGTCGGCCGAGGTCAGATGCATCGAGCCGCCTTTGCCGCGCATCAGACCGTTGTCGCGCTGCATCAATTCGCCAAGCACCTGTTCGATCGGCACGCCGCGCGCGAGCGTGTGCGCATGACCGCGATAGGTGCAGAACGAAAGATCGCCCGGCTTCATCGCGGCGGCGCAGCCCGCGGCGACCGCTTCCTGGCCGAGCGACAGATGGCTCGTGCCCTTCACCAGATTCTGCAGGAACAGGTCGAAGGCGCGCTGCTCGGCCTCTCTGATCTCGACCTGCATGCGATACATGCGCAGCCGCGTTTCTTCGCCGATATCATCGTTCAGCTGAGCATTGGGCGCGAGCGCGCGGTCCTCGAGCTTGGCCATGAATAATCCTTGGCATTATCCTTGGGCTTGCCCCCTAGACCAGGGGCGGCCCGCAACTTAGCGCCAGTTGCAAAGGCGAGGCAATGTCATCCGGGCGGCCAACCGGCGCCGGGTTCTGGTCGCTTTCCCGCTCACCGGGGATCGGCGGTGGGCGGCATTCCCGAACGGGCGGGCGAAGCTTGCGCGTCGCCGATCAAGTTCCTAATTGAGCCGAGCACGCGGGAGATTCAGATGAGCCAGCAGTCATTGGAATCACAGAAGGTCGGTCCCCAGGCGGACCGGCAATCAGGGCCGCAGGACTACATTCACCGCTTCTTTGGCGGTCCGCCCCTCGCCGTGATCGGCCGGTTGGTTCTATTGTCGATCCTGGTCGGCGTCATTCTCGCGGCGCTCGGCCTCGATCCCTGGAATATCATCGAGTCGGTGCAGCGGCTGCTACTGCGGCTATGGGATATGGGCTTCGACGCCGTGCGCTGGCTCTGGCGTTATTTCCTGCTCGGCGCGGTTATCGTTGTGCCGATCTGGTTCCTCACGCGACTTGCCAAGGCGCCACGCGGACTTTGATCCGTCCTTCCGGGCGCCGCGCGGAGCCCGTCATCAAGCCGCATGCGGCGCGCCGACGCGGGCGGCAAGCTTTATTCGTCGCGGTGGCCGGGCGGGGTGTCGTTGTCCCCGGACAGGGAGTGATCGACAGCGTGGTCGCGCGGGCCATTGCCGCGATGTCGCCGTCGACGCCGATGCAGCGGGAAGCGGTCGGGTGAACCGTCATAGCCGTTCTGACCATTGCCGCCTTGGTTCTGCTGCGCCGGAGGCTGATATTGCGGTTGGCCTCCCGTGATGAAGGACGGCAGCCGGTCGATGTCGCTGTCGTTGACCGGCACATTGTGCTGCGGTCGCTGCTGATAGGACTGCGGCTGCGACTGTTGCGGCTGGAATTGCTGCGGCTGAGGTTGCTGCTCGCGCGGATAGAACGGTTGCTCGCGCGGCGCGAAAGGCTCGCCTCCCATGCTCGGCTGATCGCTGTCACCCTCGTCATAATCGTCCTCGGCGGCATTGCCGCGCATTTCGACCGGCTGCTGCTGATAATAGGGCTGCGTCTGGCGAAGCTGTTCCTGCGCCGCCGCGATCAGGCGGAAATAGTGCTCGGCGTGCTGATAGTAGTTTTCGGCTGCAATCGGATCTCCGGAACTTTGTGCGTCGCGCGCGAGCTGCAGATATTTCTCGGCGATGTGGGACGCCGTGCCGCGGATTTTTACATCCGGCCCGTTCGACTCGTACATACGCGACAGCGGATTCTGATGATGGCCGCCTTTACGGTTGCGACCGCGCATACGTTTATTCTGACCGTTTCTCATGATTAGCTGTTCCGCAATCCCCTTACTTGCGGCGGCACTGCTGCCGCCGCTTCGTGGTCACCTGATGTCATTCAAAGCGCCATACCGGCCAGGACTCCAAAAAGACTGGCCGGACAAAGACTGTTTTAAGGTCCTCTCAAGGCCCGCATGATTACGAACCGCTTCCACAAACCCCCTCGTGAACGTCACGAACCCTTCAGCAAGTCGCGCACCCCCGATGATAGACTCTTAACTCCACGCGCGACTGTCGCGCAGCCTTGCCGAAAAACAGATAATGGTCACTGCCTGAACCTTGGCGGTCTGAATCTCGCGATCACGTCTGCCGTCCAATTCGGCCTTCGCTATCCCGCTTCTGCTTGCCAGCTTTCGCTTGACTATCTGGCCTGTCCGTATGGACCTGTCGTTATGGCCTATATCTATCCGGCCCGCGCTGCCAACCTCTGGAAGCCTATTTTCGGGAGCCAAGCTCTCCGGAGCAACCGCCCTTGGCGCAACACTCTCCGGGGTCTTGCTCCACCCCTTCACGGCGACGCGGCGCCCTCATTTAGGGCCGATTCCGTGAGTGCAAGCTAGTCGGTTCCGACCAACATTCCAAGTGTTTTTTGCCAGACCGGTTCTGCTTTTTTGCCGGGCCCCAATACGCGCGCGTCATGCGCATTTTTCCGCGACGAGGGCGCGTGGCACGCCGTTAAGATCGGGACGCGGCGGCTGCAGCGCAAGACCTGCGGCGGCAAATAATCCGGTCACCGGCTCGGCCTGGTTAATCCCAATCTCAACAACCATCGCACCGCCGACACCGAGCAATGCAGGTACTGCGGCGGCAATTGCCCGATAAAACTCAAGCCCATCGGCTCCGCCATCGAGCGCGGCGCGGGGATCGAAAAGCCGCACCTCTGGCGAAAGTGCGGCGATATCAGCCGAGGGGATATAGGGCGGGTTGGAGACGATAAGATCGAACGGTCCGCACAGGGCGGCTGCGAGATCGCACGCAACAAAGCGAGCGCGCCGCAGACCGAGTTGTCGGGCGTTGTGACGCGCTACTGCAAGGGCGCGCGGATCACGATCGGTGCCGATACCGAGGGCATTGTCGAGCTCGCTCAGGAGCGCAAGCACAATGGCGCCCGAGCCGGTGCCAAGATCGGCGATACGCAGCTCGCGCCGACGCGGCCCGTGACGATCAACGGCCGCAAGCGCCGCCTCCACCACCGTTTCGGTCTCCGGTCGCGGCACCAGAGTCGCGTCATTGATGTGCAGATTGAGGCCCCAAAACTCCTTCATGCCAACGATCCGCGCCACCGGCTCGCGCGCCAGCCGGCGCCGTGTCAGCGCGGCAATCGCGTTCGCCTCGGACGCGCTCAAAAGGCGCGTGGCGGAGGCGGCCAAAGCGGCGTGATCGAGCCCGAGGGCATGACCGACAAGGACCCGCGCATCGAGCTGCGGCGATTCGACCCCTGAGGCGCGAAATTCTTCCGCCCAGGCCCGCCGTGCCGCATCGATCGTGCGCGCCTGCGAGGTCGCCACGCCAGCGCCGGCCGGCATCAGGCTTCCTCCGCCGCGAGCTGCGCCGCCTGATGCTCCGCGACGAGCGCATCGATGATTTCGCCGAGCGCCTCGCCCTCCATGATTTGCGGCAGCTTGTAGAGCGTGAAATTGATACGATGGTCGGTCACGCGGCCCTGCGGGTAATTATATGTGCGAATGCGCTCGGAGCGGTCGCCGGTGCCGACCTGGCCGCGGCGCTCGGCGGCGCGCGCGGCTTCTTGTTTCTGGCGCTCGAGATCGTAGAGCCGGGTGCGCAGCACCGCCATGGCTTTGTAGCGGTTGCGATGCTGCGAACGGTCCTCCTGCATCATGACAACAATGCCGGTGGGAATATGCGTAATGCGAACCGCCGATTCGGTCTTGTTGACATGCTGACCGCCGGCGCCGCTCGAGCGCAGCGTGTCGATCTTCAAATCCGCGTCGTCAATCTCCGCATCAATCTCCTGCGCTTCCGGCAGGACCGCCACCGTCGCCGTCGAGGTGTGGATGCGCCCTGACGCTTCGGTATCGGGCACGCGTTGCACGCGATGCACGCCGGATTCGTATTTCAGCTTGGCGAAGGCGCCGCGACCGCGAATTTCGGCGATGATCTCCTTGTAGCCGCCCATCGCGCCTTCGCTTGCGGTCACGATCTCGACCTTCCAGCCCTGTTGGGCGGCATAGCGCTCGTACATGCGAAACAGGTCGCCGGCGAACAGGGCCGCTTCATCGCCGCCGGTGCCGGCGCGTATCTCGAGGATGACGTTGCGCTCGTCCATGGCGTCCTTGGGCAGCAGCGCAAGCCGCAATTGCTGCTCGAGCGCCGCGCGGCGCGCCTCGAGATCAGGCCGTTCAGCCTCCGCGATCGAGCGCATCTCGGCGTCGGTTGTCGGATCGGCGATCAGGCTGGCAAGGTCGTCGAGCTCGCGTTGCGCGGCGCGATAGGACTTGACCGCTTCGACGACCGGCGTCAGTTCGGCAAATTCGCGCGATAGTCTTACATAGATTTCCGGCGGCAACACGCCGGAGAGATCGCGTTCCAGCGCCGCATGCCGGGCGACGACCGCATTGAGTTTTTGATCAGGTAGCATCGCCTTCGTTTCGCAAGGAGCCGGTTGGTCGCGCAGCCGGCCGGACGCCTGCCTTTCGGATACGACGTATTTGGCTCTCAGGTATGACTTATTGGCCTATATCTGCAAGCCGCTCGCCGCCGCGAATTTTTCCAGTTGCGTCCGAATCGGAATGCTCTGATTCGGCTTTTCGATCAGGGGGCGGAGAAAATCGGCGGTGTTGCGGCAGTTGACATCGAGCAACATCGCCTTGACCGGTCCGATCGCCGATGGCGTCAGCGACAGGGAGCGGTAGCCGATGCCGACCAAAGCCAGCGCGCCGATCGGCTGCGAAGCCATCTCGCCGCACAAAGTGACCGGCTTGCCGTGCTCGCGCGCCTTGTCGACGATCTCCTTGAGTGCACGCAATACCGGCGCCGAGATCGCATCGAAGCGGTTTGACACCCGCGGATTGCCGCGGTCGATCGCATAGAGGAATTGCACCAGATCGTTGGAGCCGACCGAGAGGAAATCGACCCGTTCCAACAACTCATCGAGCTGATAGAGCAGCGATGGCACCTCGACCATGCTGCCCACTTCCACTTGATCAGGCAGCTTGTGGCCGTGGCGGCGCAGATGGGTCAGCTCGCGTTCGACGAGCTCCTTGGCCTGATCGAATTCCTGGACCGTGGAAATCATCGGGAACATGATCTTCAGCGCGCGACTGCCGGCAGCCCGCAACAGGGCGCGCAGCTGCGTACGCAACAGCCCCGGCCGATCGAGCCCGAGCCGGATCGCACGCCAGCCTAGCGCCGGGTTCTCCTCCTCCTCATTGCGCATGTAGGGCAGCACCTTGTCGCCGCCGATATCCAAGGTACGGAAGGTCACCGGCTTTTCGCCCGCCGCGTCGAGCACCGAGCGATAGAGCGCATATTGCTCACTGGTGCGCGGGAAACTTGGCGCCACCATGAATTGCAGCTCGGTGCGGAACAGGCCGATCCCGCCGGCGCCGGTATCGGTGATATGCGGCAGGTCGACGCTCAGGCCGGCATTGAGCAGGAGCTGTATTTCCTCGCCATCCTTTGTGATGCACGGCCTGTCGCGCAGCGCCTGATATTGCTGCTGCCGACGGGCGCGCAGCCGCACGCGCTCGGCATAGGCTGCTTCCATGTCAGGCAGCGGCCGGATGTGCAGATCGCCGGTCGAGCCGTCGACAATGATGGCGTCGCCGGGATCGGCAAGGCCAGTCGCATTGTCGATCTCACCCACCGCAGGAATGCCGAGAGCGCGCGCGACAATCGTGACATGCGAATGCGGCCCGCCCTCCTCCAGGACAAGGCCGCGCAGCCGCTTGCGATCATAGTCGAGCAGCGCCGCCGGACCCATCGAGCGGGCGACCACGATCGCGTTTTCCGGCAGGCTCTCGCGCGCGGGCGCGTGATCGCGGCCGGTGAGCTGCCGCATCAGCCGGTTGGCCAGGTCGTCGAGATCGTGCAGGCGCTCGCGCAGATACGGATCGGTCTGTCGCAGCATGCGCGCGCGCGTATCGGATTGCACGCGCTCGACCGCGGCCTCCGCAGTGAGCCCGGTCATCACCGCCTCTTCGAGCTTGTGCACCCAGCCGCGGTCATAGGCGAACATGCGATAGGCTTCGAGCACGTCGCGATGCTCGCCGCCATCGACCACGTCGCCGTGTTCGAGCAGCTGGTCGAGGCTCGAGCGCAGCGTCTCGACAGCGCTGCGCAGATGCTCAAGTTCCTTTGGCACGTCGTCGGCGATGAAATTGGTGACGACGACGCGCGGCTCGTGCAGCACGACATGACCGAGCGCAATGCCTTCGCTGAGCGCCGAGCCCTTGAGATGAACCGAACGTCGCGCCGCAGGCTCGGCGCCGGGCAGCGCCAGCGCCGACAATTCGCCGGACGCGATCATCTCCGCCAAAACCATGGCGGTGGTCTGCAGCGCCTCGACTTCCTCTTCAGAATAGGTGCGCCGCGCCCGGTTCTGCACGACCAGAACGCCAAGCGTATTGCCGGCACGCAAAATCGGCACGCCGAGGAAGGAATGGTAGATCTCTTCGCCGGTCTCCGGCCGGTAGGAGAAGGCCGGATGTGCCTGCGCGTTCGACAGGTTGATCGGGCTTGCTTGGCTGGCGACGAGGCCGACCAGGCCTTCGTCGGATTTCATGACGGTGCGATGCACCGCATCGCGGTTGAGGCCTTCCGTGGCGTAGAGTTCTAGCGTGGAGTCGACGCGCAGCACATAGACGGAGCACACCTCCGCCACCATATTCGCAGCGATCAGCACCACAATCTTGTCAAGGCGTTCCTGCGCGCTGACCGGCTCCGCCATCACTTCGCGAAGTCGGCGCAACAACACGCGCGGACCACCGAGCGCGCCGCGCATGGGTCCCTCGGGCGTGGCTTTGGCCGGAGCGTTGCCGCTCAAGGCCTCAATCAAAGAGGAATTCGCCTGGGTCCCGGCCCGCGGCGATCGTTCCCAAGCCTATATCGAATGCGCTAGGCAAACCGCAAGCCAGAGCCCCGGTTGCGGCGGGAAATTCCCGTTATCGCCATTGTGCGTTGCAGCGAGCGACGATAAAGCGGCCGCTAAGGTGCCGCTTTATCCAGCCCATAAAGCGAATGGAGCGTGCGGACCGCAAGCTCGGTAAAAGCCGCGTCAATCAGAAGCGAAAACTTTATCTCCGAAGTGGTGATGGCGCGGATATTGATGGAGCGCTCCGCCAGCGCACTGAAGGCCTTTGCCGCAACGCCGGCATGGCTGCGCATACCGATGCCAATAACGGAAATCTTCGCGACGTCTGTGGCGCCGTCGAGCCGGGCATAGCCGATCGCCGACCGCGCTTTGGCGACGACATCGAGCGAACGCTGGTAGTCTGCCGCGGGCACGGTGAAGGTCAGGTCCGTGGTTTTGCCATCCGCCGAGACGTTCTGCACGATCATATCGACGTTGATATTGGCTTCAGCGAGCGGGCCAAAAATCGCCGCAGCGACCCCCGGCTTGTCGAGGACTTCACGGACCGAAATTTGCGCCTCATCTCTGGAGAAGGCGATGCCGGTGACAGTCTGTTGTTCCATGATCTCCCCCTCGTCGCAGATCAGGGTTCCAGGCGGGCTATCGTGCGGGTCGATGTCTTGCGGCCGATCGAAGCTCGAACGCACAAAGATGCGCACATTGTGCACCATGCCGAGTTCGACCGAACGGACCTGCAGCACTTTGGCGCCGAGCGAGGCAAGTTCCAGCATTTCCTCGAAGGCAACCTTGTCGAGCCGGCGCGCCCGCGGCACGACGCGCGGGTCGGTCGTGTAGACGCCGTCAACGTCCGTATAGATATCGCAGCGGTCGGCCCGAATTGCGGCCGCGATCGCGACTGCAGACGTATCGGATCCGCCGCGGCCAAGCGTGGTGAGGCGGCCGGTCTCCTTGTGCAGGCCCTGGAAACCGGCCACGACGGCCACTTCCTTGCGCTCCTTGAAACGGCGAACCAGTTCGGCACCATTGATCTCGATAATGCGGGCCGCGCCGTGCGCATTGTCAGTCAGAATCGGAACTTGCCAGCCCTGCCAGGAGCGCGCGTTGATCCCCAACCCTTCGAGCACGATAGTGAGCAGGCCGGCGGTCACTTGTTCGCCCGAGGCGACGACCGCATCGTATTCGCGCGCATCATGCAAGGCCGCGGCCTCACGGCACCATTCGATCAGCTTATTGGTCGTGCCCGCCATCGCGGAGACCACCACCGCGACCTCATGGCCGGCGTCAACCTCGCGCTTGACGTGAAGCGCCACGTTGCGGATGCGGTCGATATCGGCAACCGACGTGCCGCCAAATTTCATGACGAGCCGAGCCATGGTGTCAGGTATTCGCGCGCTCATGTGAAAGTGCGCCGGCTGCCACAAACATCTACCGGCGCGAAAGGGCGCGTATTCATAACGGCGCGGTCCGCCACGGGCAATATAGTCCAATGAATGGCTTCCGCGGCGCTCGTTGCGAGCTGCGGCGAGCAAGGACAAAGCTACTTGAGCGCATCAGAGCGCGTGAAGCCGGACGGGTGGAATATAAAGATAGACTTGATGTTCCGATCAGTCGTCTTGACTTGGCCGCCGCGCATGTCTTGGCTGGACTGCCTCGCTTAGACTGGCAGCGGCGCCCATCATTGCGGACCAAAAAGCAACCCAAAGCAGGGCGGGCATGACCATTCTCCTCCACGGGGTCGGTCGCTTCTCATCGCCGAACGGACAACGATTTCATTTGCGTCACAGTTCCGGCGATACGCCGCGGCAAGTTCCCGATTTGGGCAAAAAAATAGGCGTGAGCATATGGAACGAACAGCAAGTGAGCGAACCGGCGAACAAATCGGAATCGTGGGCGGCGGCCTGATGGGCCACGGCATCGCTTATTTGCTCGCCGCCGCTGGACACAGTGTGGCGATATATGAGCCGGCAGCGGACATGCGCGTCTCGCTCCGACAACGATTGCAAGCCATCGCCGACCTTCTTGAGGATGATGCGGCGCTTCTTGACCGTATCTCTTGGCACGATGCACTTGCGCCTGCGGTGCGGGGCGCGACCTTCGTGTTCGAAGCCGCTCCGGAAAAGCTCCCGCTCAAGCAGCAGATTTTCGCTGAGCTGGAAAAGCTCGTTGCTCCGGATACCGTTCTCGCCAGCAACAGTTCGGCCATTCCTTCAACTGAGATCGGCCGTCATTTGCAGCATCGCGCGCGCGTGGTCGGCACGCATTTCTGGAATCCGCCGCATCTCGTGCCGTTGGTCGAGGTAGTGCAAAACGAGATGACGAGCCAGCACGCCGTGCAGCGGACGATGGCGCTGTTGCGCGCGGCCGGCAAGACGCCGGTTCATGTGCGCCGCGATGTGCCCGGCTTTGTCGGAAACCGCTTGCAGCACGCCATGAAGCGCGAAGCGATCGCGCTGGTCGCCGCCGGCGTTTGCGACGCCGAGACGATTGACACTGTCGTGCGCGAGGGCTTTGGCGCGCGCACCGCAGTGCTCGGACCTATGGAGCAGACCGACCTTGTCGGCGTCGATCTCACCCTCGATATCGCCGAAGTACTCTACCGCGACCTTGACGCGACGCCGGGCCCACATCCTTTCCTGCGCGAAAAAGTCAAAGCCGGGAAGCTCGGGATGAAGACCGGCGAAGGCATGCGCAAATGGACGCCCGAACAGGCCGACGCCGTGCGCGCGCGGCTGTCGCGGTTTCTCGCGGCGCAAGCCAAAGCGCGAAGAACTGAGCGGACGGAGCGCTGATTGACCGCTGTGTTGTCGCCGGCCATAAGCCGTCCCACCGCTTTTTCTTGACCGCGCCGAAAGGCCAGTAGAAGATGTCCGCCGTCTGGCGCGGTCATGCGGCCTCCTGCTCGGCCTCCTGCCTGTGCTGACGACGCCCCTCCAGAGGGGCGTGGAAATGCCCGCGTCAATGCCTGCCGCGAATTCGCCTACCGACCCCGGCAAGAACAAAAATGACCACGACATGGGAGGCTCGATATGTCGAAGCTTGCAACTTCGGTACCCCGTCGCACATTTGTTCAGGCGGGTCTAGCGCTAGGCGCCAGCCAAGTCATTGGCGCGCCATTCATCATCAAAGCGCGTGGTGAAGAGCCGGTCAAAATCGGCATGGTCAATCCGCTGACCGGCGTCCTGTCGGCTTTGGCGCAAAGCGAGGTCGATGGCGCGAAATATGCCGAAGCCGAGATCAACAAGAAGGGTGGTATCCTTGGTCGCCAGGTGCAGCTTCTGGTCGAAGACTCCGCCAACGACGTCGGCACCGGCGTGCAGAAGACCCGCAAGCTGATCGATCGCGACCAGGTCGACGTGATCCTGGGCGATGTCAATTCCGGCATTGCCTATGCCATGTCGCAGGTCACCAACGAGAAGAAGGTGTTCCACGTCGTGCCTGGCGGTCACACCGACCCGATCACCGGCACCAATTGCAAATGGAATGTCTTCCGTGTCTGCAACACGACGACAATGGACGCCAGCGCCATTACGCCCGAACTGGTGAAGCGGTTTGGCAAAAAGTGGTTCTTCATCACGCCGGATTACGCTTACGGCCACACCCTGCAGGATGCGTTCGTCAAGGCGCTGACCAAGCTCGGCGGCACCTATGATGGCGATATGCTGCCGATCAACAATACCGACTTTTCAGCAACACTGATCAAGGCCAAGGCCTACAAGCCCAACGTGCTGCTCAACAATATGGGCGGGCTCACCCAGATCAATTGCATGAAGCAGTTCACGCAATTCGGCATGCAGAAGGAAATGGCGCTCGGCGGCGCGCTGTTCGAGCTGGAAAGCATCAAAGGCTGCCCGCCCGATGCGCAGACCGGCTGGTGGACCATGGAATGGTGGTGGAATCAGCCCAATGTGCCGGAGGTGATGAAATTCGTCGCCGATTATCGCGCTGCCAACAACAATAAGACGCCGTCCGCTCGCGACTGGTTCGGTTATGTATCGGTCCAAACAGTGCGCCTTGCGGCAGAGAAGGCGAAATCGCTCGAAGGTCCAAAACTGGCCGCAGCACTGGAGGGTCTTGAATTGCCGCCCGATGTCGCGCTGCAGCCCGGCAAGGTGTTCTATCGCGCCGGCGATCACGAGCTCATGCCGAACATCTTTGTCGGCGAAGTGCATCCGCCTAAAGGCGACGCAAGCGACGTATTCACGACGGCTGAACTGGTTGCCGGCGAACAGGCGGCGGGTTCGGTCGCCGATACCGGCTGCAACATGGTGCGACCAACCTGATCTGCCGCACGAGGTTACGGCACAGAGCGGCAGATGGCGCAAGTCATACTGTTCAACGTCACCAACGGGCTGATCATCGGCGCGTTTTACGTGCTGATGGCGCTCGGTCTGTCGCTCATTCTTAATCTGAGCAACGTCATCAATTTCGCGCACGGCAATTTCCTGGCGCTGGGCGGCTATCTCGCCTTCGCGCTGTCGCCCACGCTGGGGTATTGGGGTGCGCTGTTGGTCTCGCCGCTGCTCACCGCGTTGATTGGCCTGTTGGTCGAGCGGCTGATGGTTCGCCGCATTTATAACCGCGATCCGGTGTATAGCCTGCTGCTCACCTTTGGCCTCGCCTTTGTGATGCAGGACGCCGCGCGCTACATTTGGGGGCCGAATGGCCTGCCGCTCGGTCTGCCCGACATTTTGGCGCAGCCGATCACGCAAAATCTCTTCTTCATCACCTGGTACCGCGTCTTTATGGTGACGATCGTGATCGTCTCCGTGATCGGGTTGTTTGCCTTCCTGCGCTATACGCGCGTGGGCTTGCGCATCCGCGCCGGCACGTTCGACCTCGAAACGGTCTCGACGCTCGGCATTAATGTCCGCAATCTGCGTACGTTCAATTTTGCCGTCGGCTGCATGCTGGCCGGCCTGAGCGGCGTGCTCGCCGCCGGGCAGATCGGACTTAATCCCAATATGGGTGACGAACTTCTGATGCCGAGCTTCATCGCCATCATCGTCGGCGGTGTCGGCAGCTTGGTCGGCACGCTGTTCGGCGGCCTTCTGATCGGCATGGCGGCGGCGCTGACAACGGTCTTCTATCCTGCCGCGAGCGAGGCCGTGATCTACGCCATCATGATGGCTGTCCTGTTGCTGCGGCCGCGCGGTCTGGTCGGCGAAGAAGGCATGATGTCATGACTACTGCCCTTGTCGCCGGCAAAGAGACCGGCGCGTCCGCCGAGCAGTTGGCCGCGGCCCGGCGCGTGCTGATGCTAATCGCCATCTGGGGCGCATTGATCACAGTACCGCTATGGCTGCCGCTCCTCGGCGGCTACACCGCATTGGCTGGCCGTGTGCTGGTGTTCGGGCTGGCCGCCATGGGGCTCAACATGCTGTTGGGATTCACCGGCGTGATGAGCTTCGGCCATGCCGCTTATTTCGGGCTTGGCGCCTATGGTGCCGGATTGACCCTGCGCTACCTCGTGCATTCGACGCCGCTTGCGATGCTCGCCGGCACACTGCTCGGCGGCCTCGCGGGCACGCTGTTCGGCCTGCTTATCGTACACCGGCGCGGCGTCTACTTCGCCATGTGTACCATCGCATTCGGCCAACTGTGGTACTATCTCGCCTATAGCTGGAACAGTTTTACCGGCGGGTTCGACGGCTTGCGCGATTTTCATCGCGAGGCGATCGGATTTGGTCCGCTGCGTCTTGATATCGAGAGCGGCGGTACCACGTTCTACTTCTTTCTGCTCGGAGTCTTTGCGGTCGGCGTGGCCCTGATGGGCTTTTTGCTGCGCTCGCCCTTCGGCCGGACGCTGCTCGCAATCCGCGAAAACGAGCGTCGCGCGCGCTTTCTCGGCATTCCCGTCGAGCAGCATATCTGGCTGTCGTTCTCTATCTCTTGCTTCTTTACTGCGCTCGCGGGCACGCTCTATGCGCTCCTCAATAATTTCGCTGATCCGCTGGCGCTGCACTATTCCTTGTCAGGCTATTTTCTCGTGATGACGGTGATCGGCGGCATGCGCACCTTCTGGGGACCGCTTCTTGGCGCTGCGGTATTCGTCGTCCTGCAAGACTACATTTCCTCGATGACGGTCAATTGGATGTCCTTCATCGGCGTGATCTTCATGGCGGTCGTGCTGTTCTTCCCGCGCGGCCTTCTCGGCGCCCGCCGCCGCGGCGCAGCCTGATTTGTTCGAGTCGCAATCTTGCAGCCGGTCTTTGGATCAACCGCGCTCAGGCGCGGCGTGCATGAACGCAATGTCGAGATCGAAGCTGCCTTCGTCGTCAATGTTGAAATAACTCGTCACCGCCTTCGACGTCGCGCGCTGCAATGCGCGGATCGCGTCGCATTGAACTTTCGGCGTCCGCATCCGTTCCGTCCAAACCGGAAAATCCATGCGCAGGCGAAAGTGACTTGTCGCGATCGGCGCGAGGCCGGCACGCGCCAGCGCCGCGATCCATTCGGCGCATGAGTAACTGCGCACATGCGATGGATCGCGCAGGAGCTCCACCGCCTGCAAATAGGTGTCCAATAACGGCACGCCGGGCGAGATGCTGTCGATGATGACGACCGCGCCGTCGCGCTTAAGGACGCGTGCGACTTCGCGCAGCCCGGCATCGAGATCACGCCAGTGATGGGCGCTGAAGCGGCTGAACACGTAATCGAAGCGCGCATCCTGGAAGGGCAGGGACTCGGCCACGCCCTGCTGTGTTCGGATATTCGCCAGGCCGCGCTTTGTTGCGGTCTGCGCAACCACATCAAGCATTTCCGGCGCCAGATCATAGGCGATCACCGCGCCGACATGCGGGGCGACGTGAAAGCTGACATGCCCCGCGCCGCAGCCGAGATCGAGCACCTGCGCCTGGCTCCGGCGCTCAACCAACCCGGCGAGCGCTTGCAGATCCGCGCCCTGCGCATGCACGGCGCTGCCGAGATAGGCCGCGGCACGGGCGCCGAATTGTCCGCCGACTAACGCCTCATGTGTCTTGGTCTCAGTCATCGCCCTTTGCCTCGAAGAGATCAGCTGAAGCACGACCAAATTAGCGCGACGAACATCCCGGTTTAAGAGAGCCATTTATGCTGGTATAACATCCACCATGACCACAGTACGGTCTCCGGCGCAACGCCGTGCCTTTGGCGACTTCGTCCGCGCGCACCGCGAAAGGATGACGCCGGCAGCACTTGGCTTTCCGGCCGGTACACGGCGCAGAACGCCGGGACTTCGGCGCGAGGAACTCGCGCAACTGTGCGGTCTGAGCACGACATGGTTCACCTGGATCGAGCAGGGCCGTGATGTCTCGGTCTCGGCCAATGCGTTGTCCCGCCTGGCCGAAGCGTTGCGGCTTGACCGCGCTGAGCGCGCCTATCTTTTCGATCTCGCCGGCAAGCGCGACCCGGAGCAGGACTGTTCCGATGCCGAGACCATCTCCGCGGCTCTGGCCGTCTGCGTCGATGCGATCACTGCTCCTGCTTATGTTCTGGATCGCCTCTGGAATGCGCGCTGCTGGAACGCGGCTGCCGCGTACCTGTTCGTCGGCTGGCTCGATACCGGCGGCGAGCGCAATCTATTGCGCTTCACATTTTGTTGTCCGGGCGCGCGTTCGTTGATCTGCGACTGGCCGGTGCGGGCGCGCCGTCTTGCCGCGGAGTTTCGCGCCGCTTCCGGTGCGCATTTCGATGATCCGAAGCTCCGTGTGCTGATTGCCGAGCTGCAGCAGGAGAGCGAAGAGTTTGCGCAATATTGGGACCAGCAGGCCGTTTTGGGCCGTGAAGGCGGTGAGCGCACCTTCAATCATCCGGCGGACGGATTTCTCCGTTATGAGCAAATCACGTTCAATCTGGCGCGCCAGCCCGACCTCAAGCTGACGATGCTGATCCGACCGTCCGATGCTGCCTAGAGCGCTTTCCGATTCGATGGAATCGGAAAACGCTCCAGGGGTTTTGTTTTGTCACATTTTCTTACGGAAAACCGGTACCCGCTTTTCCCGGAAAATGCTCTAATACGGCAGCCCGACATAATTCTCCGCAAAAGCGGTCGCGGCAGCTTTTGATCGGAACAGATAATCAAGCTCGGCCAGCTGCAGCTGATGGTCGAATGGATTGTCGGACATCCGGTGCAATGTTGTTGTCATCCACCACGAGAAGCGTTCGGCCTTCCATACCCGGGCCAACGCACGGTCGGAATAATGTGCAAGGCCGGCGTCCGATTTATCCGCATAATGTTCGACCAGGGCCCGCCACAGATATTGTACATCGCTCGCCGCAAGGTTGAGGCCTTTGGCCCCGGTCGGTGGCACGATATGAGCGGCGTCGCCGGCGAGAAACAGCTGGCCGAAGCGCAACGGCTCAGCGACGAAGCTACGCAGAGGAGCAATGCTCTTCTCGATCGAAGGGCCGGTGATGAGATCGGCCTGGGCTTGCTCGTCGAGGCGGGGCCGGATTTCATCCCAGAAGCGCTGGTCTGGCCAGGCATCGATGTGATCGTCAAGGCTGCACTGGATGTAGTAGCGGCTGCGCGTATGCGAGCGCATCGAGCACAGCGCAAAGCCGCGCGGATGCCGCACATAGATCAGCTCTTCGGAAACGGGCGGCGTGTCTGACAAAATACCGAGCCAGCCGAACGGATACATGCGTTCATAGGTCTTGATCGCGCCTGCCGGCACGCTCGGCCGGCTAACGCCGTGAAAACCGTCGCATCCGGCGATGAAGTCACAAACGATCTCCTCGGATTTGCCGTCGACACTATACGTCACGCGCGGCGCGGAGCGGGAGAAATCATGGAGCGCAACGTCATGCGCCGAATAAATCGTCTTCGCGCCCGCTGCTGCGCGGCCTTCCATTAGGTCCCGGGTGATCTCGGTTTGACCATAGACCAACACCGATTTTCCGGTCAGTTCCTTGAACGACAAATGATGCCGCTTGCCGTCGACGCAGATCTGCACGCCGTCATGCACCAAGCCGTCTTTATGCATGCGCGCGCCCACCCCGGCTTGATCGAGCAGATCCCTCGTCACCTGTTCGATGACTCCGGCGCGGACGCGGCCGAGCACGTAATCTGCGGTCTGCCGCTCCAGGATCACGTTGTCGATGCCGCTCTTATGCAGGAGCTGACCCAGCAACAGACCCGCCGGGCCGGCACCTATGATGGCGACTTGCGTTCGCATGCGGTTGGGCTTTCCTCGTTCTTGTTCGTCTTCCTGAATTGGTGGCGACGTCTCGTCGGCATTTTACCAGTTTTTCACCATGCCGCGGCGAGGGTAAAGAGGCGTAAAGACGCGCTTTCCAAGTGATGCGCAGCAATTCGATCAAATCAGAGACATTTGTTTATCGGCAGTTCAACGGTTTTGTAGTTCTGTCGCAAAATGCGCGGGGAGAGGCGGCCAAATTCGAGAACGGCAGTGTTGCTTGCAAAGGCGGGCCACGCCAAGGCGACTCCGCCGCCGCGCAAAGCTCCACAACTTGACGAAGACGGCGTCACATCCAGCCGCGCGGTCGTCATCTTTTCCCTCTTTGTCGCGTTGCTCGCTGCCGCCGTGCTGGTTGGCGGCCATGCTGCCATGGACCCGCTGCTGCGATCGACCCTGGCGGCCCGCGATGCCGGCGCGGTTGGCGAAGTTGTCGTGACCATGCGCGACGGAAGGTTCTGCCGTCACCTCTCGTTCGATAATGCGACGGCCGATGTCGTTGAGCGCGCCGTCGAGCCATGCAAAGGTGACATCGCCCGGGGCGGCATTGCGCCGAGCGCGCCCCGAGGCTTCGCCTGGGGCCACCAACAATAGGCCTTCGTCTAGGAGATTTTCCTGCATGGTGCTGTGCCCGAGATCGGCACTCCCGATCCGCGCTGCCTTTTATTTGCCGTCAAAATTTTACCGTCAAAAGGCGAATATCGAGGTAAAGGAGGGCGGCGAGTGCGATCAGGCCTTGCGCAGCTCATAACTTTTTCGCCGGTTCCTATCGACGGCGTGCCTTGTCGCGGCTAGTTTGCGATCCCTCAAAAGCTCGGCGCGTGATCGACTTAAGACTGCTCCGCGGTTGCGCGTCTTGCAACCCAGCACACAGCATCTGTAGGAACCGGGACATGCATATGCGGATCGTCCGTTTCATCTGTTTGGCGGCCTTATTCAACGGCTTGAGCCTTTACGGCATCGACGCTGCGGTCGCACAAGGCACCGATGCCGAGCGCCAGGCTTGCACGTCCGATGCGATGCGGCTGTGCCAGGACGCCATCCCTGACGTGGCCAAGGTTACCGCCTGCATGAAGGCCAAATACTCGCAGCTGAGCCAGCCCTGCCGCCTTGCCATGGCCAGCGGGCGGAGGGCCGCCGCGCACCACAAATACAGACACCGCCGTTGCCATCACTGCGGTTGAGATGTCGGCGGCGTCACCAGCAGCGGGGCACCGGGCCGCAGAGCGGCTTTGGCCCGCCATCCTCGCGGCCGCCATTCTCGTCGTAGTGCTTGCCGAAACGCGGGCGCAGCCGGCGACGAGTGACGAGTCATCGGTAAGCGCAGCCGAAACCGCGCTGAGCGAGGCGTTGCGCACGGCCGACAGATCGGCCGCACGCAAGCTCCTGTCACTGCAATTCACCTTCACCGACGAGAACGGCAAAACCATTCCGCGCAAGGAATTTCTCGCCGAACTCAAGAACGTTGCCGCCGCGGGTCCCACGGCTGAGGTGAGGGTCAAGGTCTATGGCCTCGTCGCCGCAGCGACCGGAACGCGCAGGCCGGCTGCCGGCGGCGAGCCGTTCTTTCTCGATGTTTGGGCCAAACAGAAGGGCTCCTGGCGCGCACTGACGATGCAGGAGGTGGCGCTTGGCACAAGCGACAGACATCCGGCGAGGTCTGAAACGCCGCCCGATACCGAGGCCAAGCCGGAGGCCAAAACGGACGGCAAGCCTTACGAATGCAAGAACCCCTGCGACGCGATTCCCTATCGCGTTCGCTCGCCGGCCGAACAGGAGATCGTCACCGCCTTTCAGGAGATCGCAAGAGCCACTCTGACGCATAATTCCAGCGAATGGGGCAAGCATGTCGCCGACGAGTTTATGCTGTACCGGTCCGGCTACCCGCCGGTGCCAAAATCGGAGATCGTCACAACTATCGAGCGCGAGAAGAAGTCCAATCTCGCCGTGACCGTCAGCGAGGTCGCGACCATGCGGCTCGCGGTCTATGGCGATGGTGCAGCGATGATCGCCGACCATGTTTCACCGGACAATCCGCGGCCGCCCTATCGGGCGGCAAGTGTGTGGACTAGGCGCGGCGGTCAGTGGCTTCTGGCGATCGATGTCGAGACCGAGGTCAAGCAGTGAGATTTCCTCTAGTCTTGCGGCAGCTCAACAATACCGAGCTTCTTGGCAAATTGCGCGACCTGATTGCGCTGCTGCTCGGTCGATTTGGCGAATTCATCCGGGCCGCCGACATTGAGCAGCTGGCCGGTGGCCGCTAAACGGTCCCTGATCGTGTCGTCGGCCACTGCCTTGATGTCGCCTGCGATACGCTGGCGCAATTCGGCCGGCATTCCGGTCGGGCCGAATAGTCCGACCAGGCCGTCGACTGTCAGCGCCGGCTGGCCGGCCTCGGCCACCGTCGGAACATTCGGGATGCTCGGCGCGCGCACCGTATTGGTCACGGCAAGTACGGTGATTTTGCCGCTCTCGAGCTGCGGCCGCACGATCGCGAAAGCCGATTCGTAAAGCTGCACGCGGCCTTCAGCGAGGTCGTTGGCGGCGTCGACGGGGTTCTTGTAGGCCACCTTGGTCATGCTCAGGTTTTCCTGCTGCAGCCAGCCGGCCAACAAGAAATCGAGCGCGCCGGTCACGCCGGCCCAGTTGAGCTTGCCAGGCTCCGCGCGGATCAGCGCGACGAACTTGTCGAGCGAACTGACACCGAGACTGGTCGGCACCGAGACCGCAACGAAAGTGTTGGACATGCGCGCGATCGGCACAAGGTCGGTCGGCTTATAGGGCAGATGATCGTGCAGAAAGGGATGCGCGGTAAACGACGATGTTGGAGTCAGAAGCAGCACATGATCGTCATGGGCGGCGACAAAAGCATTGATGGCAATAATGCCGTCGCCGCCAGGCCGGTTCTCGACCACGACCGGCTGACCCCAGCGCCGGCTGAGCCGATCCGCGAACAGCCTGGCTTCGATGTCGGCGCCGCTCCCGGGGCCGAGCGTGAGGATGAATTTGACCGGGCGCGTCGGCCAATCTGCAGCTGCCGCGAACCGGAAGGTAGCCGCAAGCGCAGCCGCAATTCCTGCCACCACAAAGAACCAGCGTGGCTTCCGCCCCATCATTTCCTCCCTTATTGGTCGCAACGGCTGCTGTACCGTCGTCTCAGTTCTCCAGGCCTGTTGGAACGTTCTTGTTCTCGCTCTCAAGCTTCATGCCGGCCGCCAGTGCCATAGTCTCGGCCAAAGCGGCAAAATCCTTGGACAGATATTCTGCGGGATTTTTCTGCAGCATCGCGGCGCCGAAATGGCTCTGCAGCACCTCACGCGTCGCCGCGGTCACCGGCATCGGCACGTCCATTTCGCGCGCGAGCTCAAGTCCGAGGTCGAGGTCTTTGCGCAGCAGTTCCGCCGTGAATGTCGTGGCCCAATCGAGGTTGACCAAAGCCGGAGTCTTGTAGGCGGTGAACATCGAACCCATCACGCTATTGTTGAGAAAAGCGAGAAAGGCATGCCGCGGCACACCCATTTTGTTGGTGAGCAGCGTGATCTCGATCAGGTTCTCGATGACGACGCCGAGCATGACATTGTGGGCGATCTTGCAGACGCGCGCGAGCTCGCCTGCACCCACATAGGACACGCCGCGCGGCGCAAAGATTTCGATCAGCGGCATCGCGATCTTGCAGGCGGCCTCCGGGCCCGAGACGACGGAGGAGAGCTTGCCGGCTTTGATGACTTTGGCATTGCCGCTGACCGGCGCCGCGACAAAGTCGGCACCAAGCTCCTTAAGCTTGCGACGGATCGCCGCCGATTCTTCCACCGCGATGGTCGAGCAGTCGACGACGACCGGCGGCATCTTGCCGCCCTGGCTGCACACGCCGTTCTTGCCGTAGAGCACATCCTGGACGTCCGCGCCCGTGGCAACGATCGAGAACAGCACATCCACAGACTTCAGGTCGGACAAGTGATCGACCACCTTGCCGCCTATCTTTTCGAGCGGCTCCGCCTTGGCTCTGGTGCGATTCCAGCAAGAGACGTCATGGCCTGCTTTGATGAGCCGCTCGGCCATCGGGTAGCCCATGCGGCCCATGCCGATCCACCCGATCTTCTGCGCATTCCTGGAGGCCATTCTCAGCTCCTTCAGTCCGCCTGCCGGCAGATGCTCTAGCACAGGCCGCAAACACTGCAACGGCCGTATCGAGATCGCGTCTTGTGCCGCGCGACGGCGCAGCATTATGCTAAAGTGCCATGCAGGACCTCGTTGAGCGTCGCCAGCTGAGTCATGTCGCGGTTGCGGCGGGTGAGCAGCGTTCGGCGGCGGGGCGAGCGCATGTGCCGCTGCCTTGGCGGCGCGCTTGGCAGAATATTTTTCCGTTTATCGTCGTCGGCGGAATTTGGGAGATCGTCGCGCATCTCGGCCTGTTTCCGCGGCGCCTGTTTCCCCCCTTGGAAGCGGTCGCTCGCGCATTCATTCGCCTGACACTGAGCGGCGTCTTGCCGCATCACGCGCTCGATACCTTGCTCCGCCTCAGCGCCGGATTTGCGCTGGCCGCAATCGTCGGTGTCACGATCGGCATCTTGATGGGACGGTCGCGCCGTGCCGAGGATATCTTTCTGCCGGTCATCAGTATCGGCGCACCGATTCCGGGGCTCGCTTATACGCCGCTCTTTCTGCTGTGGTTCGGGCTCGGCAATGTTGCCTCGGTGCTGCTCGTGGCCTTCGTGTCGGCCTTCCCCATCATCTACAATTCCTGGACTGGCGTGAAAGCGGTGAAAGACATCTGGGTGCGTTCTGCGCATGCGATGGGCGCCGACGATCGTCGGCTGTTTCGGCATGTCATTCTGCCTGGCGCGCTGCCCTATATCTTGACCGGATTGCGCCTGGGCCTGGCGCAGGCCTGGCGCATCCTGGTTGCCGTCGAAATGCTGGCCGCCGTGCCATGGGGCCTCGGCTGGCTGATTTTCGGCGCCCGCGAATTTCTGGATACCGACGTGATGCTCGCGGGTATCGCAGTAATCGCGCTCATCGGGCTGGGCCTGGAGAAGCTTGTCTTTGAGCGACTCGAGCAATTCACGGTGGTGCGCTGGGGCATGATGACATGACCGCCGCCGCTGATCATGCCGTTTTCCGCCGTTACGCCGCGCTGCGCCGCGGCATCCTCACGCTGCTCATTCTCGCCGGCGCTTATGAGGCCGTGGCGCGCAGCGGCTACTTCGCGCCGGCGCTGATGCCGACCCTCGGCACGGTGGCGCAGACTCTGTTCGAGTCGCTTCGCGACGGCAGCATGATCGCGCATGCCGGGGCGACGCTGTATCGCGTGCTGGTGGGTTTCGCGTTTGCGGTCGCGATCGGCCTGCCTTTGGGCGTGATGATGGGCCGCTTTCGCCCCGTGGAAAATTTCGTGATGCCGCTGTTGAGCGCGCTAATGCCGATTCCCTCGCTTGCCTGGGTCCCGGTTTTCATTCTCTGGTTCGGGCTGGGCGACACGGTGGCGATCCTGATCGTGCTCTACGCCGCTTTGTTTCCGATGCTGCTCAATACCTGGTCGGGTGTTCGCGCCGTCAATCCGCTCTGGCTGCGTGCCGCCGGCGCGATGGGGGCGACCGAACGGGCGCTGTTCTGGAAAGTGATCATTCCCGGCGCATCGCCCTTTATCATCGCAGGGTTGCGGCAAGCCTTTCTGCGCGCATGGATCGCGGTCATTGGCGCGGAAATGCTGGCGGCGTCGAATTGGGGGCTGGGCTGGGTGATCTTCGACGCCAAGGAGTTCTTGAACACCGATATGATGCTCGCGTCCCTTGTCGTTATCGGCCTGATCGGCTTTCTCACCGAGCGCCTGGTGTTCGGCTCGATCGAGCGCGCCACCATCTATCGCTGGGGCATGGCACGCGCAGCGAAGAGCTAAATTAGCGCTTTGTTGTTTCCTCGGGCGCAACGCAGCACGAAATCAGCGCTGCAGGCCCGGGATAGTTACGCGCGTCGATCCTGCGAAGGTCCGCAACGGCGGCGTACCGGTTTCATGCCGCGCCGCGTCCGGGACGCGCGCGCGTGGTCACTCCGACTTGATGTCGGCGGCCTTGATGACATCTTTGTACTTGTCGATCTCGCGCTGCACGAAAGCGGTGAACTGGTCGATCGACAAAGCGGCGATCTGCGCGCCGTCGTTTTCGAGCCGCGATTTGATGGCGGGCTCGAGCAGGATTTTGTTGATCTGCGTGTTGAGCCGCGCCGCCAGTTCCGGTGCAATGCCGTGCGGTGCGAAGAAGCCGACCCACAGCGTGAAATCGAAATTTGCAATTCCCGTTGCCTCGGCGACGGTCGGAATTTCAGATGCCGTTGGTGCGCGCTTGGCGGAGGAGACGGCCAACAGCTTGACCTTGCCGCCCTGCATCAGCGGTAACGCGGCAGGAAATCCAGGAAAGTAAAAATCGACCTGCCCGCCAACCACATCGTTCAACGCGGGAGCGGCGCCCTTATACGGCACATGCGTCATCCTGTTGTTGAGCTTGAGCTTCAGATATTCGCCGGCGAGATGGCCGGGAGTGCCGACGCCGGCGGAAGCGAAAGTGACGGGCTGTTGGGTGGTGCGCAGGAATGTGACGAAATCCGCCATGGTCGAATACGGCGCAGCTTCGGGGACGACCAGCGCCAGCGGCACCAGGCTGGCAAGCGCGAGCGGCTGCAAATCCTTCAGCGGGTTGTAGCCCGCGCCTTTCATGAAATACGGGTTGATGGCGATCTCAGGCGTCTGCGCGACCGTCATCGTATAGCCGTCGGGTGTGGCATTAGCGACATCGCGGGCGCCCACCGTGCCCCCGGCGCCGGGACGGTTTTCGACGATCACCGATTGCCCGAGCTCGGTCGAAAGCTGGCTGCCGACGATCCGTGCGACGATGTCTCCAGTACCGCCCGGGGCGAAATTGACGATCAAATGAATGGGACGGCTCGGATAGGCATCGGGCCAGGCCGGCGGCGCGGCAAGAGCAAGGCCAAGCATCAGCACAGCAGCCGAGATTGCGCGGACGGGGCAGTGGGCCAAAATGGCGCGAAGCGCGAGCAAGCATTTCATGGCCCGTTTCCCCCTTGTTCTGACTGATCGGCATCTGGCACAAAGCCTGCGCGCCGTCAGAAGCGCATAAAGGCATAAATTCCAAAACCTGCCCCGGACCGCAACCGGGGAAAATAAGGGTCTCGGCAAACCGAGCCGGAGAGACGGGCGGAAAGGGCGATGGCCCATATCGAGGCGCGCGACATAACGCTTGTTTACGACACGCCGGGGCGCACCGTGCCGGGCCTGCGCGGCGTCAGCTTCGCCATGGAGGCCTCCGAATTTCTGTGCGTGGTCGGGCCGAGCGGGTGCGGCAAGTCGACGCTCCTCAATATCATTGCGGGCTTCCTGACGCCGACGTCGGGCGAAATTCGCATTGGCGGCGCGCCGGTCAACGGCTCGGGCATGGACCGCGGCGTCGTGTTCCAGGACTTTGCCCAGCTGTTTCCCTGGCGCACGGCGCTCGGCAATGTCGCTTTCGGCCTTGAGATGAAGGGCGTACCCAAGGCCGAGCGTGAGGCCATCGCGCTCGAACAGCTGCGCCTGGTGAAGCTTGAAAATTTTGCAAAGTCCTATCCGCATCATCTATCCGGCGGCATGCAGCAGCGCGTCGCCATCGCGCGCGCGCTTGCTTACAACCCGGCGGTGCTGTTGATGGACGAGCCGTTCGCTGCGCTCGATGCCCTCACCCGCGACGACATGCAGCAGTTGCTCGCCGATGTCTGGCGGACGACGCGCAAGACGGTGATCTATGTGACCCACAATGTCGCCGAAGCGGTCTATCTCGCCGATCGCGTCGTGGTCATGACCCCCCATCCGGGCACGGTCAAGACCGAACTTGCGATCAAGCTGCCACGGCCGCGTGATCCGCTGAGCGTCGAATTTCTCGGCTATCAAAAAGAGCTGCTGCATTTGCTGGGTCAGGAGAAACACGCGTGAAATTGCCGCTTTTTGCCCCGCGCGGTCGCACCGCCATGCGGCGGTATCTTCTCATCGCATTCGCCGGCATCCTCGTTTCGGCGGCGCGCGGCGCCTTTGCGGAAGACAATTATCCCACCAAGCCGATCCGCCTCCTGGTGGGCTTCGGCGCCGGCGGGCCGACCGATATCCCGGCGCGGTACGTGGCCGACAAATTGAGCGATGCGCTTGGGCATCGTGTCGTGGTCGAGAACAAGCCGGCGGCGGCCGGGATCATGGCGACCCGCGATCTGCTGGCGCAGCCGGCGGACGGCTACACGCTGCTTTTGTGCACCCATTTCGATCCGATCAACGTCGCAATGTATCGCAACGTCGGGTTCAAATTGGATCAGCTCGCGCCGATCTCGCTGATAGCCGAATATTATTATGGCTTAGCGCTCGCCAATACGATTCCGGCGGACTCATTTGAAACTTTCGTCAGCTACGCCAAAGCACATCCCGGCGATGTCACCTATGCGACGATTGGCGCCGGCTCGGCGCAGGAGATCATGGCGCGGCAATTGCAAAAGCTGGCCGGCATCACCATGAACCGGATTCCGTTTCGCGGCGGACCGCAAGTGGTGCAGGAGATGATGGCGGGCCGCGTCGATTTCTATGTCTCGCCTACTCTGGCGATTGTGCCGTCCTACCGGGCCAAGCAGATCAAAATCCTGGCGACGACCAGTCCGCAACGCCTGGCCAATTTACCAGAAGTGCCGACCGTGCGCGAAAAAGGCATCGATTTTGTACGCTTCGGCTGGCTTGGCATCTGCGCGGCATCCGGCACGCCGGCATCGATCATCAAGACGCTGCACGACAAGATTGTGCCGATCGTTGCCCAGCCGGACTACCACAGTCTGATCGAAAATGGCGGGCAGATCGCGATCTCGTCGACGCCGCAAGAACTGAGCGCCGTAATCAAGAACACGTCGGATGACGTTGCCGCGAGCGTTCAAGAATTCGGCATGCAACAGGACCAGGAATAGAGCTGCGCAAGCGGGAGGATGAGCCATGACGCTGATGACACTTACACGACGGCAGTGCCTCACGGCTGCGAGCGCCGGCGTGCTGGCGGCGGGGTTTGGTACGACACGAGAGGCAAGAGCGGCGGAAACCATCCGCCAAGGCTACCAGACCAATATCTGGGGCATGCCGACCTATTATTTGATGAAGTCCGGCTATCTCGAGAGGCACGGTCTCGCCGTTGAGCAATATCCGGTGCCGTCCGGCAACCTCACAATGCAGCAAATGGTGGCGCGGCAGGTCGATGTCGGGACCTATGCCGCCCAGTCTTTCATCATCGGCAATGCCAAAGGTGGTTTGGTGGCCATCGCGCTGATCGAGCATGTCGGCAAGACCGCCCGCATTACCGCGCGCAAGGATCTCAATATCACCAAGGTCGAACAGCTGCGCGGGTTAAAGATCGCCAACCAGACCGGTTCGTCGGTCGGCAATGTCTTCGTCGACGTGATCGCCCCGCAGCACGGGCTTAAGAAGGGCGACTACCAGGAAGTCCGGATGGACGTGAACAATATGGTTGCCGCGCTCGCTGCCAAGACCGTGGACGCCATGGTCAATGTCGAGCCGTACAATGTTATTGCAGTCGCCGAGGGCATCGGCACCGACTTAATGGACTTTTCGAGTGTCGATCCGATGCCGGTCTTCATGGCGGCGACGCCGGATCTCGTCGCGCAAAAGCCGGACGTCGTCGTGGCCTATCTCAAAGCCTGGCTCGACGCCGCCAAGGATTTCAAGAACAATCCGAAAAAGGTCGCCGATGTGATCTATTCGTTCTACACCGGCAAGGGATACAACATGTCGCTCGACACGTTCTCGCAGGCGCTGTCGCGCGTCGAAGTCGATCCCGGCTTTCCGACCGATCTCGTACCCTATATGCAGCAGCAGGCGGAAATTTTGATGCAAAGCAAGCTGATCAATGCCGTTCCGGATTGGCGCAAGGCGCTGCGCCCGGACTTCATGGAGCGCGCCCGTAGCGGAGCCTAAGGCCGATTGTCGAACCAGAGAAGAATTGAACAGGAGAGAGAGGAATGTCGGTCGCCGAAAACAGCCCGCTGACCAAGGGCTATCAACCGGTAATCTGGAATTTCAAGCTCTTGGCGCACGACATGCTCGCGGGCTTCGGCGGCATGGGTGAGGGCATGTCGGTGCAGATCGCCCCCGACGGGCGGCGCATCATCTGGCTTGCGCATGAGAGCGCGCCGAAAAATTTTACCGCGGTCGATGTCAGCGATCCGCGCAAGCCGAAAGTGGTCTGCCAGACGGATCTGCCGCATGCCAATATGCGATCGAACTCACTGGAGACCTGCGGCAATCTAATGGCCGTTGCCTATCAGACCTCCAAAAAGAATTCGCAGCCTGCCGGTTTCGAGCTGTTCGACATTTCCAAGCCGGAGAATCCGAAGTCGATTTCCTTCTTCGACTGCTCCGGCCCGCATTCGCGCGGCGTGCACCAGCTGTGGTTCTGCGACGGCGAATATGTTCATTGCTCGTCGGGTTCCCGCGATTTCGTGCCGACGCACCCGCTCGATGATCAGTTCTATCGCTGTATCGATGTGCGCAATCCGTCGAAGCCGGTCGAGGTCGGCCGGTGGTGGATGCCGGGCACGCGCCAGGGCGACAACGTGATGCCGCCGTCGCGGCATCCGATCGACAAGGGGTTCCGCGCCCACAATTGCAACGTCTATCCGCAGCGCGGCGACCGCTGCTATCTCGCCTATATTGACGGCGGCATGTTCGTGCTCGACATTTCCGACAAGGCCAATCCGAAAAAAGTGTCGTCGTGGACCAATTCACCGCCCTATACCGGCTTCATGCACACCATCGTGCCGCTGTTCGACCGCGGCCTGATGCTGATCACCGACGAGTCGACGGAGAACAACGCCAAGGACTGGCCGAAGCTGATCTGGGTGCTCGACGCCCGCGAGGAAACCAATTTGGTGCCGATCGCGACCTGCCCGCTGCCCGATCCGGCTGTCTACGCTCAAGCCGGCCGTTTCGGCGCGCATAATATTCATGAGAACGTTCCGCTGCCCACGGCGTGGCATTCCGATCAGATCGTGCTCGGCACCTTCTTCAATGGCGGCTTGCGGGCCTACGACATTTCCAATCCGTATCAGCCGAAGGAAGTCGGCGTGTTCATGCCGCCGGCGCCGCCCGGCGCGCCGACCGGCACGATCCAGATGAACGATGTCTTTGTCGATGAGCGAGGCATCGTTTATGCCGTCGATCGCCATGTCGGCGGGCTGTACATTCTGGAGATGGATTTCTGATCGCGACCGATGCTCGACCTTTTCCCCTCGCGCGAGGCCGGCCCGTTCGGGCGGCGGCTTAAGCGCGAGCGCGGCGCGCGCATTCCGGTCACCGTGGTCACCGGATTTCTCGGCGCCGGCAAGACGACACTGATCCGCCGGTTCCTGCAATCGCCGGACGGCGCCGGCACCGCGGTGATCGTCAACGAGTTCGGCGCGGTCGGTATCGACGATGCGCTCATTCGCGACAGCGCCGAAGAAACCGTTCTCCTTGGCAATGGCTGCGTCTGCTGCATCACCCGCACCGATTTGCAGCTGGCGCTGCGCCGGCTCGTTTTTGACCGCGAGCGCGGCACGGTTCCGCCATTCGGCAGGGTCATCATCGAAACGTCGGGTCTCGCCGATCCAGGGCCGATTCTGCAGACGTTCTCGACCGATCGCGCGCTCGGCGGCGAATTCCATATCGATGTCGTGCTTGCGGTCGTCGATGCCGTCAATGGCAGAGCCGAGCTGGAGAGCGCCGCCGAGGCGCGCAAACAGGTTATCTTCGCCGATCGGCTGGTGATCTCAAAGGCCGATCTCGCGACCGAGACGGCGGTCGGCACTTTGACACGCCGCCTGAGGGTGCTCAATCCGCGCGCGGCGATCGACATCGCCGTTGCCGGCGCCCTTGAGCCGAGCCATATCGTCGAGCCGACCACGAGCGAACGCAGCGGCTTTGTCGCTGAAGCCGAGCACGGTGACGGCATTAAGAGCTTTGTGATCGTACAGGATCAGCCGGTCGACTGGCAGATATTCTCCCGGGCGATGGAGACGCTGATCGCACTGCGCGGCGCGGATCTCCTGCGCGCCAAAGGCATTCTCAACGTCGCAGGCTGCCGCGGCCCGGTCGTTGTGCAATATGTGCAGCATCTATCGCATCCGCCGGTCGAGCTGGAACGTTGGCCGGCTTCTGACGATGATCGCGTCAGCCGCCTCGTGTTCATCACGCGCAATATCGCCGAAGGCGACGTCACGGGGTTGTTTGCGGCGGTTGCCGCGCTTGCCAAGACTCAGAGCTAATTCACGCAAGGCAAGCTAGCTGTGAAGCTAGTCCGGCACGCTGACGTAGATTTTGCCGTCACGGACGGCGACCGGCACCGGCGTCAGGCGCACCGACGCGTCGCCCGGATGGCAACCGGTGGCGAGATCGAACTCATAGCCGTGCCAGGGGCAGACGATGTGGCGCTGCTTGCCAAATCGCAGCCCAGCGCTTTTTTTATCCGACGTGATGATCTCTTCGACCTGATGAAAAATCTTGCCCTGGCAAACCGGGCCGCCGGCGTGCGGACAGATGTTTTCGTAGGCCAGCACCTTGCTGCCAGTGCGGAAGATGCCGACTTCGAGATTATCGAGGGCAAAAACGCGGTAATCGCCGTCGGCGATATCGCTCAGCTTCCCGACTGCAACTTCCTGCATAGACATCCACCTTCTGTGCTGCTCCGTCACTCAATTCCAGGCGGGCGATGAAACCAGATCGCCACGTCGAACATGTTGAGATCGGCGGCGCGGATCATTCCGCAGGCGGTCACTACAGTCTCGGTCGCGGTCACGGCGCCATGCGGGAACGGTGCGAGGTTATGGCCGCGCCGCTCGACTTTTGCGGCATAGAGCTTTACCGCCGCGGAAAGTATCCGCTGCAGAGCAGCATCAGAAATCGCGTCGGGCTCGCCGCACTTGAGCGCCGCGCGGGCAGCGGCGCAAAAGTCTGTGCCCTGATTGCCAGGCTGGCTGCTCGCGATTTGTCGGCGCGACCTCGTGCCGCCTCGCCCAGCGGCGACGGACATGCGCTTGGCCGCTTTGCGAGCCTTTACCATGCGAGAATTCTTGCCGCTCACGCCGTTACCGCCACGCGACTCGCCGGCTCCCTGCTGCTCTTGATCAGCTTGTGTTTTGGAATTTCCAAGTTGAACAGACGCGCTGCGTTCAATCCCAAAATATTGCGCTTTGCTTCCTCGTCCAGGAACGGCAGCGTGGTGATGGAAGACGGCAGATCGAAATCCCAATGCGGCCAGTCCGAAGCAAACAAGAGCTGCGTCTTCGCTTTAATCGCGTCAAAGGTCGCCTCGGTGAGCTGCATATTCGAGCGCTCCAGCGGCTGGCTGGTGAAATACATGTCGGCGATATATTCGCTCGGCCGGCGCTTGAGCAGCGGCGCTTCCGACGAGCGCATCATGTACTCGGAATCAAGCCGCTGCATCATGAACGGGACCCAGGCGAGCCCGCTTTCGATCCAAAGCACCTTAAGCTTCGGAAAACGTTCGGGAAGGCCGTTGATGATCCAGTTCGTCAGATGAATCATGTTGAAGTAGACGAACGAGATCGAGTGCATGGAGATGAAACGGTTGCACTGCTGCATCGACTGGTCGCCCCAGTGGAAGCCGGAATGGAAGGCCAGCGGCTTTCCGGTCGCCTGAATGGCCGAGTAAAGCGGCATATAGCTGTCGTGATTGACCGCGCGGTAGCGTGTCGACGTGACCGAGTAGCCAATGACGCCCGGCGTATCAGCGTATCGCTCCACCGCTTTGACACTCTCCTCCGGATGATTGAACGGCAGATACAACATCGCCTTGATACGCCGGTCCTGTGGTAGAATCTCCTCCGTCAGCCATTTGTTGAAAGCGTTGCCGATTGTCACTTCCATTTCGATCTGCGGGTGCATCCCGAGCACCAGCATTGGCGTCGGAAACACCACCATGTAGTCAATGCCCATGGAATCCATGGCGCGCCGGACGAGTGTCACCTGCGCGTGCGTGCGGCCGCCCGGCACCGGCTCGCCAAGCCGCTGCTGATGGGGAATGCGGCCGAACACATCCTGATGCAAAAACCCCGGTGTGGCATTGAGCAGGCCCGGCGGCGAGCCGCCACGCTCCTTAAAGGCGCGCGCCATCTGCCGATAGACATCGCTGTCCATGCGATCGACGATTTCCGACCAGAACGCCGTCTCGGTGACATGAGCATCGACGTCGACGATCAAGTAATCGTGCGCTTTGGCGTCCTTGGCCGCGTGAGCCAGAATGTGGCGCGTGTCGGTGAGATTGTTGATCTTGGGCAGCACGGCGACGCGCGCGGTGTTCTTGCCATTCTTACTGCCGTTTCTGCCGGCGGCCGGTATTTTATTGCGACCGTTTCCGGTGCGCGGCACTCTTTTCAACATCGGCGTCCTCCACTCGGCAAACATTCTTGGCAGCGGCGGCGGCCAAGGTCTATCGGCCGGCCGCGGCTTTGCGCCAAGCCTAGCAGCAATTGCGCCGGATGCACGTGAAACTCGCGCTGCCGTTGACCCTTCGTGGAGCCGGGTGCTAGCGTCCGACAGCGATTTTTCCTGCGGTGCAAAGCAGATGCAGCCGGTCGCTGTTCGTCATGAAACTCCCGCCATTTGAGTATGCCTGCCCCGCGACAATAGCTGAAGCGGTTGCTCTCTTGGCCGCACATAACGGCGAAGCCAAGCTTCTCGCCGGCGGCCAGAGCCTGCTGCCGATGCTCGCCTTTCGTGTTGCGGCGCCATCGCTGCTTGTCGATCTGGGAAAGCTCTCTGAGTTGCGGCAGATCAGAGTCGCGGACGAGGGGGTTACCATCGGTGCGATGGTACGCTGGCGCGACGTTCTCGCGCATGCGCAATTGCACGCGGCGCACCCGCTCCTGGTCGCCGCCGTCCAGCACGTCGCGCATCATCAGATCCGCAACCGTGGCACGATCGGCGGCAGCCTCGCTCATGCAGACCCGGCAGCGGAACTGCCGGGCGTCGCGGTAACCTGTGATGCGGATATCACTGTAGTCGGCAGGGCCGGCGAACGCGTGATCGCGGCGCGCGATTTCTTTCGCGGTCCGCTGATGACGGCGCTGAAGGCGGACGAGATCATCACCGAGGTCCACCTCCCGGCCTGGCCGGCACGGCGGCGTTTTGGCTTTTGCGAGTTCGCCCGCCGGCGGGGCGATTTTGCGCTTGCGGCGGCGGCGGTGTTTTATGACCCGGATGGCGCCGGCCATGTCCACAATGCCCATATCGGCGCCATTGGCGTCGCCGATGCGCCTTTGCGGCTCGCGCAAGTCGAACTCGTCATCAACGGTCGCGCGCTGGATGATGCGACGATCGCGAGGGCCGAAGCGGCCGCCTCGGCCGCGGTTGATCCGGCCGATGACATTCACGCCAGCGGCGCCTACCGCAAGCACCTGATCGGCGTCATGGTCGAACGCGCGCTGCGCAGTGCTGCGGGGTGACTTGAACAATACCGATTGACGGCTTGCGCCGAGCCTGGAGCTCTTGTGTTTTGTCGCATTTTCCTGCGGAAAACTCCTGAAAGTTCACATCTAGCCGTAAGTTGGCACGAACAGCTTCTCGATCGGGATGGGTGCGGCGATCAGGCCCTGCTCGACCATGTAAGTCACGAGCGCTTCGAGCGTCGGACGGTTCGGCTCGACGCCGTACGGCCAGCAATCGCCGCCGAACAGCGCGTCGATCTCGGCCACATGGTCGGGCAGCCACGGCAGCATGTAGCGCAGCGTCCCGGAGTTCCGCATTTTCTCCCAGGCCCGGTCTTTAGCGGCACAGAGGGCGTTGTACAGGCTGGTCGCTACAAACGGGTGGCGCTCATAAACATCGTTGCGGATGACGATCAGGTGCATGATCGGAAAGATTCGGGTGCGGCGGAAATAGTCCTGCTCGCGCGCCCGGAAATCCGGGAACAGCCGCATCACGTCGGGATGCCGGTTGAGCGCGCGCGGCAGGTTCGAGCCGATGATCGCCTGAATCTCGCCGGCAGCCAGGAGATCGCTCAGCGACTTGCCGCTCCGGTTCGGCGTGATCTTGGCCGGCCCAAGCAGCGGCATCACGGCAGGATTGCCATAGCCGCCGGGCTCATTGACCGCGCCCTGCACCCACTCGATGGTCGACAGATCGATGCCGAGATCGTGCTGCATCAAACCGCGCACGAAGATGGCGGCGGTCTGGGTGTAGAGCGGCACGCCGATCCGCTTGCCGGGGAGGTCCTTGGGCGAGGCGACGAACTTGCGGTTCACCACGATGAAGCCGTGGCGGAAGACGCGCGAGGCGAAGACCGGCAGCGCCACAAATGGGAGTTTCTTTGCGGCGAAGCGGCTGATGAATTCAGACGCCGACATCTCGCAGGCGTCGAATTCGAGCCGGCTGGACATGCGATCAAAGATTTCCCGTGGATTGTCCATGACCAGGAAGTTGAGATCGATACCGTCGGGTTTGATCTCGCCAGTCTGTAGCGCGAGCATGCGGTCATAGAGGCCGCAGGCAAAAGTCATCGGCAGAGCGGGCATCACAGCACCTTTGCAAAGCGTTCGCGGAGTGGCGCCTGCGCACCTATCACGGCCGCGCTGCCCTCGTCATCTCGCGCGTCGCGAGCGGCGCAATGCTCCCCGCAGAGCGCCTCAAGGCCTCCATGCGTCGTACCTCGCTCGCCGGTCCGCACGACAGGCGCAAAAAATTTCAGCCATCGCGTCGTTTTTTCTTGCAATGCATGTTGAGGGCGCCTATGTGCCGCTCGCCCAAATTCGCACGTGCCTGTGGCCGTGTGTCGATCGGTAGGCATCCGGACAAGAGGCCGGACAGTCGCCTGAGGTTGGCCCTGAAGACTCCGCGACGGAGACTTTGGTTTAGTCGCCTCACTACGTGATCGGCAGCCGGAGGCGAAACCGGCGCACCCCGCGCTCAACGGGGGACGCGGCTTAAAGCAACGACGGAGCGGGCTTTTTTGGTCTCGTTGGCT
>JAJPJB010000092.1 GCA_021324465.1 Hyphomicrobiaceae bacterium
AGGCATCGGCGCGCTGCGCGATGAATCAGACCGCGACGGCTATCGCGTGGTCATCGAACTGCGGCGCGAAGCGATGCCCGATGTGGTGCTCAATCAGCTCTATCGCTTCACGGCACTGCAGTCCTCATTCGGCGCCAATATGGTGGCGCTCGACGGCGGGCGGCCGCAGGTGATGAATCTGAAGGATCTTTTGCAGTCCTTCATCTCGTTTCGCGAACAGGTCGTCTACCGCCGGACCAAGCATCTGCTTGGCAAGGCGCGCGACCGCGCGCATATCCTGGTCGGGCTGGCGATTGCAGTGGCCAATATCGATGAGGTCATCCGGCTCATTCGCGCCGCGCGCGATGCCAACGAGGCGCGCGAGCAATTGATGAGCCGGGACTGGCCGGCGCGCGATGTGGCGGTCATGGTCACGTTGATCGACGATCCGCGCCACGTCGTGACCAATGCGGGCACCACTCGGCTCTCCGCGGAGCAGGCCAAAGCCATTCTCGATCTGCGCCTGCAGCGGCTGACGGCGCTCGGCCGTGACGAGATCAAGGAGGAACTCGACAAGCTCGCCACCGAGATCGCCGATTATCTCGAGATCCTGCGCTCGCGCGCGCGCATTCAAGCGATCGTCAAGGACGAGCTCGCCGCCATCAAAAACGAATTCGCCACACCGCGCAAAACAGTAATCGTCGACCAGGAAGGCGAGATGGAAGACGAGGATCTGATCCAGCGCGAGGACATGGTCGTCACCGTTTCGCACGCCGGCTACGTCAAGCGTGTGCCGCTGTCGACCTACCGGGCGCAGAAGCGCGGCGGCAAAGGCCGCGCCGGCATGCAGACGCGCGACGAGGATTTCGTTACGCGGCTGTTCGTGGCTTCCACGCATACGCCTGTACTGTTCTTCTCCTCGCTCGGCAAGGTCTACAAGGAGAAGGTGTGGCGGCTGCCGCAGGCCGCACCCCAGGCGCGCGGCAAGGCGCTGATCAATATCCTGCCGCTGGAGCAGGGCGAGAACATCACCACCATCATGCCGCTGCCAGAGGACGAACAGAGCTGGGACAAGCTCGACGTCATGTTCGCCACCACGCGGGGCACGGTGCGGCGCAACAAGCTGTCCGACTTCGTCGATGTGCGGCGCTCCGGCATCATCGCCATGAAGCTCGACGAGGGCGACGCCATTGTCGACGTGCAGATCTGCAAGGAAAGCGACGACGTGCTGCTCACCTCGGCCGGCGGCCAGTGCATCCGCTTTGCCGTGACCGACGTGCGCGTGTTCCAGGGCCGTACCTCGATGGGCGTGCGCGGCATCAATCTGGCCGAAGGCGACAAGGTGATTTCGCTCTCCATCCTGCGCCATGTCGAGGCGACGGCGGATGAGCGCATGGCCTATCTGAAGCGGGCCAACGCGGTGCGCCGCGGCAGTAACGGCGAAGCCGAGGAGAACGGCGGCACGGATCAGGAGGAGGCCGAGGGCGCAATCGAGCTTGGTGAGCGGCGCTATGTTGAAATGTCGGCGGCCGAGCAATTCGTGCTGACGATTTCAGAAAAAGGCTTTGGCAAGCGCACCTCATCCTACGAATACCGCACTACGGGCCGCGGCGGCAAAGGCATTGTTGCCATGTCCGTCACCGAACGGAACGGGCGGCTGGTCGCCTCCTTCCCCATCGAGGAGAGCGATCAGATCATGCTGGTCACCAACGGCGGCCAATTGATCCGCTGCCCGGTCGACGGCATTCGCATCGCCGGCCGCTCGACACAAGGTGTCATCGTGTTCTCGACAGCCGACGGCGAGAAGGTGGCGTCGGTCGAGCGGCTGTCCGAAGAAGGCGAGCAGGGCGACGGCAACGGCAATGGCAGTGAGTAAAACATCCGCGCAGTTCCTGTCGTGCGCGTGGGTTGGCCGCGCCGCCGCGTAATCCGCCACTCATGGCGCTGCCCCCGGGAAACCTGACGGCTGATCGCGCGGCGGCGCGGTGCTTGTGGGCGGCAGCATTTGGCTGTCGCTGGCGCGGCGAACGGTTTGAGCCGCGATCTGCGGTGTATCGCGCACGCTGTCACTTGGCGGCATTGCTTTTGGCGCGATGATGGGTTTGGCTGAGCTTGCCGCGGGCCGCGCTTAACCGCGCTGTCGGCAGGCCGGGACGGGGCCGGACGGAGGGGACCGGGGGGCCGATGCAATCATGATAGGCCGCGATGCCGGCATGGGGCTTATCGCCTTGGCGCTGTGGTTCGCTCCCGCGACGCCGGCAGGAGCGGCGTCGCGCGCCCATGTCTATCTGTTTCGCGGGCTTGCCGATGTGTTCTCCACCGGGATGGACACGCTCGCTGACGAATTGAATCAGCACGGCGTCTATGCCACCTCGCACAGCCATAACGATTGGAAGTCGTTGGCCGACAGGGCGGCGGCGGAGTTCAAGGCAGGCAAGGAAGGCCCGATCATTCTCATCGGCCACTCGCTGGGCGCCGACGCCGTGATGGAAATGGCCGATTATCTCGGCGACAAGGGCGTCCCCGTAGCGCTGGTGATGCCCTTCGACGGCACGCAGTCATTTCCGGTCCCCGGCAATGTCGGCCGCGTCGTCAATTTCACGCAGCGCGACTATGCCTTCATGCGGCCGGGCGCCGGATTTCACGGTTCGCTCAACAATGTCGATCTACGAGGGGACGGCGACATCGGCCATCTCAACATCGACAAGGTGCCGCGGCTGCATGCGCGGGCGATCAAGGAGGTTTTGGCCGTGGTCGGCGGACATGTCGCGCCGGTCGCGGCGAAGCCTGTGCCGCGCGCCGTCGAAGGCGAGGAGACCGCGCATCGTGACGGGACCGCGCGCAGCGATCACGATATCCGACGAAGCGAGGAGCCGGCCGCCCCGACGCCGCCAAATACGGATCAGGCGGCAAAGGCATCTGCGGTGAAGATCGAGACAAGCACGCCTGCCGCCGTCGCTCAACCGACGCCGCCCGTGGCGCCGGCAAACGCTGCGGCGCCGCCGGCACCGCCGCCACAGCCGTCTCGTGTCGCGCCGGCTAAGCTGTTGCAAATTCCGGACTGAGCGCAATGAAGGGGCGGGGGGGCGTCGCGACGGCATCAGGAAGAATTGGTCTGGTGCTTTCGGTCTTATTGTTGCTCGCCTGCATTGAAGTCGGCCGCACCGCTGCACGCGCCCAGAGTGCTGACCCGCGGATCGCCGATCTTGTGCAAGCTGGACGAGTTCGTGTCGGACTTGGTCTCGGCAACCATGCCGCCGCGATCAAAGATCCCACGACCGGCGAGATGCACGGCATGGCCGTCGACCTCGCCCGCGCGCTCGCGGCCCGTATCGGCGTCGCGCTCGAACCGATCATGTATCCGCGGCCCGGCGCCGTGTTCGAGGGCGTACGCAACAGCGCCTGGGACGTGACGTTTCTGGTGGTCGATCCGGAACGCACCGCCGAGGCGGACGCATCGCCGATCTATATGCAGAGCGAGTTCACCTATCTGGTGCCGGCCGGCTCGCCGATTCGCCGCGTCGCGGATGCCGACCGGCCAGGTATGCGCATTGCGGTACGGCGCGGGGACGCCGTCGATCTGCGCTTGAGCCGCATACTCAAACATGCGCAATTGCGGCGCGCCAATGATCAAGTTGCCGGCATCGGCTTGTTGCGCTCCGGGCGCGTCAATGCTTACGCGGCACCGCGCTCGACGCTGCTTGCGATCGCGGCGCAAGTGCCGGGCTCCCATGTTTTGGACGACGCTTTCGGGACGACATCGTGGGCGGCTTTCGTGCCCAAGGGCCATGCCGGGCGACTTGCTTATGTGAGCGAGTTTGTCGAGGCTGCCAAAGCCAACGGGCTGATCGCGCAATTCATCGCGCGCGAAGGCTTGCGCGGCATAACAGTGGCGCCGCCGTCGAAAACGCAATGATCAGCAGCGCCCGCGCTTGCACGTGCGGCAGATGCGGCTAACATTGCAAAAGCAGGAGCAGCGCCATGACGATGCCGCTTGCGCTCGACGATATCTCGATCCATCCGGTGGTCGAGCAACCGCAATGCACGTCGTTTGAAGCTTTCAGCTTCTTTCCCGCGCTCACCAAAGACATGGTGGCGGAAAACCGCGATTGGCTCATGCCGCGCTACGTCACGCCTGCCGGCAACCTCGTGATGTGCATTCAGAGCTTTGTGATCAAGACGCCGCATCATAATATTCTCGTCGATGCCTGCGTCGGCAATCACAAGCCGCGGCCAAGCCGGCCGTTCTGGCACATGCTCAACAGCGACCGTTTCGAAAAAAGCCTCGCGGCGCTCGGGCTTGGCGTGAACGATATCGATTATGTGATGTGCACGCATCTGCACACCGATCACGTCGGCTGGAACACGCGGCTTGAAAATGGTCGCTGGGTTCCGACCTTTCCAAAGGCGCGTTACATCATGTCGGAGCGCGAGCTGAACCATTGGACGGAACGCGAAAAGCAGAATCCGGCAAGCGTGCCTTGGATCACCGATTCCGTGCTGCCAATCGTGGCTGCAAAACGCGAGCAGGTCGTCAAAAGCGATTTTGCGTTCAACGAACACATCCGGTTCATTCCGACGCCCGGTCACACCATCGACCATTACTCGATCCTGGTCGGCAGCCCCGGCGCAGATGTATTGATCACCGGCGACATGATCCATTCGCCGCTGCAGGGCAGATATACCGACCTGGGCATGATGTCGGACTACGATTCGGTCCAGGCCGGGCGGACGCGGCGGCAGATTTTCGATCGCTTCAGCGAGACGCCGACAATCCTGTGCGCCACGCACTTTCCGGCGCCTTCGAGCGCACGCGTAAGGCGTTGGGGCGATGGTTACAAATTTGTCGCGACGGAAGGCTGAGCCTGATGATATGGTGATGCTATCGGAGGCGGCCGGGATGTGAACGTGCTGCTATTGTCCCGGGAGGCGGCCATGAACGAGCATCGTCATACCAAGGTTGCCGCGGACGAACGCTGGAAACATGACGGCGTGCGCGTCATTCCCGGCAATCAGTTGGACCCGAACGTCCCCTCGACTCCCGGCATGGATCGCAAGGCCGCGATCAATTTCGCCCGCGTCGGCGCGCAAAAGCTCTGGGCCGGCACGGTGACGATCAAGCCCGACGCCAAGACCGGCGCGCATCATCACGGTCACCTCGAGAGCATCATTTATGTGGTGCGCGGCAGAGCGCGTATGCGCTGGGGCGAACATTTGCAATTCACCGCGGAAGCAGGTCCGGGCGATTTCATCTTCGTTCCGCCTTACGTGCCGCATCAGGAGATCAATGCCTCGACCGAAGAGGTACTGGAATGCGTGCTGGTACGCAGCGACGGCGAGGCGATCGCCATCAATCTCGACATCGAGCCGGTGGAGAAGCCCGAGACGGTGTTGTGGATCGATCCGATCCACCGCGATCCGCACGCGCAGAAATAATTATTGCAGCAGCCGATAGCCGAAGGTGTGGCATTCGCCCAGGCCACATTGCATGACGGCCGAAACAAAATTGATCGCGCAGAGCAGGGTGATGTAGACGGCGAGTGCGCGAGCCAGGCGCGCGAAGTGGTGCTTATCGTCCGATGCATCGCACACGCCGCCGAACAGCGCCAGTCGGGCGGCAAGACCGAACAGGAGCGCAAGCGCGATCAGGGCGGACCAGACCGGCAAGTGCAGGCCGAGTACGGCGCTGCCGATATAGGCGTGGCCGGGGCGCGGGTAAATATCGAGCAGCGTTTGGCGTAGCGCAATCACCAAGAGCAGCACGGCAAAGATCAGCGCCACACCGGTGCCGCGTTCCGAGCGGCCGGAGCGCAATTGCAAAATGAGGCCAAAGCAGCAGCCAAACATGGCATAGCGCTGCAACAGGCAGAGCGGGCAGGGAATTTCGCCAAAGGCATATTGCATGCCCATGGCCGCGGTCAGAATGGCAGCAAGGATCGCCAGCATCGCCAGGAGGGCCAGGCGGCCCAACGCAGGCGGCAGGGGGAAGTGCCCCCCAGAGCTTTGCTCATAGCTGCAGCCAGGGCATGCGGAAGCCATAGTCGGCGCTGTAAATCTCGAAAAGAAACAACCAAATACACAAGACCGACGACAGCAGCAGGCAGGCGACCGCCATGCGACCCAGCCCGGAAAGGTCAAGGATGAAAGCGAGCAACAAGCTTGCAAAGACGGCTGCCATCATGGGTGCGAACGTCCCCGCATTGACGGCTCAGCCGTGGACAAGAGCGCTGCGGCCCGTGCGAGCACGGCCAGCACGACAAAGTTTTGCCGCAGCGTTCCGAGGACTGATCCCATGAAAGCGCGCCGCGGCGCAAACCCAGTCCGCCGCGAACCCCAAGTACGCGTCTTTGACAGACGAGATTGTCATCGCGCCCCCGCTACAGCAATGCGGTCGATGAATACCACAAATTGATTACCGCAAATTCTGAACCAACCCGACACGCGATGCACTGCAGGATTGTCTTGATCTCTCAAGTCACCGGAACGTGTCTGATGGACAAACGCGATGGTCTCGGTCGAAAGGCCGCCGGGCCGGGATCTGTTCTCCGTGCTCTACCGTGCGGCAAGCGCGCGAAGAGGCGCAAGGATGACACGGCGCCTGCCGCAGCAATCGGCGGCGTTCATTCGGCTGCCAAACGGGCGGATCAGCGGCCAATACGCCCTCCCTGGCATATAATCTGCGGTTAAGTAATTGGCCTGGCTATCGATTGCATCTTTGGCCGCGCTTGCAGTAGCACGCTACCGGCGAACCGCTGCAAGTGTGCTTTGCACCATTCCTGTGCATTGCAGCGCGGCTCGCTAGTTCGCCTTGCTTCCAGTTGCATTGCGCAAAATTACAGAATGCCGTTCGCAACCCGTTGCCATTGTGCAACAAAATCCGAAATTGCAAGCATGGAACCTTGCGCGGCCTGTTCTTGTGTGTGAGAGTGAACTGTTCCCCCAGGGGGCTTTTCCGAGGGGTGTCTCACGTTGGAGGAGGAACTTATGCGCCGTTTTGGGCTTTCGCTGTGCCTCGCACTGGCAGTATCGGGGCTTGCCTATTCTGCTCAGGCTGCCGGGTTGAATTGCGCTGTCGGGTTGTCCGTTCACAAGGGTGCGTCGATCTGGCTGCACCACAAGAAGCTGACATCCTGCGCAGGCGCCATGGGCTGCAAGTGCGTGTCCTGCTACGATCTTAACGGCTCCGTCTATTCGGCCTGCTACCCGCTGGTAGCGGCGATGCCAAAGTAACGCCGGCGTATTCGCGCATTTCTCACGGCGTTTAAGTTCGGATAGCTGCGCCGGCGCCAAGCTCCGCTGAAAAGCGCAGCTTGGGCGCTGGCTTTTTTTGTCTATTTGGATCGAGCGACTCGGTGAGCCTGAACCGGCTTGCCCGAAGCCATAGCCTTTGCGCCGTCGCCGGCGTGGAAGCGGCAACCCGGTGCGAGAATGGCGCCGCAAGGCACGGCTAGGCATTTGCGGGCCACCACGCCTGTAGTTCCGCTCAACAATCCGTGACGCCGATGTCCGGAAACTTTCGCATGGCACCCTTGTTGGCTCCATAGCGTTCCGTATCTCCTATGCCGATGATCGCGGCGCAAGGCGCCCGCAGATGGCTCTGGATGCGCAAATTGCACAAGCATATTTCGCGCCGACTGTGCTCAACGCCGGACGCCTAATCGGAACAAAGGATGCTTGCCATGAAAATCGACAGCTTGGAGAAAATGTACATCGCCGAACTGCAGGAACTCGCCAGCGCCGAGCGGCAGCTTTCCGAATGTCTACCGCGCGTGGCGCGCGCCGCAGCGCACGCAGCGCTCAGAGATGCTCTGTTCGACCACCAAGACGTGGCAACGGCGCAGGTCTCGCAGCTTGAAGCAACCCTGAAGAAGCACGGCGCAAATCCCAATGAGCATATCGATCAAGCCATGCAGGCTCTGGTTTACGAGACCGAAAAAATGCTGCCCATGCTGAAAGGTCAGCGGATTCGCGACGCCGGTCTCATCGCGTCGATACAACGATTGAAGCACTACCAAATCGCGGCTTATGGAACGGCCGCGGCGCTCGCCGGACAGCTCAAATTCACAGATGACGAGAAATTGCTGCATCAATTCGTCGAGGACGAAAAGGAAGGCGACGCCATTTTGACTGATCTCGCCGAAAGCGAAGTCAATCCCGACGCGCTGGCAGCGTAATCAGACCGGCCGAACCGAACCACGATTTCGCGGCGCTGAGTTTCTGGGGCAGGTCGCGCCGGAGGGCGCCCCGAAACCGGATGACGCTCTTTTGCTCTGGAGACGCCCGCGCTGCTGCCGAATGCGGCGGCGCGGGGACTGATGTTTGTGCGCTCTTGCAATGAACCCCGGCACATGAGGACGCGTTTTCAAATAAGCAATCATGGACAGACAAAAGGGACCCCGATGAACCGTTCTGAGCCCCTGTTAAGGCCGTGGGCTCAAGCTAGGCCTGATCCCGGCATCGATCAGCCGCCGCCGGAACATTATCTCGGCGCGTTCAACAAGACCTTGGCCGACAAGGGCTTCATCGTCACGACGGTGGACAATCTGATTAGATGGGCGCGCAGCGGATCGCTGATGTGGATGACGTTTGGGCTTGCTTGTTGCGCCATCGAGATGATGCAGATGGCGATGCCGCGTTACGATGCCGAGCGGTTCGGCTTTGCGCCGCGCGCCAGCCCTCGCCAGGCCGATGTGATGATCGTTGCGGGCACGCTCTGCAACAAATGGCGCCCGCTTTGCGGAAGGTCTACGACCAAATGCCGGAGCCACGCTATGTAATCTCAATGGGCTCCTGCGCCAACGGCGGCGGCTATTATCACTATTCATATTCGGTGGTGCGTGGCTGCGACAAGATCATTCCGGTGGACATTTATGTTCCCGGCTGCCCGCCGACTGCCGAAGCATTGCTCTATGGCGTCCTGTTGCTGCAGCAAAAGATTCGCCGCAGCGGCAGTATCGAGCGCTAGTTGCCACTTTGCCGAGCTCATGACCCAGGTCCGATCAAGATGCGGACTTCCATCCTGCGACAATTCACGCCTGGAACTTTGCGCCACCGCCGCCGATGATGGATGGGGGCGCTCACCAAAAGAACGACCGCCGGATCAACGGCGCCGTGAGGAGGACGAATGTTCGGCGATACGGCTGTTGATGCCACGCTCTGGCTCATTCTCGCGGCCATGGCCGCGCTGGTCTATGGGGGCTGCGTTTTTACATCCAAAAAGAAGACGCTAAAGGCGGACGAAACGGCGCCTGAACTAAAGTTTGATCGTGCGGCTTGAGGCTAGGGCCAAGCGAGAGGAGTCAGTTGGCGCAGCGCGCGCTAAGCCGCACGTACGCGACTAAAGAAATCACTGACTTTGGCTTCCAAGTCGCGGGCGCGCGAGGCAAGGCGGGCGGTCAAGTCCGCGATCTCGCCGAACGCAGTGGCGCTTTGCCGTGCTGCTCGTTCAACCGACATGATTTCAGTCGAGACACTGGTGGTATGGCCCGCGGCGGTCTGGATGCTGCCGGCGATATCGCGCGCGGTGTTGCTTTGCTGTTCCACGGCTGTGGCGATGCTGGTTGCAGCGGCGGTGAGTTGCTCGATGATGCGCGCGATCGCGGAGATTTCATCCACGGATTTGCGGGTCGCGTCTTGAATCGCGTTGACCTGCTGGGAGATTTCTTCGGTCGCGCGCGAGGTCTGGTTGGCCAGCGCCTTGACCTCCGAGGCGACCACGGCGAAGCCCTTGCCGGCGCTGCCGGCGCGCGCCGCTTCGATCGTGGCATTGAGCGCCAACAGGTTGGTCTGCGACGCGATCGTGGAAATGATGCTCACCACGGTGCCGATCCGCTCGGCGGCGTCGTTTAAGGAAAAGATGGCCTGCTGTGTGCGCTGGGTATCGCCGACCGCAGTTTTGGCCATGTCCAGCGCGCGCGCCGTCTGTTGTCCGATATGGTGAATCGAGCCGTACAATTCGTCGGTCGCTTCGCTTGTGATCTTAACCCGCTGCGTGGTTTCCGCCGCGGCCGTCGAGGCGACCGTCATTCGATTGACGGCATCAGTGGCGAGCCCGCGCATCGTGGTGCAGGTCGCCGTCAGCGATGCCGAGGCCTCTTTGATCGCTTCCAGCACCTGACCGATAGTGCCGGCAAAATCTGAAATGGCGGCATCGATGGCTTGACGCCGGTTGTCCGCGCTCCGTTCTGCAGCTTCGCGATGCAGCGTCATTGCATTGGCCACATCAAAGGCGATCACTTTCGATACGAGCTTGGCGCCTTCGACGAGCTTCTTGCGCGAGAATTTATGCTGCCGCGAGAGCCCATCAATAACGCCGCGCAGCAAGTAGTTTCCGGCCGTGCTGCGAAAGCGCGCGTCGAAGCCGAGAGCCATCTCCTGCTCGACGGTTTTGCGGCAGGATTCAAAGTAGCGATGGTCAAGGTCACCATTGAGCAGCGCTTCGAAATGCGCCACTTCAAGCTCTTTAATGAGGTGTCTATGCTCGCGGATGACGCTGGCCAGATGCGGCAGTTCCGCAGCGACGTCGAGAATGCCGTCAACTGCCTTGTCGATGTGTGGCGCGATCAGCGGCCAAATCAGTTTGACGGCCCGGCGCGAGCGCGCATCAAGCTCGTAGAGCCGATAGCGGGACTCCACGCCCTGGATGGGCTTGTCTTGCGTCACGGCGAATCCTCAATTCCGCCTATGAGAGGCGCATTTTTTCGCCACGATAGACCAGATTGGTTGTGCCAATGTTAACGATGAGGAAACCTTTTGCAGCGACCTCATTGGCCACGCCGCGCGGCGCTGGCGAAGCGCCTGGCTTCCTCCGCAGCGCGGAACAGGGCTTTGGCCTTATTGATGCATTCCTGCTGTTCGAACTCGGGGTCGGAATCGGCGACAATGCCGGCGCCGGCCTGCACATACATCGTGCCGTCCTTGATCAGCGCGGTGCGCAAGACGATGCACGAATCCATTTCCTCGCCGGCGGAGAAGTAGCCGACGCAGCCGGCATAAAGCGAACGCTTTTCCTTCTCCAATTCGTCGATGATCTGCATCGCCCGCACTTTGGGCGCGCCGGCCACCGTGCCGGCCGGAAAGCCGGCGGCGAGGGCATCGATCGCGTCGCGATCCTCGCGTAGCCTGCCTTCGACATTGGAGACAATGTGCATCACTTGGCTGTAGCGCTCGACGAAGAACTGATCGGTGACCTTGACCGTGCCTATCTGTGCCACTCTGCCGACATCATTGCGGCCGAGATCGAGCAGCATAAGATGCTCGGCGCGCTCTTTTGGATCGGCGAGCAATTCCGCCTCGAGCGCCTGATCTTCATGCGGGGTCGCGCCGCGCCGCCGCGTGCCGGCAATAGGGCGGATGGTGACGGTGCCGCCGCTGGTTTTGACCAGAATTTCGGGGCTCGACCCGGCAACTGCGAAGGCGCCGAAGTCGAGGTAATAAAGGTAGGGTGACGGATTGACCCGCCGTAGCGCGCGGTAGAGCGCGAATGGCGGCAACGCGAATGGCGCCTCGAAGCGCTGCGACAGCACGACCTGAAAAATGTCGCCGGCGGCAATATAATCCTTGGCGCGAAGCACCATGGACTTGAATTCGTCCGGCGAAGTGTTTGAGCGCGGCTCGACATGAAGCGGACCGGCGTGAAACGCGCTGGCGGACTTGTCGAGCGGCCGGTCGAGCGCGTCGACGACGCCGGTAATCCGATCGATTGCACGGGCGAGCGCCGTCTCGGCGCCGACGCCGGCATGGACCCGCACCGGCGTGATGACGGTAATCGTATCTTCAACGGCATCGAAGGCGATGACGAGGGTAGGGCGGATCAAGACTGCATCCGGAATGCCGATCGGGTCCTTGCCTGGCGGCGGTAGATCCTCCATCAGTCGGACCATGTCGTAACCGAGGTAGCCGAACATACCTGCGGCCATCGGCGGCAAGGATGGCGGCAAAGTGATGCGGCTCTCCGCGATCACCCTGCGTAATGCCGTGAGCGGCGGATCATTAAGCGGCACGAAAGCGACCGCATCGGTCTGCACGGTGCGATTGAGCTCAGCCTGCGCGCCGTTGACGCGGAAGATCAGATCCGGTTCGAGCCCGATGATCGAATAGCGGCCGCGCACCGCGCCACCTTCGACTGATTCCAGAAGGAAACTCATAGGCCGCGCGCCGGCGACCTTCAGAAAAGCGGAGACCGGCGTTTCCAGATCGGCGACCAGTCTCGTCCACACGAATTGCGGCTCGCCCGCCGCATAGCGTGCCGCGAACACGTCCGCGGAGGGCTCGATCTGCATGCTGAGTTCTAATCTGGCCCGCCCGAGCTGTTGCCCGTAGCCTGCGCCAGGACCGAGGTATTGATGCTGGTGCCGAGATCGCTTTCCAGCCGGCCGAGATATTGACCGATCATGTCATCGGTGAGCTGGCGTTGCACGGTTTGCGCAACCGCCTTGCTGTCGGTCGAATTCGGATCGAGTTTCGGCACCTTGATCCCGGTGACGCGGAACACGACCCATTGCGTGGGCGTCTCGCCTTGCGCGCTGCCATAGGCGTCCTTGAGGGTGTGGAAGATGGCTTCCGTCATTCTGGGCGTGATCGGGCCGTTGGTGCTACCGCGTTTGAGGTCGGTGGCGGCCTGAATCTTGAGCTTATTTGCGGCCGCCAGAGCGTCGAATGCATTGCCGTCTTTGAGCTTGGCGAGAAGGTCGTCGGCCTCGCTTTTCAGCCGCTCGGCAATCTGGTCATCGCGCCAGCGCTGCTCGACTTGGGCCTTGACCTCGTCAAGCTTGCGATTGCGCGCGGGTGTGATCGCAGCCACCGAATACCAGATATAGCCGCCGTCGGCGTCGATCGGATCGTTGTCGACGCCGACATCCGACGCATAGGCAGCGTTAAGCACGTCGGCGGCATGCGGGATGTTCATCGCCGGCTTGCCCTGCGGATCGCGGCCCGAGCGATCCACGTCGAAGGTCGTGACCGGAAGCTTGAATTTGGCCGCTGCCTGCTCGAGCGAGTCACCGCCGGCACGATCGTCCTCGATCTTGTCGTGGAGATCTCCCACCTGCTTTTTGGCGCGATCGAGCGCAAGCTCGTTGCGCAGCTGCGGCGTTGCTTCGGCCAGCGTCTCCGTGACCGATGGTGCGATCTTAAGCACGGTGGCGAGGACCACACCGAAGCGCCCCTGGATCGGCGCGCTCACTTCGCCCTCCTTAAGAGCGAAGACGGCATCCGCCTCGGTCGGATCGACAATGCCCGATTTGGCGACCATGCCGAGATCGATATCTTGTTCCTTCAAGCCGCGCTCGGCAGCGATAGCGGCAAAGCTCGTGCCGCTCTTGATGCGAGCGGCGGCGGCTTGCGCCTCTGCCATCGTCGGGAAGGCCATCCGTTGGACGTGCCGGCGCTCCGGGGTCGTGAAGCGCGCCTTTTGCTTTTCGTAGGCGCGCTTGATGTCGTCGTCGGACACTTCCATCCATTTGGCCAGCTCCGTCGGCGTCGCGACGACGACGTCGATCTTGCGATATTCCGGCGCGCGGAACAGAATTTTGCGGTCATCAAAATATTTGCTGAGTTGCTCGTCTGTCGGCTGGGGAATGTCGCCGGCCTGAGCGGGCCCGAGCAGCACATAATCGACGCTGCGCTGTTCATTCTGATATTGATTGATGGCATCGAGCCAAGCTTTCGGCGCATTCATACCGCCGGAGATGCTGTCAATGAGTTGCCGGCGCAGCAGCGCCTGCCGCCGCTCATTGACAAAGCGCTGTTCGGACATGCCGATACTGCGCAAAAACTGCTCGAATTTGACGCGATCGAATTGGCCATTGACGGTCTGCAGCTGGGGACTGCTGGTAATGCTGCGGACGATCTCCGAGTCGGGAATGCCGAGGCCCATTTGGTGGGCGCGCTGATCGATGCCGGCCTGTGCCAGGAGTTCGCCGAGAACCTGCTTGTCGAGGCCAAGCGCGCTCGCCTCCTGCGGCGGCAGCGGCTTGCCCATCTCATGGCTGATCTGATTGAGCCGATCCTGGTAGGTCTGCCGAAACAAATCGATGGGAATCTCGGTATGGCCGATCTTGGCCAGCGTCGAGCGGCCAAAGCCGGTGAAAATGTCGTTGATGCCCCAGAGGCCGAAGACCCCGGCCAGCAGGGCCATCACCGCCGCCATGACAATGCGGCCGAGCCAATTTTCGGAGGCTTTGCGGATACCTCGAAGCATGCGTCCGACGTCGGATGAGGCTTGTGCGTGCCGGCGGGCGGCGAAGGCGGTGCACTATACGGAGCGCCCCCTTGCGCTGCAACCGACCGCGATGTCGCCCCTTTCCCGCCCGCAAGGGCTCTGGTAACGGCTCTCAGCGCATGGCTTTTTTGAGGCCGGCTTGATGCTGTTGGGGCCGATAGAATGACGCGTCGTCCGTTGGTCGCTGGCAATTGGAAGATGAACGGGCTGAGCGCCTCGATCGGCGAACTCGAAAGGATCGTCGCCGGCGCACGGATGCTCGCAAATGTCGACCTGATGGTGTGTCCGCCAGCGACGCTGCTTGCGCGCTTTGCCGGCGCAGCGCGCGGTTCCCACGTGGCGATCGGCGCGCAGGATTGTCACGCGCAGCCGTGCGGCGCCTATACCGGCGATATTGCGGCCGAGATGCTGAAGGATGCCGGCGCTTCAGCCGTCATTGTTGGTCATTCCGAGCGGCGGCAATTGCATGATGAGTCGGACGCGACGGTGCGCGCCAAGGCACTGGCGGCGCGGCGCGCCGGCTTGACCGCGATCGTCTGCGTGGGCGAAACCCGCAACGAGCGCGATGCCGGCCGCGCTCACGAAGTCGTCGGCGCCCAGCTTGAAGGCTCGCTACCAGATGGTGGCCACGATTTTATCATTGCCTATGAGCCGGTTTGGGCGATCGGCACCGGCGTGACCCCGACGCCGGATGACGTCCGTGGCATGCATGGTTTTGTTCGTGCGCGTCTAGCCGCGCGATTTGGCCAAATGGCCGAAGCAATCCGGATTCTCTACGGCGGATCGGTGAAGCCGTCGAATGCCAAAGAACTCTTGACGGTCGAGCAGGTCGATGGCGCGCTCGTCGGTGGCGCAAGCCTCAAGGCCGACGAATTCCTGGCGATTGCGGGCGTATATCGCTAAACCCCTCGTGCGCCATTAATGCTGCGCTGCGGCAGGCGGAGCTTGATGCGCCTGCCCTGTCTGCGGCACGTCATTGGACGCCGTCACAATGTCGGAATTGGCGCTCCGATACACGATGACGCCCGCAGCAAGTGCGGCGCACAACACAGCGGCCGCGAACCAGAAGCCGGTGGCATCGGCCGCGTTGCTGAATTCAAGTTTTCTCGACGGCTCCACCTCGTGACTTTGCTTGGTCATTTCCTTGTCCATCGAGCCCTCCTCTCAAAGGGGCATAGGGACAACGCTACAACCCTCCGCCGCGGCGGCAGCGTAGGCATGCAAGCTTGAAGCTGAGTTAAGACTCTCAGAGCCGCCGCCGTTTCCGGCCATGCCGGGTTTAAGGCTTATCTTCTAACAGATAGGAACCACCGCGAGTTCCGCAAGTGCGCGCCTGTGGACAGTGTGGTCGTGTTCGCGTTGCCGTGATCAGCGGGTTATCCGTGCAGGGTTCAGGGCGGCAATGGGCTGCCATGCTGCGAGCCTTCTTTTCCCGTGGCGGCAGAGGGCGCTATGGTTAAACCAACACAGAAGGACGCACCGCGTATGGACGAGGGCGCGAAAACGGGGAGGTCGCGATGAGCGAGGAGGCGCTTCCACGCCGCAAATTCTTGTTGGGTGCGGGCCTACCAGGGACCGCGGTCGCGACCGGGCTAACGCAGTCCACCGCGGCAGGGGCAGAAACGCCGGATGCGGCGGCGAATGCGCCGCCGCCGCTCCAACCGCAATCGCGCCTCTTTTTTAACTGACCAAAGCGGGACTGAACGTGGTGTCGCTCGAGCGCGGCAGAGGAGAGCGTGCCAACGTGCATCATCGGATTTCATTGGCTCCGTTGTGCGCAAGCGTGGGGCCGGCGAGCGAGCGTCGGTCTTTCACCACGCCAATCATCACGCCGAGCCGCTCGACCTTGGCAATGATTCTGCCGTTAAGCGCGCGATCACAATTCATATGCGTGGGCGCGATGAAGAAATCGGCATGGCGCCAGTCGCGCGTAAATTGCAGTCGGGCATCGGCCGTCTTCTCGAAAGGCAGCCGTTCGCCGCAGACTGCCACCGAGTAATGCTGCAAAGGCCGCTTGCCAAGAGGGTCGCCGCTGCGGTCGAGATATCTTTCCAGATCGCTCACGGCTTCAGGCATGATATTGACCCAATAATCGGTGGCGTAGCGGCGTGAGGCGCCTTCGAGACCACCGACCAACGGATTGAAGAACAGATATTCGTCCGGATGCAGGCGGTAGAGCGTCGTGGCGTTGAAGGTCAGCGCCAAAAGCACCGTTGCCCCGCCTGTAAGCCCGGCGAGCGGATGAAAGGCTTGCAGGCGACGCAGCCCTCCGTCGAGCCCCAGACCCGCCAAGACGGCGATCGGCGGCGCCGTGAACAGAAAGTGCCGCATGCCGGTATCGCCCGGTGCGTTGGCAATCACGTCGCAGAGCAACGGAAACAGGGTCGCGAGCGCCATAAGCACGGCCTCTCTGCGCCATGTATTGGCGGCGGCGTTGCTCGCGGCATGGGGCAATGTCGCAAGCAGGAGACCAAGCCCCGCGCCGATTAGAAGCGGCAGAGTGAGCTTAATGCCGATATAGACCGGCACATACCAGCGCGGGACGTCGGCCATGTAGTACACGTGGCCATCCAAGATCGTGCTGATCGGATAGTGAAAGTGGTCAAATAAATAGACTGCGCGCAGCGGATTGAGCGGCGCCAGGCCGGCCCAAGGCCATGCGGCAATCATGATGACATAGGCGATCAAAAAGGCGGGAACGAGTCTCATGGCGCTGCGCGTTACGAAGGCCGACAAGCGGCGCCAATCGCCACCGCTGATCGGTGCGCAGATGACGACAGCGAAGGCCGCATAACCGAGCGCGAACAGTCCAAGGACCCGTATGCCCAGCGCGCAGCCGCTGAGCACGCCGAACGCCAGCACGAGCGACCAGCGTGGCCGCGGCAATTCGCGGCTCAGTCGAAGCAGGACATACGACGCGCCCATCATCGCCGCGGCAAAGGGGATGTCCTTGGTATGGGCGAACATCGCGCCGTACCAGATGCCGCAAACCGCGAGCGCCGTCGCTGCCAAAAGCCCCGCACGCGAGCCGCCAATCATCCGAGCGGCAGCCCAGGCGGCGCCGATGCCGCCGACTCCGGTCAGGGCCGAAAGCAAGTGGCGGACCTGATAAGGATCAAGCGGAAGAATTTTTTGCAGCCCGATGGCAACAATGTCGAACAAGCCGCCGTAGAGGTAAAGATCCCTGAAATGGAAGAGCGCCTGATCAGTCAGTCCGCTCGCATAGTAGGCGATAATCAGACCGCCGTATTGCTGCTGCACTTCCTCATCGTTGGAGATCGCATAGTCGCGGAAGGTCGTTGCGACGAGAACGAACAGCGTAGTGAATAATGCGGCCGCAGCGAGGTCATAGCAGTCGGCGCGTAATAGCGCGGTCCATCGATGGTCCTGCGAACAGGTTGGTGCTTTGCGAAACAGGGTGGAAGGCAATGCGCGCAGTTTCGCGCCTAACGCGCGTGCGAGCGTCACGACAATTCCCCCAGCAAGAATTCGCGGGCTCAATGGCAGCCTAGCTTAAGATGCAGCCGCGTGGCGCAATCTGTGTCACGGCGCCGCATGCCAGGCGGGCGGCACAATCATCGCACGCAATGGTCGGGTTTTTTTACGGGCAACGCCCAGCGATGTGCCGGGCGGCCTTTCGTCTCAGACTGGCGGAGTCTTTGACGCGAGGCTCGATTTTCAGCCATAGAAATGCCCCGGCGGATCGTGTAGAGACGCCGCAACTTCCCATATAGAGGGTTGGATATCGGGGTCTTTCCCCGGCTGTTCTTTGCCGTTTGCGCCGCCAACGCGTATCAAACAGGTACTAAATGGTCGTCCTGATTGTCATTCATCTCATGCTGGTCATCGCCCTGATCGGCGTAGTGCTCCTGCAGAAATCTGAGGGCGGCGGCTTTGTCAGCTCGACCAGCGGCTTTTTGACCGGCCGCGGTACCGCCAATGTGCTCACCCGCACGACAGCGCTGCTGGCGGCAGGGTTTTTCCTCACCAGCTTGGCGCTGTCATGGCTCGCAGGGCTCGATCGCAAGCCGGCCTCAATCATCAATACCAGCGCCCCCGGCCAGGAAAGCTCCGGCACCCCAACGGCACCACTTAATCAGGGCAGCGGCGGCCTGTTGAACCAGTTGCAGAAGGGCATCCCAAATGCCCCGTCCGCTCCCGCCGCGCCGGCACCCTCGCCCAGTGGCCCGCAGGTTCCGCAATCGCATTAGGCGCAATTTGCCGCTGCGGTTCGCCCAAATCGTCCGAAATAACCACAGCGCCGGGTTCTGTTTCGGCCTGAGACTATCCATATAATGCCATGGAAATGAAGCGCTTTTCCGAAAACTTGGGCGCCGCTGCGCGGGACGCGGCAGATATTACGGAAAATCGCTCGTCGAATCGAAAAAGTCGCGCTAAGCGTTAGGTCCCATGGCGCGGTATATATTCATCACCGGCGGCGTGGTCTCCTCGCTTGGCAAGGGTTTGGCTTCGGCGGCACTCGGCGCGCTTTTGCAGGCGCGCGGCTATAAGGTGCGGCTGCGCAAGCTCGATCCCTATCTCAATGTCGATCCCGGCACGATGTCGCCATATCAGCACGGCGAGGTCTTCGTCACCGATGACGGGGCCGAGACCGACCTCGATCTCGGTCATTACGAGCGCTTCACCGGGCGGCCGGCGACCCGCCAAGACAATATCACGACCGGCCGCATCTATCAGGAAATCCTCGCAAAAGAGCGGCGCGGCGATTATCTCGGTGCGACCATCCAGGTCATCCCGCACGTTACCAATGCGATTAAGGATTTCATCCGCGACGGCAACGAGGGTTTTGATTTCGTGCTGTGCGAGATCGGCGGTACCGTGGGCGATATCGAGGGCCTGCCGTTTTTCGAGGCGATCCGCCAATTCGGCAATGAGGTGCCGCGCGGGCATGCGATCTACATCCATCTCACCCTGATGCCGTATATTCCGAGCGCGGGCGAGCTTAAGACCAAACCGACACAGCACTCGGTGCGCGAACTGCGCGCCATTGGTATTCAGCCGGACATTCTTCTGTGCCGCACCGATCGGCCCATCCCAGAGAGCGAGCGGCGCAAACTCGCGCTGTTCTGCAATGTGCGCGAAAGCGCGGTGATCGAAGCGCGCGATGCCGACAATATCTATGCGGTGCCGGAGGCCTATCACGCCGCCGGCCTGGACACCGAATTGCTCGCCGCGTTCGGCATCCAGAATCCGCCGCCGCCGGACCTCGGCACCTGGCGGCTGATCAACGAGCGCATCCGCAATCCTGAAGGCAATGTCACGATCGCCATTGTCGGCAAATATACCGGCATGAAGGACGCCTATAAATCGCTGATTGAAGCGCTGTCCCACGGCGGCGTCGCCAACAAGGTGAGAGTCAAGCTCGACTGGATCGAGAGCGAGGTTTTTGAGAACGAGGATCCGACGCCGTTCCTTGAACATGTCGATGGGATTCTCGTGCCTGGCGGCTTTGGCCAGCGTGGCGCCGAAGGAAAAATTCGCGCCGCGCAGTTCGCGCGGGAACATGACGTGCCTTATTTCGGCATCTGCTTCGGCATGCAGATGGCGGTGATCGAGGCGGCCCGCAATCTGTGCGGCATCGAGGCAGCCAATTCGACCGAATTCGTCGCAACGCCCGAGCCGGTCGTCGGGCTAATGACCGAATGGATGAAGGGCAACGAGTTGCAGAAGCGCGGCATCGGCTCGGATCTCGGCGGCACCATGCGGCTCGGCGCCTATCCCGCGGTGCTGCAGCGCGGCTCGCGGGTTGCGGAAATCTACAATGCGACCGAGATTTCCGAGCGGCATCGCCACCGCTATGAGGTCAACACCGCCTACAAGGATCGCCTGGCGCAGCGCGGCATGCGCTTTTCCGGCATGTCGCCCGACGGGCTATTGCCCGAAATCGTCGAATATGCCGATCATCCCTGGTTCATCGGCGTGCAATTCCATCCGGAGCTGAAATCGCGGCCGTTCGCGCCGCATCCGCTGTTCTCTTCGTTCATCGGGGCGGCCGTGGAGCAGAGCCGGCTGGTGTAACATGTCGTCATTCCGGATTGCCGCACAGCGACAAATCCGTAATCCGTAATCCCAGTGCAGGGGGTACGGACTCCGGGCTGCTCGCTTTTGCTGTAACCCGGAAGACGACGAGGAAGGAACGCGTCCATGATCTACGAACAGCGCATCTACCGTTGCATTCCCGGCAGATTGCCGGCGCTGCTCAGCCGGTTCGAGAACCACACGCTGAAAATCTGGGAGAGGCACGGCATCAAACAGGCCGGCTTCTGGACCGTCCTGGTCGGCGACGGCAATCATGATCTGCATTACATGCTTGCCTGGGACTCGCTTGCCGATCGCGAGGCGAAGTGGAACGCGTTTCAGGCGGATCCCGCCTGGCACAAGGTGCGCGACGACAGTGAAAAGGACGGGCCCATTATCGCCAATATCACAAGCGCTTTCCTGCGGCCGACGGCATTTTCTGCCGTGCAATAGGACCAGTTGACCTCGTCCGGCGCGGCGGTCATGGTCGCCGGGAAGGACGATAATGACTGCAAAGCCAAATCCCATCGTCACGGTCGGCAAGGCGCGTTTCGGCAACGACCTACCGCTCGCTTTGATTGCGGGACCCTGCGCGCTCGAAAGCGGCGCGCACGCTTTCGACATGGCCTCTGCGCTCAAAGAACTCGCCGCAAGGCTCGGCATCGGCTTCGTTTACAAGACTTCGTTCGACAAGGCGAACCGCACCAGCGCCGCGAGCGCGCGCGGCCTTGGTCTCGATCAGGCGCTGTCGATTTTCGCCGAGCTCAGGCAAAAGCTCGGCGTGCCGGTGCTGACCGATGTGCACGAGCCCGGGCAATGCGCACCGGTCGCCGAGGCGGTCGACGTTCTGCAAATTCCGGCATTCCTTTGCCGACAGACTGATTTGTTAGTTGCCGCCGCCAAGACCGGGCGCGCAGTGAATGTCAAAAAAGGTCAGTTCCTTGCGCCGTGGGACATGGGCAATGTTGTTGCCAAGATCACGGGCGCCGGCAATTCCAATGTGCTGGTGACCGAGCGCGGCGTCTCGTTCGGCTATAACACGTTGGTCTCCGACATGCGCGCGCTGCCGGTGCTGGCGAAAATTGGTGCGCCGGTGATCTTTGATGCGACCCATTCGGTACAGCAGCCAGGCGGGCAGGGCACGTCATCGGGCGGCGAGCGCCGGTATGTGCCGGTGCTGGCGCGTGCGGCGGTCGCCGTGGGCGTAGCCGGCATCTTCATCGAGACGCACCAGGATCCGGACAGGGCGCCATCCGACGGACCGAATATGATCCCGCTCAAGGAATTGCCGGCGCTCCTTGAGCGGCTGTTGCAATTCGACGCGCTGGCCAAGATCAAATAATCGATCATTCAGCCGTTCTCTGAGCGGCAACGCACATTTGCTCACAACATCAAGGTTTGTGCCATTCCGCCTCTTCTTCGTATCGTCAGCCTCGTAGTCTTTGCTTCGACGCTGTTTACGCGCGCGGTTGATCCGGTGGTGCCGAAGATAGCCCACGACCTCGGCATTGAAGTCTCTACCGCGGCGCTGCTTTCGACGGCCTTCACTTTCCCTTATGCGTTCATGCAGCCGGTGCTTGGCCTCGTCAGCGATTTTTTCGGCAAGACGCGGCTGATGAATCTGAGCTTGATGATGGTCGTGGTGACCACGCTCGTTTGCGCCTTTGCCGGCAATTTCTCTTTGTTGGTGGCGATGCGCATTCTCGCCGGCATGCTGGCGGGCGGTATCTTTCCGGTCGGCGTCGCCATTGTGGGTGACCTGGTGCCGGTGCAGGAGCGGCAGGTGGCGATCGGCCGTCTTCTTGCGGTCGGGCTCACCGGTAATCTCATCGGCGCAACGATTTCCGGCGTTATCGGCGACTTACTCGGGTGGCGCGGCGTATTTCTCACCATCGGCGCTTTCGGCTTGGTGGTCGCGGTCACGGCTTTCTTTGCCTTTCGCAATCTCGCGCGCGGCAAGCCCAAGCCGTTCAATCTGGCCGCTGCGGCTTCGGGCTACCGGGGAATTTTTGCCGATCCGCGCGCCAAGATCTGTTTCAGTTCCGTGTTCTTCGAAGGCATCACCATCCACGGCATGTTTCCCTACGTTGCGCTCTTGCTGCTTGCGAGCGGCCTGACCCATTCATCCTATGCCGGCATCGTGATTGCCGCGTTTGGGCTCGGCGGGATTCTGTTTTCGCTGTCGCTGCCGCTCTTGGTCGCGCATGTCACCGAACGGCACATGATGCTGGCCGGAGCGGCCTGCGCTTGCGCGGCTTTTGTTCTGATCGCCCTGAATCTGCCCTGGTATGTCTTGACCGCCGTGTTTCTTTTGTTCGGCATCGGCTTCTACATGCTGCATAACTGTATTCAGGTGCATGTTACCGACTTGAGCCAGACGGCACGCGGCACCGCGATGTCAATGCATTCCTGTTCCTTCTTTTTCGGCCAGGCGATCGGTCCGATCTATTACGGCTTTGCCTTCAGTCATTTTGGTTTGAGTGTGCCGCCGCTTCTCGGCGCCGCCGTGATCATCGCCGTGGGCCTTGTCTGCGCGCGGTATCTGCGGCACCGCCGGCAAATGGATTCGCACGCAATGTAATCTGCCGGGGTCGGGCTGCCCTTGCCGAGGACCCATAAAGTGCCCAATATAAGCAGATCGGCCAGGGGTGCCGCGTTTGCGCGCGGCTGAGATCAAACCCGTCGAACCTGTCTGGGTCATTCCAGCGAAGGGAGCCGCGTTGAGCCAAGCGATTTCCAGCCCATCCATTGCTAAACGGCCGCGGGTTGCCATTATCGGCGCGGGCGTCATTGGCCTTGGCATCGCCTGGCGGCTGGCCCGGCGTGCCGATGTGTCGGTGTTCGATCGCGGCAAGGCCGGCGCCGGGGCGAGCCACGCGGCGGCCGGTATGCTGGCGGCGTGCGCGGAAGCCGAGCCGGGGGAAGAGGCTTTGTTGACGCTCAACCGTGACAGTCAGGCGCGCTGGCCCGCCTTCGCCGACGAACTCAAGCACGCGACTGGCGTCGACGTCGAATTGCGCCGCGAAGGCACGCTGGTGCTGGCGCTGACGGCCGACGATCAGGCGGTCCTGGCGCATCGCCTCGACTTTCAGAAAAAGCTTGGCCTGCCGCTCGAATGGCTATCCGCCGCCGCGACGCGGGCGAAAGAGCCGCATCTTGCGGGAAAGATCGCCGGCGCCGTGTTCAGCCCGGAAGATCATCAGGTCGACAACAGGAAGGTCGTCGCGGCCTTGCGCATTGCCGCCGAAAATGCGGGCGCGAAGATTCATGAGCATCAAGCGGTGAGAGAAGTCTCGGTTCAATCCGGCGCCGCCCGCGGTGTCGGTCTTGAAGACGGGACGAGAATCGACGCCGACATTGTGGTGCTCGCCGCCGGCGCCTGGTCGCGCGGCATCGCGGGACTGCCGCCGGATCGACGACCGCCGGTGCGGCCGGTCAAAGGGCAAATGTTCGCGCTGCGCATGGATGCAGCTGCACCGCTGCTCAATCATGTGCTGTGGGCGCCTGGCGCTTATCTTGTGCCGCGGTGCGATGGCCGGCTGATCGTGGGCGCGACGGTCGAGGAAAAGGGCTTTGACGACACGATCACGGCCGGTGCAATGCTGACGCTGCTCGAAGCGGCTTGGCGCGCCATTCCCGCAATTGAAGAATTGCCGATTGACGAAATCTGGGCCGGACACCGGCCGGGCAGCCGCGACGATGCGCCAATTCTGGGCCGCGCGCCTCTGGAAAATCTGTTCTACGCCACGGGCCATCACCGCAACGGCATCCTGCTTGCGCCGGTAACGGCAGACACACTTGCAAAGCTCATTCTCGACGATGTGACCGAGCCGGTGATCCAGCCGTTTGGCCTTGAGCGATTTCTGCCGGCGCGGGCGGCGGAGTAGGGAGCGTACGATGAATCAAAGATCGATCCGCGTGAATGGAGAGACCGAGCCGCTCACCGACGACACGACACTCGAAGGACTGATAGCAGACAAGGCCGGCGACACGGCACGGCGCGGCATCGCGGTCGCACTCAACGGTTCTGTCGTGCCGCGTGCGGCTTGGCCGAACACGCGGCTGCAGGCCGGCGACGATGTCGAAATCGTACGCGCGCGACAGGGTGGGTAGAGGTGAATTTCTTCGAAATGACGCATCCGGGGAGCCAGGAGCTGAATTCCCGCTTTTCGCGGGAATGAGCGGAGCTTAGGGAGACAGACAATGTCCGATCCTCTTATCATTGCCGGCCATGAATTCGGCTCGCGGCTTTTTCTCGGCACGGCCGGCTATCCCAATCGCAAGATCATGCTGGATGCGGTTGCGGCGAGCGGCACGCAGATGGTCACCGCCTCGATCCGTCGCATCAGCCTCGCCGGCGAGGACGAGAGCTTGGTTGATCTCCTGGCCGGGCGCGCAAAATTTCTGCCAAATACCGCGGGCTGCCAGACTGCGAAAGACGCAATCCTCACCGCTGAGCTCGCGCGCGAGGCGCTCGACACCAACTGGATCAAGCTCGAAGTGATCGGCGACCGCGAGCTGCTTTATCCCGATGTCGAAGAGTTGGTGCGCGCCACGGACGAACTGGTCCGCAAAGGCTTTGTTGTGCTGCCCTATTGCACCGAGGACCCTGTGACCTGCCGCAAGCTTGCCGATGCAGGCGCGGCCGCCGTGATGCCGCTCGGCTCGCCGATCGGTTCGGGGCTCGGCATTTCCAATCCACATCTGATCGAGCTCGTTTGCGCGCGTTCGCCGGTGCCGGTGGTGCTCGATGCCGGGATCGGCACCGCCTCCGACGCGACGCTCGCCATGGAGCTCGGCTGTGCTGCGGTGCTGGTCAATACCGCGGTGTCGAAAGCGCAAAATCCGGTGCTGATGGCAAAAAGCATGCGCGCCGCGGTCGAAGCCGGCCGCCTGTCGCGGCTTGCCGGGCGCATCGCCAAGCGCATGTACGCCGAACCGTCCAGCCCGCAGTTCGGGCTGGTGGGCACGTGAGGGACCACCTTACGCCGATATAGCGTGATTCGATTCTCCCAGCATCTCCCGCACCATCGGCATGACTTTGCGGCCGAACAGCTCGATGCAGCGCATGATCTTGTCGTGCGAGAGCGTACCGGCCGAGTATTTGATATCGAAGCGCGATAATCCGAGCGCCCGCACGGTGGCGCAGATGCGCCGCGCCACGGTTTCCGGCGAGCCGACATAGAGGGAGCCATGATCGGCCTCGCGGTCGAATTCGGCACGCGTCATTAGCGGCCAGCCGCGTTCGGCGCCGATGCGGTCGCGCATCCGCTTATAGTCGGGCCACAATTCTTCGCGCGCGATCTCGTCGCTTGCGGCGACATAGCCGTGCGAGTGCACGCCGATTGCTTGCGCCGGCTTGCCGATCTGCGCGTAAGCGCGATGGTAGAGGTCGACATAGGGTGTAAAGCGCCGCGGATCGCCGCCGATGATGGCAAGCATCAACGGCAGATCGTAGCGCACCGCGCGCACCACCGATTCCGGGCTGCCGCCGACACCGATCCAGGTGCGAAGGGTCCCGGTTTCGATCGGCGGAAAGACACGCTGGTTTTTGAGCGGGGCGCGCGTTGTGCCTTGCCAGGTGACGCTTTCATTGCGCAGCAGCGCGGCAAACAGATCGAGTTTTTCCTCGAATAATTTCTCGTAATCCGACAATTCGTAGCCGAACAAGGGAAAGGATTCGATGAAGGAACCGCGGCCGAGCGTCACCTCGGCGCGTCCATTGGAGGCGGCGTTGAGTGTGGAGAAACGCTGAAACACGCGCACCGGATCGTCCGAAGACAACACCGTGACGGCGGAGCCCAGCCAGATACGCTTGGTGCGCGCGGCAATTGCCGCTAGCACGACATCGGGCGTGGATATGGCGAAGTCGGCGCGATGGTGCTCGCCAAGCCCGAAGGCATCGACGCCGACCGCGTCAGCGAGCACGCCTTCCTCGATCACATGGCGGATGACTTGCGCCTGGCTGAGAGCCTGCCCATCCGGCCCGGCCTGAATATCGCCGAACGTATCGAGGCCAAGTTCAATCTGCTGGGTCATTCAAATGAGTCTCGCTGTTATGAGCAGGATCGCGGATGCTCAGGGAAATATGGCGCATTTTCACGTTAGCAAGCAGCATGCTGCCGGGGTCAGATCAATTGCTGCTGCAATTCAACGGCCAGATCCTGCAGCCTGGCAAAGAATCGGCCATGCATCGCCTTAAGCGGCGCGCGTTCGCTGTGAACCCCGATATTCAGTGCGGCAACCGTTCGGCCATCTGATTTCTTCAGTGGAATGGCGATCGAGCGAAAGCCAAGCTCGACCTCCTGGTCGGCGAGCGCATAGCCCGATTTGCGCACATTCAGAATGATCCTTCGCAATTCGGCTTTGTCCGTGACCGTGAATTTGGTGACTTTTCTCGGGCGCAGGCGCGCGAGAAAGCTTTCCAAGGCGCGGTCGTCCAACGCCGCCAGCAGGATACGGCCCAGCGAGGTTGCAAAGGCCGGCAGCCGAAAGCCGATCTGGTCGCTCACCGGAATGATGCGTTTGGGCGAAGCATGCGCAATCATCGTGATGTCTTCGCCATCGAGGACGGCTGCGGAGCAGGATTCACCGACGTCCTCGCTCAAACGCTCGAGCGCCGGCTGCACAATGGCGCTCACCGCATTCGATTGCAGATAGGAACGCGCCAGCGCGAGAACGCGGGGTGTCAGGCGGAACAGTCGATCGTTCATCTCGGCATAGCCGAGCGCGACCAGCGTATGCAAAGTACGGCGGACGGAAGCGCGCGGCAGATCGACCAGCTTGGCGATATCGCTGAGCGTGAGCTGTCGGCGGTCCCCGTTGAAGCTTTCGATCACGCGCAGGCCGCGGGCGAGCGCTTCGAGGAATTCCGATCCCGAGCGCTCGGCCAGGGCGTATTCGGCGGATGATCGCTTCAAGGGCGGCATCATGAAGTCCCGATCTGCGCGCTTGCCAGGGCGCGGTTTGTTTGCTCTAATTTCAACGAACATATGTTCGGTCAGCGAACAAAGCAAGCTTTTGCTGGTTCCGGCCGTTCGGCCGTCGGGGAGGAGTGAGCCATGCTCAGCGCGGAACAGAACGATCGCATCACCCGCATCACACCCGACAGGCCCGCCGGCAAATTATTGCGCCGTTACTGGCAGCCCGCCGCCTTGGTCAATGAACTCGACAATCGGCGCCCGATCAAACCGGTACGGCTGATGGGCGAGGACCTTGTGCTCTATCGCGACGAGAAGGGGCGCTACGGGTTGCTCGGCCGGGCCTGCCCGCATCGCGGCACCGATCTTGCCTACGGGCGTCTCGAGGACGGCGGCTTGCGCTGCGCCTTCCATGGCTGGCTGTTCGACGTCGAAGGCAAATGCCTAGAGACGCCGGCGGAGCCGGAGGGCAGCAAGCTCTGCCGCAATATCCGGCACAAGGCCTATCCCGTGGTTGAGCGCAGTGGCATTTTGTTCGCCTATATGGGCACTGGCGCATTGCCGGAATTCCCGCATTTCGATTGTTTTGTCGCGCCGAGCTCGCACACTTTCGCCTTCAAGGGCTTGATCGATTGCAACTGGCTGCAGTCGCTCGAGGTTGGCATCGATCCGGCGCACACCTCGTTCCTGCATCGTTTTTTCCACGACGAAGATCCGAATCAGGGTTACGGCAAGCTGTTCCGCGACACCTCGATCGATTCGGAAATGCCGATGACCAGGATCATGCGCGAATTTCCGCGCCCGCGCATTGAGGTCGAGCCGACCGATTTCGGCTTGCGCATTCTCACGCTGCGCGAAATCAGCGCACAGAACACCCATGTGCGCGTGACCAACCTGATGTTCCCGAATGCTTTTGTCATTCCGATGAGCCGGGAGATGACGATCACGCAGTGGCACGTGCCGATCGACGACTACAAACATTATTGGTACGCGATCTTCACCAGTTTTGGCGCGCCGGTCGACAAAGATGAGATGCGCCGCCAGCGCCTGGAGCTCTACGAGTTGCCGGACTACCTTCCGCGCAAGAACAAGAGCAACAATTACGGCTATGATCCGCACGAACAGAATCGCGAGACCTATACCGGCATGGGCGCCGACATCAATGTCCACGACCAATGGGCCTGTGAATCCATGGGCGCGATCGCCGACCGCACGCGGGAGCATCTCGGCCAGTCCGACAAGGCGATCGCCGCCTATCGGCGGCTCCTGCGCCACGCGATTGATGCGGTGGAGAAGGGTGACGCGCCGCCGATGATTTTTGATGCAGCTTCGGCAAAAATGATCACGGGGCCCGCCGCCATCGACGGCATCGGGCCGACCGATGATTGGCAAGGCTATTGGCAGAGAACCGATGCCAACAAGCGCAGCGCCGCGAGTTGGGCTGTTCCGCACTAAACGCGTGGCCGTGGCCCGGGCCGTGATTTGGATATCGCCATGTCTTCGCATAAACGCCGGTCGCTCGCCTTGAATTTCGTCGAGCGGCATGGGCTGTGGAGCGAGGAGCAGGCGCGCGCGGCGGCCGGCGTCGACAAAGCGATTGCGCAGAAGAGCCTGGAACTGGTCCGTTTCTCTTTCCCGGACCAGCACGGCATTCTGCGCGGCAAGACCCTGGTGGCGAAGGAAGCTTCACGCGCGTTGCGCAGTGGCGTGACCATGACGAGCACCCTGTTCGCCAAAGACACCTCGCATCGCACCGTCTTTCCGGTGTTTGAGGCCGGGGCCGGCATGGGTCTGCCGGAAATGGGCGGTGCCGGCAATTTTATCATGGTCGCCGATCCGCAAACCTTTCGGGTGCTGCCCTGGGCAGAAAATTGCGGCTGGGTGTTGTGCGACAGCTATTTCCGGAACGGCAAGAAGGTGCCGATCGCGACACGGCAGCTCTATCGCGAGGCGCTGTCAAAACTCGCCAGAGCCGGCTTCGATTATATGGCTGGCCTTGAAGTTGAATTTCATCTCTTCAAGATCGAAGATCATCAACTCGCACCTGAAACGCTCACCTGGCCGGCCGCGCCGCCACGCGTGAGCCATACCACGCACGGCCATCAATACCTCACCGAGGCGCGTTACGACCAGGTCGCGCCCATTCTGGATGCGCTGCGAAAGAGCGTCGAAGCGCTTGGCCTGCCGCTGCAATCGCTCGAGGTCGAGTTCGGGCCGAGCCAGTACGAATTCACTTTTGCGCCGCAGATCGGCCTGGCGGCTGCCGATGCCATGGTGCTGTTCCGCAGCGCGCTCAAGCAAGCGGCACGGCGGCACGGCTATTTGGCGAGCTTCATGTGCCGGCCGCGTCTACCCAATACGCTCGCCAGCGGCTGGCATCTGCACCAATCGCTGATCGATACGGCTTCCAAGGCAAATGCCTTTATCTCTCCGAGCCAGAAGGACGCCTTGTCGCCGCTTGGCCGCAATTTTCTCGGCGGCCTTCTGGCCAATGCCTGTGCCGCCACGGCATTTACGACACCGACGCTCAACGGCTACAAGCGCTATCGCGGCATCAACACCATGGCGCCGGTACAGGCCGTTTGGGCCAAAGACAATCGCGGCGCGATGATCCGCGTCATGGGCGAGCCCGGCGATCCGGCAACCCATTTTGAGAACCGCAGCGGCGAGCCGCTCGCCAATCCGTATCTCTACATGGCGTCGCAGATTTATGCCGGCCTGGACGGGATCGCTCGCGCTCTCGATCCCGGCCCGTGCGCGGGCGCGCCGTATCAAAAATGCGCAGCCGCCGCGCTGCCCGCGGCGCTCGATGATGCCCTTGCCGCGCTGCGGACAAGCAACTGCTTCAGGAGCGGCTTTGGCGACGGCTTTGTCGACTACTACCTCCGCCTGAAAGAGGCAGAGATCGCGCGATGTCGCAAAGCGATGCCTGACACAACCGAGCAGGACACCGTCAGCGAATGGGAGCACCACGAATATTTTGACATGCCGTGACGCGCCGGCCGCGGGCCACGCCCTGGTTTGGCTCATGTGACCAGCCCGGGGCCATGCACTATTTCTCAGATCTGCGCCGCTTGCCTGCATTATAATGCAGGTCCATAATGCAATCGGACGCGGAACTGCCAACGACTGCGACCGGGGAAAATTCAGGCCTTATGCTGGTGAAGCGAGCGCCGCGAGCGCACCAACTCCCGGCAAGACCGTGTGAGTCGAAATGACCGAGCTTGTGCGACAGCATCTGATCGATCCCGCGGTTTGTATCCGCTGCAACACCTGCGAGGTGACTTGTCCGAGCGCAGCGGTGACGCACGATGACAACAATTACGTCGTCGATGCCGACAAATGCAATTTCTGCATGGAATGCGTGTCACCCTGTCCAACCGGCTCGATCAATCACTTTGTCTCGGTCGCAACGCCATTCTCCTTGGAAGATCAGTTTTTGTGGAGCGAGCTTCCGGATACGCTTCCTGCGGCGGAGGAGGCCAACATCCGCGGCGGGGTCGAGGCGATCGACCAGGAAGTCGCCGCACTGCTCGATGAGGCCCATCAAGGTGCGCGCGGCCGCATGCGGGCACCGGCGTCGGCAAGCACGCCGCGCGTCAATCTGTTCGGCCGCAATAATCCAGCTGAAGCGACGGTGACCGGAAATTTCCGGCTCACCAACACCGACGCCAGTGCCGATGTCCGCCATATCATTCTTGATTTCGGCACGACGGCATTCCCGGTGCTGGAGGGCCAGAGCATCGGCATCGTCGTTCCCGGCACGGATTCAGCCGGACGTTCGCATCGCATGCGGCTCTATTCCGTGGCAAGTCCGCGTGACGGTGAGCGGCCGAATACCAACAATCTTGCGCTGACAGTGAAGCGGGTGCTGGAAGAGCGAGCCGACGGGACTGTCTTTCGCGGTGTCGCTTCGAACTATGTTTGCGATCTAAAGCAAGGCGCGAAGGTTCAGGTCGTCGGCCCATTCGGATCGACGTTTCTGATGCCGGATGATCCGCAGGCCGATATTGTGATGATTTGCACCGGCACCGGCTCCGCACCATTCCGCGGTTTTACCGAGCGGCGCCGGCGCGCAATGCCCAACGCAAAGGGCAAGCTTTTTCTGTTTTTTGGCGCACGCAACCCGCAGGAGCTTCCGTACTTCGGTCCCTTGCAGAAGGTGCCGAAGACCTTGCTCGACCAGGAGCTGGTATTTTCGCGCTTGCCCGACAAGCCAAAGGAATATGTTCAGGATCGCATGCGCGCACGCGCAGCCGACCTGGCGTCGCTGCTGCGACGCGAGACCACGCATATCTATGTCTGCGGGCTACGTGGCATGGAAGCAGGCGTCGAAGCCAGCTTCGCCGACATTTGCCGTCAGCATTCGCTGTCGTGGGAGGAGTGCCGCGAGCGCTTGCGCGATGCCGGCCGCTTCCATGTCGAGACGTACTAGCGCCGTTAGCCCAAGCACGACCCTATTCGTCGAGGAAGGCCTGGACCTGATCGATCAATTACATGCGGTTCTTTTCCAGCGCCACCGTATGGGTGCCGTCGTCAATCACAACATAACGCTTTGAGGGCATGTATTGATCAGTTTCGCAAAGACGTCCTGCACCATGTAGAGCGGAGCATTTCGGCGAGGTCTTTGCAGGACCCATTGGGGCGCCTATCACCGGCGGTAAGTGCTTCGTGCCGGCGACACCGGGCAAATGATACGGCAGCATCGCCCAGCGCGCCGTCTCGGTCGCTGTCGCGGTGGCAGCGCGAGACTGAGGACGTCTTTCCTCGTCCGGATATATATTTCCGCTCGCCACGTGGGCGATAACCTTGATGCCGCAGATTCCACTAAGGAAATGCGGATGTATTGATTGAGGTCGAGCATGTAATATAGTGCATATGGCGCGACACGGATATGCGGCGTAAGGGAATGGTAGCTCGTGGTCCCGCGCGATCGCCGCAAACAAGAACGTCAACGTGTCCACGGGGAAGCAGAGGGGATAGTGTCATGACAAACAGGTCTCACGCGTTATCTCGAATGCCGCAGATTATGGGTGCCGTATCGGTCGCTGCGCTCGCGCTGGCTGGCGGACCGGCATTGGCGCAAAACAAGACGGTCAAGATCGGTTTCATCTCGACCTTTACCGGCCCGCCGGCCGCCATCGGCAACGACATGAAGAACTCCTTCGAGCTCGGCCTCGACCATCATGGCCGCAAGCTCGGCGGACTTCCCGTCGAGGTGATTTACGAAGACGATCAGACCAAGCCGGAAGTCGGCGTGCAGAAGACGCAAAAGCTGATTGAATCCGATCACGTCGACTTTGTTGTCGGCTATATCTGGTCGAACGTACTGCTCGCGTCGCTCAAGCCACTGGTCGATTCCAAGACCATGACGGTGGTCACCAATGCCGGCGCTTCGCAGCTCGCCGGCGAATTATGCTCGCCCTATGTGTTCTCGACATCCTGGAACAACGACCAGACACCGGCTGCGGTCGGACTCTACATGAACCAGAAGGGCGTCAAGACTGCCTTCCTGATCGGACCGAATTACGCCGCCGGCAAGGATATGCTGGCGGGTGTGCAGTCGACCTTCAAAGGCCAGATCGTCGGCCAGGAATTGACGCGCTGGCCCGATCAGCTGGATTTCTCGGCTGAATTGTCGAAGGCGCGCGAGACCAAGCCGGATGCGATTTTCGCCTTCTATCCGGGCGGCGCCGGCGTGCAATTCGTTACGCAGTACGCGCAGTCGGGGCTTAAAGGGCAGATCCCGCTCTATACCGCCTTTACCGTCGACGATCTTTCGCTGCCGCGGCTAAAAGATCTCGCAATCGGCATTCCGGGCGCGCAGGAATGGGTGGCCGACTTGCCCAACGACGCCAACAAAAAATTCGTCGCCGATTACAAGGCAAAATATCACGCCTCGCCGTCGTTCTACGGGGCACAGACCTATGATGCAGTCGGCCTGATCGACAGCGCTGTCACGGCGGTCAAGGGCAACCTCGCCGACAAAGAAGGCATGCGCAAGGAAATGGAAAAGGCCGACTTCAAATCCGTGCGCGGTGCGTTCAAATACGGCAACAACCATATCCCGATCCAGAATTTCTATCTGCAGGATGCGGTGAAGAATGCCGATGGCAGCTATTCGCTGCATACGGTGGCCACCATCGTCAAAGACGATCAGGACAAATTCCACGACAAGTGTCCGATGAAATAGACCTGCGGCGTCGCGTCCGGGTCATCATGCCTCGACGGGCGCCGCGCGCCTATTTAGGATGACGCAGCAGCAACATCTGCTGCGTCGCCGCCGCCGATCTTGCACCCGGCCGGGACCGCCGGAGCTTGAGTTTTATGCTCTATCTCATCGAGCAATTTCTCAACGGCATTCAGCTTGGCATGCTGCTGTTTCTGCTTGCCGCCGGATTGACCTTGATCTTCGGCATCATGGATCTGGTCAATCTGGCGCACGGTTCGCTGTATATGATTGGCGCCTATTTCGCCGCGACTTTCGCGGACTGGACCGATAGCTTCGTGCTGGGGACGGTGTTGGCGCTGATTGCGACGCTGATTGTCGGCATGGCGCTGGAAGTGATCGCGATACGGCGTCTTTATGGCCGCGATCATCTCCATCACGTGCTCGGCACGTTCGGTCTGTTGCTTTTCTTCAATGAGCTGGTGCGGTTGATCTGGGGACCTGCGGGCATGACCTTGTCGCTGCCGAGCGAGATGCTCACCGCCGTGCAAGTTCTCCCCGGCCTCTACTATCCCGTGTATCGCCTCGTGATCATCGCGGTGACGCTGGCCGTGGCGGCGCTACTCTATCTGCTGGTGATGCGCACGCGATTGGGCATGCTGATCCGCGCTGGTGCTTCCAATCGCGAAATGGTCGGCGCCCTCGGGATCAACATCAAGCTTCTCTATACGCTGGTTTTCGGTCTTGGCGCGGCGCTTGCAGGCTTCGCCGGCTTGATGCAAGCCCCGATCCTCACCGTGCAGATCGGCATGGGCGAGAACATTCTGATTGCGGCTTTCGTCGTGGTCACCATCGGCGGCATCGGTTCGATCCGCGGCGCTTTTGTCGCTGCGCTGCTTGTCGGCCTTGTCGATACGATCGGCCGCGCCTTCGTTCCCGACCTGCTGCATCGCTATCTGAGCGAGGCCGCAGCGTCCGGCCTTGGCCGCAGCCTGTCGTCGATGCTGGTCTATGTAGTGATGGCGCTGATTCTGGTCGTGCGTCCTGAAGGCTTGTTCCCGGCAGCCTCACGATGAGTCAGCTGTCTGCGAGCCCACGCGGCATTGTATCGGCACCAGGCTGGCTGACGCCACGCCTGACCGTCATTGCCGCGCTTCTACTCATATTTGGATTGGTTCCGGTCTATGCCGCGGTCAGCGGCAACAGCTTTGCGCTGGCGCTGTTCAATCGCATTTTGATTCTGGCGCTGGCGACGCTGAGCTTGAATCTGATCATGGGCTTCGGCGGCATGGTGAGCTTCGGTCATGCCGTCTATCTCGGCATCGGCGGCTATGCCGTGGGCATTCTGGCCAAGGAAGGCATAGGGTCAGGCTTTATCCAATGGCCGGTCGCGATCGCGGCTTCCGCCTTCTACGCACTGATCGTCGGCGCACTGTCGCTGCGCACGCGCGGCGTCTATTTCATCATGATTACGCTCGCTTTTGCGCAGATGATCTATTACGTCGCAATCGGGCTCGACCGCTATGGCGGCGATGATGGCTTGACGATCTATCGCCGCAGTCAGTTCGGCAGTCTCGATCTCAATAACAAGACCCTGTTCTACTATCTGTGCTTCGCAATTCTCTTGGCAGGCATCTATGCCCTGTGGCGGGTCATCAATTCGCGCTTTGGTCTGGTGATCCAGGGCGCCCGTTCCAATGAGCGGCGCATGCGCGCCATCGGTTTTCCGACTTTCCGATACAAGCTGGTCTGCTTCGTCATTGCTGGAGCGCTGTGCGGACTGGCGGGCGCCCTGCTCGCCAATCACACCAATTACATCAGCCCGGCAATGATGAGCTGGCCTCGCTCGGGCGATCTCATCGTCATGGCGGTGCTCGGCGGCATGCGCGCGGTGTTCGGCCCATTGATCGGGGCGACAGTCTTCCTGTTGCTGGAAGAATGGCTGTCGCGCGTCACCGACTATCCAAACTTGATTGTGGGACCGCTCCTGCTTGTGGTGGCGCTTTATGTCCATGGCGGCATCGATGGGTTGTTTGGGAGAGCGCGCCGTGGCTGAAGCGCTGCTTGCGATCGACAATCTGACCAAGCGTTTCGGCGGCGTCGTGGCGTCGGATCGGATTTCACTTTCCTTGACGCGCGGGGAGCTACACGCGATCATTGGTCCTAACGGCGCAGGCAAGACGACGCTGATTGGTCAATTGACCGGCGAGATCGCTCCCGATACCGGCAGCATCCGCTTCGAAGGGCGCGATATTACCGCGCTGGCTGCGCATCGGCGCAGCGCCATCGGGCTCGCGCGCTCCTTTCAGATTACCTCGCTGTTTGTTGATTTTACCGCGCTCGACAATGTGGCGCTTGCGGTGCAGGCGCATGCCGGCCATTCGTTCCGATTCTGGCGCAATGCCCGCGCAGACAGCGCGTTGCGTGAGCCGGCGCGTGCGGCTCTTGCCGGCGTCGGTCTTGCCGAACGGGCCACTGTGCTGGTCGCCGATCTCAGCCATGGCGAGCGCCGGCAGCTCGAAATCGCCATGGCGCTGGCGACGCGGCCGCGCATGCTGCTACTGGACGAACCGATGGCCGGTATGGGGCCAGAGGAGTCGGCGCGGCTTGTCGAAACACTGCGGCGGCTCAAGGGCAGCCTCACCATACTTTTGATCGAGCACGATATGGACGCGGTATTCGCGCTGGCGGACTGCATTAGCGTTCTGGTTTATGGCCGTATCGTTGCATCGGGTGAGCCATCGGCGATCCGCGCTGATCCGGTTGTGCGGCAGGCTTATCTCGGTGAAGGCGAGGGGGCCGCATAGGCTATACAGTCATGGCTGATGCTGCCTTGCTCGAACTTGTGAATATCGAGACTAGCTACGGCCTAAGCCGCGTCTTGTTCGGCGTCTCGCTCACCCTTGCCAAGGGCGAAGTGGTTTCGCTTTTGGGCCGCAACGGCATGGGCAAGACAACGACGGTCCGCTCGATCATGGGGCTGACGCCTGCCGGCGCGGGTTCGATCCGGTTTGAGGGTCGGGAAATCCGCGCGCTTGCGGCTTACCGGGTCGCCAAGCTCGGTATTGGTCTCGTGCCAGAAGGACGTCAGGTTTTTCCAAACCTGACCACGCGTGAAAACCTTGTCGCGACGGCGGCCAATCGCAGCCGCGCCGCGGATCCGTGGACGCTTGAAAAGGTCTGCGCGCTGTTTCCACGACTGGCCGAGCGCGCTGACAGCATGGCGAACTTGCTGTCCGGCGGCGAGCAGCAGATGCTGGCGATCGGCCGCGCCTTGATGACCAATCCGCGCCTGTTGATCTTGGACGAAGCGACCGAAGGTTTGGCGCCGACGATCCGCGACGAGATCTGGCGTTGCCTGCAGAGCCTGCGCGCGAGGGGACAATCCATTCTGGTGATCGACAAGAACATCGAGGCGCTGATGCGCATAGCCGACCGGCACTATATCATCGAGCGCGGTCGGGTCGTATGGAGCGGCACCTCGCCGCAACTGGCGGCGGCGCCGGAAATCCAGCACCGCTATCTCGGTGTTTGAAGGCGCCGGGGTTCGGTGAGCAGACCAAGGCCACCGATCTGGCGCACCATTCTCAAGACGGTCGCGATCCCAGCCTAAAGCGCTTTCCCATTCGATGGAATCAGAAAACGCTCCAGGGCTTCTTGGTTTGCCGCGTTTTCTTACGGAAAACCACCACCCACTTTTCCGAAAAATGCTCTATCAGGTGTCATTCACCGGCGGCGAAAAGCCGATGCCTTACGGCTGGGCTACCGGCAGCGTGCAAGTGACCGCTGCAATTTTCGGCCCGAGTGGATTAAGCGGCGCGAACGGCTAGCCTCGCAGTCCAGCTTGGATCAACTCTCGGCAGCCGCAAGCGTGTGCACCGGCCGTTCGCCGAATTCACAGAAATAGTCGTGTGCAAAACGATGAACGTCCGCGAATCCACATGTTGCGGCTACTTCAGCCACCGTGGTCGGGGCCTGAGATGAACGAAGCAATTCGCGCGCACGGTGGAGGCGCAGCCGATTTGCAAATTGCCGCGGCGTATATCCGCGCAGTCTCTTGAACGCGCGAAAGAGTGAAAATGCGCTTACGCCGGTCACTTGCGCAAGATCTTCGACTGTCAGCGGCGCCCGCCAATTCGCTTCGATATGGTCTTCGGCGAGGCGGACCTTCGATAGCGCAACTTCCGGTATTGGCCGCTGAAACAAGTGGCTGTAATTGTGTTGATTGGCTTGAAGCGACATCACCATGAGCGTCTGTTCGAATTCGGCTAGCAGAATCGGCGGGAGCGGCGAGGCCGACTTGCTGATCTTGTCGACAACAAACAAAACGTGGTCGCGCAGCACCCTGGTCAAGGGCTGGGCGTCACTGCGAATCGGATGAAACTGCAAAGCGCAACGGACCGTAGCGCCGGTCATGGCGGCAAGTTTGCAGGCCAATACGTCCACATCCATCAACACGACCAGGTGCTCGTAGCTCGCATCGACTCGGGTGGAAAAGCTCATCCCCGGCGATATTGCCACCCCCTGGTGTTGGTCAAGCGGATTGGCCGTACCATTGACCGTCGCTTCGCCCGCCCCGCGCAGCGGAAAACTTTGCATCAGAAAGACGCTCGCCGGATAAGCCATGTTCAATGCGACGCCGTATTTGGTGTAGCCGAAAGCGAGGCTTTGGCTCCGATAGAGATTGAGTCTCGCGTCGATGGCTGTGGCGGCGCTCTCGAGCCGCACTTTCGGCTCGGCATAGACGCGGGCCAGCGCCGCACACATCTCATCGACGCTGCGCGCATGAACGAGCGGAAAGCGATCGAGCAGTGGGGCGGTCGGCACTAACGGATGCTCCCGCGTTGCGAGCGCACTCGCATCTGAAATGCAAGCGGGGAATAGCCGCGGTATTTTTTGAATGCGCCGTAAAGGCGCAAACTGCTGGTGCCGGTAACCTCGGCTAGTTCCTCCAGCGGGATCGCGCGCTCGGCATTCGCCTCGATATATTCCTCAGCGTGTCGCACTTCGCGCGGCGCAGCGTCAGCCTCTTCTTGCTCCAACAAGTGGCTGTAATTGTGCCGGTGAGCATAGAGGAATAGTGTCATCAACAACTGCTCGGCTTGCGCAATCCACAAATCCGAAAAAGGCGGAGTGGCTGCGCTGAGCGCGTGGGCCAGAAGCGGTATGTATTCGTGCAGCATCCGCGCTGCGGGCCCGCCTACATCTTGCCCCGGGTCGATACGCAACGGTTCGCCGATCACGGCCCCGGTCATCGCCGCAAGCTTGTCGGTCAAGACCCGTGCATTGATGCGTAGAACGAGATGCTCGTAATCAGCGCTGTAATTGATCCGATGGGGTGTATCGGGGGCAATGACCATGCCGGTCCCAATACTCAGAGTCGTGGATCTGCCCTCCAAAATGGCATCGGCGGTGCCGCGGATCGGGAACAGCTGCGAGAAAAAACCGGAAGCAGGGAAGGCAAAGCCTAGCGGCGCGCCGAATGTGGCGTAGGCAAGCTCGACATTCTGCAGCCGGCAATTGTTGAATGTAGCCTCGATTCTTCTGACCCCCCGCGCCGCCGTCAGGTCGGGGATCAGATCAGGCTTGGCATAGACCCGCGCAACCGCATCACGCACCTCCTCGACATTGCGCGAGCGAATGACCGGAAAATTGTCAAGAGGCTTGGCTGAAGTCACGGTCGTAGCGAATGCAGTTGGCGCCGCTATCGCATATGGCCAATACGCTGAAAGCGCTCAGGATCCAAAATCGTCAACGAACGTTCGCTGATCTTGATGAGCCCGCTGCGGCGAAACTCCGAAAGCACCTTGCTGACGTGGACGGGGGTCAGGCCGGTCGCATCAGCAATGTGATGTTGCCGCAGCGGAAACTCCATCTCCATGGTGCCGCGCTGGGTCATGCCACGCTGAGCGAGCCGTTCGGCGAGATACAGGAGCAAGCGAGCTATCCGCTCATCGGCCGTGCGGCGCCCGAGATCGACGATCAGCTGATCCGCGCGCGCCGTCGCTTGCGCCCATGTCCTGCAGAACGAATCAAGCAAATCTGGCTGCCTGGCGAGAACCGTCCGCACGTCGCTGCGCTTGAAGCCGCGATAATGAACGTCGGTGATAGCTTCGACCATAAAATAGGGTCGCGCATCGAACAACAAGGCGGTCGAGACGGCGTCCCCCGGCAACAAGAAGGACAGGATTTGCCGACTGCCATCCGAGAGCATGACGATCGAGGCAGCCCATCCCCGGCAAATCACCGGAACGACGTCAAGCAGTTCGTGCTGACGGCAAAGAATGCGCCGCGCCGGGACGGTATATTCCGAATATTGCAGCGCTAGCGGCGCCTCGGACAGAGTGCGGCACAAGCTGAGATCATAGGCTGCGCATGCGGCGCACGTCGTGGATGTCCGGGACTGAGGGAATTCGGCAATTGTCGAATGAGGCCGAGCGCTCATTGAGATCCTGGGTACTCCTCGGGCAGATTCGTTGTTTGTTGCTGAGGACGGCGGCCGCGGTCGTTGCCGTGCCCCGAAGGTCGCTGCCTGCCGCCGGCGCCTCCGCGAGCCTGAACGTTACGTCACATTCCACCACGAATCGTCCCTATAGTATCTGCAATTTGTCGCAATGCACCGGATAAACCGGGCGAGAGCTCGCCTGTTCACAGGGACGCCGCGGCGGTAGATCACGGCGGCGGCGCTACTTGCGGTAGTGATCGGGCTGAAACCCGCTCCGCATTTGGGATGTAAGTAGCCTGTTTTTGTTGCGAGAAAATTCCGGCCTCCTGGCGCGCCCGGGAATAGGTGACGGTGGCGCAATCGCAGGTGGGCGCTATTGCACAGATTGGTTCTCCGTTTTCCGCCCTTAACCGATCAGAAATCGTGTCCGGACTAATACTTACACCGCAACAATTTGAAGTGCTGCGGTGTGCGCTGGATCTCATTGAGCGGGCCCGTCGGGCTGCCGCTGGGATGAAGAGGTGGATGCCGCCTACGGAGAACGCCCGGCCAACCGCCATGAGCAATTCCGCACTATCCGCAGCTCAAGCGCGCCAAGGCGCTGCGCAAGCCACGCAAATCCCGCCTAGTGAATGCAGCACGGTCAGTTCGCCCGGAGCCAAGAGCGGCTCCTTGCAGTTCATCAGCTTTGCTATCGGCGCCGATCAATACGGCGTCGATATCATGGCGGTCCGTGAGATCAAGGGTTGGACAGCTATCACGCATCTGCCGCGGCAGCCGGACTATGTCCGCGGCGTGCTCAATCTGCGCGGCGTCATCGTCCCCATTGTGGACCTGCGTTGCCGCTTCGGCCAGGGGCTGACCGAGGCGACGCCGCTGCACATCGTGATCATCGTCCAGATCGGATCGAAGCTGGTGGGACTGCTGGCCGACCGCGTGCTCGATATTGTGTCGCTCGATGCGTCGCAAATCCAGTCGGTGCCGCGTGTGGTGCAGTCCGCACGCCTCGATTTCCTCTCCGGCATCGTGACCGTCGAGGATGCCTTGATCGCACTCATCGACCTGTCCAATCTTCTCTCCGTCAACAATGTGAGCGAGGCGGCGTAGCGCGTCCATCGCTGGCTGGGCATCGTTTCGTGTCGCCCGTGCCGATCAGGATCTTCAACGTTCTGTGCGCCTGCAAAGACTGTAGAGCAATCGCGGCCAAGGCCGGCTCCGGCAGCGAAGCCGATGATGCAGCGCAAAGCTGTCAACAGTTCGGCTCGCAGCGTAGCCGCCGCCGTCGACTGCGAGCGCAGACTGGAAAAAGTTTTAAGATTTGGCGGCGAATGCGCCCAGCTGAACTCGGTGCTTCATCTTCGAGCGCCGCTGAGCACCGGCGGTCGGCGGCGCGCTGTTCTAGATTGATGAAGCAGGCCAACAAGAAGGCTGCTCGGGCAATGATTTCGTGCGCCAAAGGTTTGCGATCGAAGCGCACACAGACGAATCTGCGGCGCATGCGCTGGTCGTCGCGGTTTCGATGCGGCCGCCCCACCGCTGCGGGCGCTGCAGCATAACGGCTGCCGGGCCTGCCTATTAAGCTGAAAAACCACATAAAACTACGGCGCAGCGATTCAGTAAGAATTCGCACTATTAACCAATCCGCAATCGTCTCCGCAGTAGAAATATCCGGCAAATCTTGAGTTTCTGCAGCGCGTCGCCGGGACGGCTCGGGTCTTAAGTCTCGCGCTGATGGTGCGGTGCCGAGAACCGACGTCCAGGGGGGCATAGCGAGGCACTGAGCGTCATGAGCGAAATTGCTGCTTCTGCGAGTTCTCCTCAGCATAGCTCCGTTGATCCCTTGCTGGCGAGCACGTCCGCCACAACTGCGGGACCCGCCCAGCTGATCAGCTTTGCTATCGGCGCCGATCAGTATGGCGTCGACATTATGGCGGTGCGCGAGATCAAGGGATGGACCGCCATCACGCATCTGCCGCGGCAGCCGGACTATGTGCGCGGCGTGCTCAACCTGCGTGGCGTCATCGTCCCCATCATCGATCTGCGGTGCCGGTTTGGACAGGGGATGACCGAGGCGACGCCGCTGCACATCGTGATCATTGTGCAAGTCGCATCAAAGCTCGTCGGGCTGTTGGCCGATCGCGTCCTCGACATCGTGGCGCTCGATGGTCTGCAGATTCAGCCCGTTCCGCGCGTCGTGCAGTCCTCGCGTGTGGAATTCCTGGCCGGTCTCGTAACCGTCGACAGCGCGATGATCGCTTTGATCGATTTGCCGCATTTACTGGCAATGCCGGCAAGTGCGGCTGATGGCGCGCGTCCAACTCATTGAAGCGCCATGCCACCGGCGCCTTGGGATGGGAATGGGAAGTAGGGAGTTTCACGTCAATGCCAAAGTCCCTGTTCGATGCCGGCAATTGGCGCATCGGCGTGAAGGTCTTTGCCGGCTTCGGTTCGGTCATTGTCCTCTTGGCGGCTGTGTCCGGGTTCGCCGTTTACGAGCTCTCGTCGACGGGTGCAAGCGTTACCCGGCTGAACATGGCCTCGGAGGCCTCGCGGCGTATTCTTGAGCTCGATCGGAACATGGAGGTGATGCGGCAACGGGCCCTGCGTTTCAAGACGCTGCACGACAAGACATCGGTCGACGAATTCAACGAGGCCTACAGGGAATCGGCGGCGCTACTGGCGCAGAGCGAGAAGAATGCGCCGACCGAGGAGCGGCGGCGCCTCTACGAAGGGGCCGCCCGGCAGGTCGATGTGGCCAAGCAAAAGTTCGATGACCTGGTCAAAACAGTCGGCATCCTTTTGCAGGCGCAGGATCACTTCGCGCTGGTCGGCAATAAGCTGAACAGTTCGGCGCACAAGGTCTTCGCCGCTGCCGAAATCGCCAACAATCCAGACACGATGCTGGCGGTGCGCGACATCGAGGTCGCGCTCGATATTATGCGCGCCACGGTCTGGCGTTTCATGGCGACGCTCGATGCCAAGGATCAGTCGTCCTTCAAGTCGAATGTGCAAAATCTGCTGGCGACGATCGAGACTTTCGGCCAGCTTGCCGATGAGCGCTCACGCGCCTCGCTGCCTGATCTGCGCGCCTCAGTCGGTGCCTATGACGAGGCGTTCGCGGCCGTCGCCAAAACGCTGTTGGCCGACGAGGATCTTTACAGCAAGCAGATCCGCCCGGCGCTCGCGGAAGTCTACAAGGTAACGAGCGCCGCCAAGGGATCGATCGTCGAAAACCAGCAACTTGCCAAGAAAGCGGCCGACGCTGCGGTGTCGACGGGCGTGATCACAACTGGTGTGACGGCAACCGCAACAATCGTATTGGGCATTGTGCTGGCGTGGTTCATCGGACGGGGCATCGCTAATCCGCTGCGCAAGACGGCGGAAGTGCTGAACGACCTGACCAATGACCGTATCGTCGAGGTACCCTACACCGGACGCGGCGATGAAATTGGCGCCATCGCCAAGGCAACCGAGGTCTTCAAACAGTCAATCGCGCAAAGGGTGGTGAATTTCCGGGTGCGCTGTGCGCTCGATGTGGTCGGTTCCGGCGTCATGCTGGTCGATGACAGCTATAACGTTCTGTACATGAACGGTGCGCTCATTGCGATGATGAAGGAGTGCGAGCCCGAGATTCGCAAAGTGTTTCCGAGCTTCGATGCGGGGAAAATCGTGGGCGCGCCGCTCGATCTCCTTGACAAGGATCCGACACGTCAGCGCGAACTGCTAGACGCGCTCACCGGCGCGCGCGAGTGGCAAGCTGCCGTCGGAACGCTGAAGTTCAACCTTGTGGCCACGCCGGTCATCGATCAGCACGGTCGGCGCACCGGCACTGTGATCGAGTGGCGCAACGTCACCATGGAAAAGGCGGTCGAAACCGAGATTGACTCGGTGGTCAAGGCCGCTGTGGCCGGCGATTTCTCGCGGCGCCTGTCGCTCGAAGGCAAGAAGGAATTCATGCTCAATCTTGCCACTGCGATGAATTCGCTTTTCCAGAACACCGCCGAGGCGCTCGATGATATCGTGGCTATGCTGAGTTCGCTCGCCGAAGGCGATCTCACTGCGCGCATCACCGCCGACTATCAAGGCGCGTTCGGCCGGCTCAAGAACGATGCCAATACTATGGCGGAACGGATCGAGTCGACGATTGCCGAGATCAAAGCTTTGGCGCGCGAAGTGACCAACGCATCAACGGAGATTTCAACAAGCACCATAGACCTGTCGCAGCGGACCGAACAGCAGGCGGCGAGCCTGGAAGAGACATCCGCCTCAATGGAGCAAATTGCGACGACGGTGAAGAAAAATGCCGAGAACGCGCAAGCGGCCAACCTGTCGGCAAGCGGCACGCGCGAGGTGGCCGAGCGGGGCGGCCAGGTGGTCGCCAAGGCCGTCGACGCCATGGCGCGCATCGAAGAATCCTCGCGCAAGATTTCCGACATTATTACCGTGATCGATGAGATCGCCCGGCAGACCAATCTGCTCGCGCTGAACGCCGCGGTCGAGGCGGCGCGCGCTGGTGAGGCCGGCCGCGGCTTTGCCGTCGTGGCATCTGAGGTTCGCAGCCTTGCCCAACGCTCGTCGCAGGCCGCCAAGGGCATCAAAGATCTTATCACGAGCAGCAACAGCCAAGTGAGAGACGGCGTCGATCTTGTCAACAAAGCAGGCGCGGCGCTGACCGAGATCGTCGAGTCGATCAAAAAGGTCGCTGACGTTGTTTCCGGCATTGCCACCGCCAGCGCGGAGCAGGCAGCCGGAATTGCGCAGGTCAACAAAGCGCTCAGCCAAATGGACCAGGTCACCCAACAGAACTCAGCCCTGGTCGAGGAGAATGCCGCGACCGCCAAAACGCTCGAGCAGCAGGCGAGGACGATGGACGAGCGGGTGGCGTTCTTCTGCATCGGCGCTGGCGCTGCGACGCGCGAGGCGCCGGTTGTGCAACAACAGGTGGCTAACGCCTCGGGGAACGCAGCCGCGCGTCAGGTTGCTGGCGCGAAGCCGGTTGCGCCGCAGGCGTCGGCAAAATCGATCGCAGCGAATGTCGTTACGGCACGTCAGGCTGCCAATGGACATGCCAAGGCCGACGCTGCAGCTGTCATAGGGCGAGGTCCAGTTGCGCGCATGCAGGCGGCGATTGCCCAAACAATGAGCGATCCGGATTGGAAAGAGTTCTAGGATGGCAGGCACCCGTAACGGCGCGACGGTCCAGGTCCTTGCCGACCAGCCTAATGTCGCTCGAGAATTTGCCTTTTCGAAAAGTGACTTTCAGACGCTTGCAAGGCTGGCTTATGAATATGCCGGGATCGCGCTGTCCGAGAGCAAGCAGAACCTGATCTATAGTCGGCTGTCGCGCCGGCTGCGCGCGTTGAAGCTTGGCTCATTTCGCGACTATTGCGACTACCTCGCCAGCGAGGCGACCGAGATCGAAAATTTTATTAATTCTCTGTCAACCAATCACACGAAGTTCTTTCGCGAGGTACATCATTTCGAACACCTCCGCGCGCACGTGGCGCTTCCGTTTGCCCAGGCCGTGGCCCGCAAGCCCGGGGGGCGCTTGCGAGTCTGGTCGGCGGGGTGCTCGAGCGGCGAGGAGCCTTATACAATCGCCGTCGTTCTCAAGCGCGAGATACGCGATTTCGAAGCAAATGACGTGAAGATACTGGCGACCGACATCGATACAGACGTTCTGGGGCGGGCCGCCACCGGTGAGTTCGCGGTGGCTTCGATCGACGAAGTGCCGAAGGAATACCGCACCTATTTTTTGGACCGCGTCGGCGCGGACGCAATCGACAAGATAGCCATCAGCGAGGAGGTGAAGTCGCTGATCACGTTTCGGCGCTTAAACCTGATGGAAACCTGGCCGTTTCATGGTCTGTTCGACGCAATCTTCTGCCGCAACGTGATGATCTACTTCGATGGTCCAACCAAAGCGGCGCTGGTCGAGCGCTTCACGCGGCAGCTTAAACCGGGCGGCTTTCTTTACATCGGCCATTCGGAGTCTCTGGTCGGCGCGCATCCCGGACTCGAGCTTATTGGCCGAACCACCTACCGGAGGGTCACATGACCGGGGCGGTGGCTCTGCGGCAATCCGACGAGGTCTGGGACAGCGCGATCGATACGTCGGCCGGCCGGCGATTTTTCGACAGCGCCGCATCTGCCTGGATGGTGAAGGTCTTTCCCGGCGAGTTCTACGTCACCAAGAAGGCGGACGAAGTGGTGCTGACGGTGTTGGGATCATGCGTTGCGGCCTGCATTCGCGATCCCGCGGTCGGCATCGGCGGCATGAATCATTTTATGCTTCCTTCGCACAATTCCGGCGATTGGGGCGGCAGCCTGAAATCGACGCGGTTCGGCAATTTCGCGATGGAGAAGCTCATCAACGAGTTGATCAAGGCGGGTGCCGCCCGAGAGCGCATGGAAATCAAGGTGTTCGGCGGCGCCAATGTGACCGAATCGAGCAATGCCGTCGGTACCGACAATGCGGAATTCGTGCTGCGGTATCTCGAAGCGGAAGGCCTGCGCTGCGCCGCGAAGGATCTCGGCGGCACGCTGCCGCGGCGCATTCACTATTACCCGACCACAGGGCGAGTTGTACGGCGGCTCCTTGGCGTCAACGAGCGCGGTGCGGTCGGGCGTGAGGAAAACGATTACGGGAGGAGGCTGCTCAGACAGCAGCAGCAGCAGCCCGCAGGCGAAATCGAGCTGTTTGGGGATAGCTGATGACACATTGGAGTAGCCCAGTTCGCGTCTTGGTCGTCGACGATTCGCAGGTCATGCGGCAGCTGTTGTCGACGCTGCTTGCCGCCGACCCGGAAATCGAGGTCGTCGGCACCGCCGCCGACCCGCATATCGCGCGCGAGCAGATCAAGGCCCTCAATCCCGACGTCGTTACGCTGGACGTCGAGATGCCGCACATGGACGGCCTGACCTTCCTGAAAAAGATCATGACGCTGCGACCGATGCCGGTTGTAATGGTCTCGACCCTGACGCAAACGGGGGCGGAGATCACGTTCGAAGCGCTGGAGATCGGCGCGGTCGATTTCATCCCGAAGCCTACCAGCGGCGGCCTCGCCCACGGTCTCGAGGATCTCGCTTCCGAGCTACAGCGGAAGGTCAAGGCCGCGGCAAACGTCAAAGTTGGCAGCCGTCTCATTGCCGCTCCCTCCACGCCGCGCCAACCGCGCTTGCGCCCGGCGACCGGCAAGTCCGGAAAGATCGTTTTTGTCGGTGCCTCGACCGGCGGCGTCGAGGCGCTCAAGGCGCTGCTTTTGGGCCTGCCGGCGGATTGCCCGCCAACCCTCATCACCCAACACATGCCGCCTCGCTTCACTGCGGGCTTCGCCGAGCGCCTTAATCGGCAATGCCCAATGACCGTCTGCGAAGCGGCCCACGACCAGCGGATCGAGCCGGGCCACGTTTATATTGCGCCCGGTTCACATCATCTCGAGATTGCCCGTGTCGGCACGCATCACGTGTGCCGTCTGTCTGACGGGCCTCCGGTCAGCGGACACCGCCCGTCCGTCGACGTCCTATTCCGCTCCGCGGCGCAGGTTTGCGGCAAATCGGCGGTTGCTGCGATTTTGACGGGCATGGGCAAGGACGGCGCCGAGGGCATGTTGGAGCTTCGCCGGGCCGGCGCCTTCACGCTGGGGCAGGACGAGGAATCCTCATTGATCTACGGCATGCCGCGCGCCGCCTTCGAGCGCGGCGCAGTCATGCAACAGCATTCGCTTGCGCATTTGGCCGACGCGATTCTGGACGCCTGCGAGGTCGAGGGGTACGGCGAAGCGCGCGCGGGACATGGCATCCATGCCGCCTAACCGACTTTGAGGGATGTATCCGAGAGAACAGGGTGCCGACATGCAGGATCAAGCAGATACAGCACGGTTGAAGCTGCCGACGGTACTCGACCTTGCCGCTGCGGAGCGCTTTCTCGACATGATGTGCCAGCATGTGACGGCGCAGGCGCAGCTGCGTATCGACGCCTCTGAAGTCGAAACGCTGACAGTCCCCTGCATCCAGATCATCTTGGCGGCGATGCAGACCGGCCAGGTCTCGATTGAAAGTCCGTCGCGGGCGTTTGTCAGCGCCTTCGAGGACCTCGGTCTCGACTGTGACGGATTTGTTCATATCGATCCGGAAAGTGCTGCACCCGCCATCAGCCGGAGCAACGCGGACCAGGCGCGGCCTGAATCGCATGCGATCGAACACTTGCCACTCGCCGAAGCTCTCAGTCCGCCGTCTGAAAAAGCGATAGAGCAAGATATGGCCAAGCGCGTCCTCACAATCGATGACTCTAAAACCATTCGCGACATGCTCATGCTGACGCTTGCGGACGCTGGCTTCGAGGTTCTGCAAGCGGTCGACGGTCAGGACGGTCTTCAAGTGCTCGATCGCGAAGAGGTCGACGTCGTCATTACTGATATCAACATGCCGAAGATGGATGGCTACGAGGTGATCCGGCACATGCGCAGCAATGCCGCGCATAAGACAACACCGATTCTGGTGCTCACCACCGAAAGCGAAGTGGAAAAGAAAAATCTTGCGCGCGCTGCAGGGGCGACCGGTTGGATGGTGAAGCCGTTCGATCCGGATCGGCTCATCGCAACGATCAACAAGGTCGCGCCGTAACGGCGATCGAGGAACATTGACCATGTCCAGCCTTGACCAGTTGAAGCAGACATTCTTCGACGAGTGCAGCGAAGCGCTTCAACAAATCGAGCTCGGTCTGCCGGATATCCGCGACGGCGCGGGCTCGGAGGACACGATCAATGCCGTATTTCGGTCGGTTCACTCGGTGAAGGGCGGTGCCGGCATTTTCGGCTTCGAGGATCTCGTCAAGTTCGCGCATGTCTTCGAAACTGTGCTTGACGAGATGCGCAGCGGCAAATTGGCTTCGACGCAAGAAATTGTCGATACACTGCTGCAGGCAAACGACGTGCTGACCGACCTCGTCTCGATGTCGCGATCGGGCGAACCGATTCCGCCCGATTTCGGTTCTGAATGCCGCGCTGCCCTTCAGCAAATCTTGCGCGCCAATTCGGACGGCGAAGAAATCGGTGACGACGATTCCCCGGCGCCCGCCGAATTCGAAGGACTCGACTTCATCCCGGTGCGCGTCGACAACTTCGATGAAGCGCCGCCGGAAAACCTTGAGTCGGAATATAAGATCGTTTTCCGTCCTAAGCCCGATCTGCTGAAGAAGGCCAACGAGCCGCTCTATATTATTCGCGAACTGCGCAAGCTCGGAAAGCTTGATCTCACAGTCGAGACGGATCGGCTGCCGCCGCTTGAGGAGATTGAAGCAGATCGGCCTTATCTCGGTTGGACCGGTACGTTGCGGACCTCGGCAACGCGCCAAGAGATCGACGAAGTGTTTGAGTTTGTCGTGGGCGACTGCGAGCTTGAGATTACACCGGCCGAAGCGGCTTCGGCTTGCGGCAATTTCGGCTCTGTTGCGCCGTCCGATGAGACGACAGCCTTGCCGAGCATGGATGTTGCACCGAGCCTGGTGCCCGGGACGGAGCCGACGCCGACCGTCGTCGAAGCGACAGTGCCGCTCTCGGCCACGCCGGCAGATCGCGCTGCTCCGGCCGCACCGGTTGCCGCACCGAGCAGCATTGAGCCCGCCGAAGCAGTAGCGCCCAGAGGGCAGGCCGCCAAACCCGTTGTCGGCGCAACCACAACCCGCGTCGAGCTCGAGAAAATCGACCGTGTCGTCAACATGGTGGGCGAGCTCGTCATTGCGCAAGCTATGCTGGGTCAAGTCGTGCATGGGCTGCCGGAAGATGTCAGTGCCCGACTGGTCCAGGTCCTTGAGGAAGTCGTCCATCACACCCGCGAGCTCAAAGACAGCGTGATGTCGATGCGCGCGCAGCAAGTAAATGCCGTATTCCAGCGCATGCCGCGGCTGGTGCGTGAACTCGCCATGAAGACCGGCAAGAAAGTGCGGCTGGAAATGACCGGCGAAAACACCGAAGTCGACCGTTCGATCATCGAGCGTCTCGGCGATCCGCTGACCCATATCATCCGCAATTCGATCGACCACGGCATCGAGGCGCCGCAGGATCGCCTGGCGGCGGGTAAAGCGGAGGAAGGAACCATTCGTCTGTCCGCCGAGCATCGCGGCGGCCGCATTGTCATCGAGATCAAGGATGACGGCGCGGGAATCAATTCCGAGCGCGTCCTGCAAAAGGCACGGGATCGCGGCTTGGTGAGCCCAGATGCCGCGCTCACCGAAGACGAGATAAACAACCTCATCTTTCTGCCGGGTTTTTCGACCGCCGAGAAGATTTCCGACATTTCCGGCCGTGGCGTTGGCATGGACGTCGTGCGGCGCAATATTCAAGATGTTGGTGGCCGCATCTCGCTCAAATCAGATCGCGGCCGCGGCATGACGATCCAACTGGCGCTGCCGCTGACGCTTGCGGTCATGGACGGAATGGTCATTCGCGTCGGCACCGAGACTTATGTCATGCCGATGTCGGCCATCGTCGAATGCCTGCGCCCGCCGGCCTCCGACATTCATGCCTTGATCGGCACGCCGGGGATGCTGCGCTTGCGCGGCAATCTCGTGCCACTGGTCCAGCTTTGCGTGCTCCTTGATATCGACTCGTCGGCTTCGGCGTCTGACGAGCGGGTCATCATCATCACCGATGCCGGCGAGGGTGCGCGCTTCGGCATCGTCGTCGACGAGCTCTGCGGCCATCAGCAGGTCGTCGTCAAAAGCATTGAGGAAAGTTACGGCTCGGTTCCCGGCATTGCCGGCGCCACGATTCTCGGCAACGGGCGGGTCGCCTTCATCCTTGATGTTGAGAAATTGTCCGATATTGCCAGCAGCCAAAATGTCCAAACAGGCGTCACCCGGTTCGTCAACGGAGAATCCAGAGCGGCGGTCGCCGTGAACCAGATGGACGCAATGCGATCTCTTCACCAGTGAAGAGTCGACTTTAGGAGCGATGAACAATGCCAGTCGCAGCAGTTCTAAAAGTCCTCGTTGTTGACGATCAAAACAGCGTGCGACAAATGACCCGCATCACACTCGAACAGATCGGGATCCGGCATATTCATGAAGCCGAGAATGGCAAGGAGGCCATGGGTACGGCATCCCTGCAGCCGCTCGACTTGATTATCTCCGACTACAACATGCCGGAAATGGACGGGCTTGCGCTGTTGCGAGCCGTGCGCGGCCATCCCGCCGCGCGAAAGGTGCCGTTCATTCTGCTTACCGGTCGTGGCGATCGCGAACTCGTCGTCAAGGCGGCGCAGGCGGGCGCCAACAACTATCTGATCAAGCCATTCACGGCCGACATTCTGCGGCAGAAGATTGAACAGGTGATGGGAAAATTATCGTGACAAGCGTAATGAGAACAGAGATACCGGCAGGGCAGCTCGTCGACGAAATTTCCACATTCTTGGTCGCCGCCGCCGCAGTGCTGCGCGAAGCGATCATGCGTTACGAAAAGACCACCGCGCGTATCACCGAGCACGTGGCCAACCGGCCGAACGAAGCCAATCGCGATCTCATCGTGACGCTCCAGGAATTCGATCGCCTGCATCAGGAATTTGCGGCGATCGCCGAGGTTCTGACATCGGCGGCGGCAAAACCCAGCGAATCCTGGCGGCGCGCTGAGGGCGGGGTGCATCCCGCCGAGGACGCGATCGCGAACATTTCGATCGCCGACCTTAAGGAGCGCATGATGCGCCGCCTCGGCATTTCAATGATTGACCTGACGATGCTTGTGCCGACCGGCGAAGAAGTCGAGTTCTAGCGGCTTTGTCGGGCGCACGGTCACTTGCCTGATTGTCGCCGCCGACTTTGCACCTTCTTCGGTACATCGCGAGTCGTGCACTAAATCGTCACGTGCTTGACCACGCGTTGCAGGCCCTTGGTCAATTCCGGAACCTGTTCAGGCTTCATGTGGCGATAGGATCCTTGGCGGGCCAGCATCAGCGCATCAATGTGGCATGCGATCGACTCCATGTTGCATTCGCTGTCCGCCTCGAAGGAATCCAAGAGCTCACAGAGCGAGCCGGCAATGAAGGCAAGCAGCTCATAGCCAAGGGGTGCCGCGGTGTCGCGTATTTCGCGGCAGCGGAACGCCGCCGTGTCGATCCAGCCCGGGCCGGCTTTGCCGGTTTCGGCAGACTTGATGAGCTCCCATAATCCCTCCAGCTCGCGTTCGAGCCACTCATCGTAGCCTGGCCTCGCTTCTTCGAGCGCGGCCTCGGCACGTTCGATGGCGCGGTCGCGCGGAATTCCGCCGGCCCGCCGCGCCATTTGCTGAAAGCGCGTGTCCACCGGGAAAATCCGTGCATCCGCACTATCGTCTTGCGTTGCGCCGACTTTCGCGGCGGCCACCTTGCCGCCCGCGACCTTCGGATCGGCCATCGGCCGTTCTCGGCTCCCGGCGCTGCGATTTTTGGCTCTGACCATCAGTCTTGTCCGGTCCGCACCGCGCTGAACAAGCTGTCGATGTCGTCTTGCGCGAGCGCGGGTCCGCTTTCGGCGCCGACATCAAGCTCTTTGTCGCTTTTGCGCCGGCCTACGCCGCCCGGATAGCCTTCGATCTTGAAACGTCGATCCGGACCGAAATAAGTGGCGGTATCGACAAATTTTCGCGGATTGAATGCGATCCAGCTCAGCCGATCGTAGAGGCTCGCCGGCGAAATCGGCTTGGCGATCACCATATTGGCGCCGGCATCGCGGGCGCGCTTGATCGTCGCTTCGCGGGCGTCGCTCGACATGATGAGGATCGGCATGGTCCGGTGTTCGTTGTCGGTCTTGCTGCGAATAGCACGCGTCAGGGACAAGCCGCCATGCGGCGGCAGATGCATGTCGCAGATCATGATGTCGATCTTCTGTCCGGTCAGGGTCTGCAAGACGCCATTGGAGTTGCGGACCTCCAGGATTTTGTTTGCTCCAAACCCCCGCAACATGCCGTGGATCAGCATGGAAATGTATGAACTCGGGTCGGCGATGAGGATCACCAAATCCCGGAGATTCATATTGGGAGGTGTCGCTATCACGCGGCTCACGCGGCCCCATCCCGACGGTTCTTGGATCGCAGTATCAAATTCGGGCAGCTGCCGACCGTGCGAGACCGGATATGCATCAGCCTGCTCGGACAGGCGAAATGTGATCGATCGCGCATCGCCGCCGCTGCTTGCACAAGCTCTCCTTCCCCCCGACCGTGCCGCAGGCAGAACTCCTGGCCCGCCAGTAACTCCGCATCGGCAGCCGTCGAGTTGTCCGGCTCACTCCATCCGATTCGCAATTTTGATCCGATGGGATTCTATCCATGAAATAACAGTAATGTCGAATATTAAAGCGCGGCGTTCACATGTCGAACGGTCGCGCTGATTCGGCCCATCGGCAAAGACGGCAATGAAAAATGGACAGGCTGATCATTGCGGTCGCCTGCGATTCCAGGACGTCCTTTCGAAGTCGAATGCTTCCTTACCGGCGCATTGCCGGCGCATTCTGGAATCTCGATCAATCCGCAGGGGGCTGCCTCAAGAGAGAGGCCTATGCGGCGCTGTTTCTGGTTTGGCCTGGCGCCGGCACTCGGACCCTGCCGACCGAAAAGGCGCTGATCTGGCGGTCGATCACCTCCCGACGGAGTGGATCCAGAATGCGGGCGTAATGGACTCGCGGGAACACCCGGTTCAGGCTGAGGGCATGATGAATGTGGCGCAGGGGCTCGGCCGCGGCCTCGTCACGCAGAGAGAAGTTCGGCAAATTCTTGGGCTCGCCGAACAACAAGTGCCGGCGCTCTGTCCCAAGCCCGGGGTGCCCGACTGTCTTTACCGCATCGCACAAAGACAGAGTGTGCGCAAATGCTTGGAAAACAGCCCGCCTATTCCTTGGGCAATTGCATCGAACATGACAACTGTTATGGTTATGTTGGGGGCAGCGAGCGTTGCCGAGTTTTGCCATGCCGGCACACTCGTGCCAAAAGGGAAGTCCGCGCGCCGCAACGATCGCTCGGCAGGCAAAACGGCCAACGGTATTCGGCGTCGCCACAGATTCTGTTCGGTAATCTCGCCGCAAAAGAGCGGGGACGCGTGGCGTCGAAACAAAGGGGAGGACAATGTTCACGCAAATCACCGATCCACTCGGCAATATTGGGCTGACCTGCATCGTTGCGTTGATCCCGGTCGCCTTCCTTCTCATTTTGCTCGCGGTGTTCCGCGTCTCGGCTTGGCTGGCGGTCCTGCTCGGCTCGATTGTGACCTTCATTCTTGCGGCTTGGGTCTGGAAAATGCCGCTCGACACCGGCGCGCAAGCTTATGTCTACGGCTCGGCAACAGGCGTCTGGAACGTCGATTGGATCACGTTCTGGGGACTGGTGCTGTTTAACACGCTCGGCTTTAGCGGCGTCTTTGAGAACTTCCGTCGCTGGCTGATCTCGCAGGGCACGCTCGACGTGCGCGTCCAGACCATGCTGTTCGCCTGGGCGTTCGGCGCGCTGCTCGAGGGCCTGGTCGGCTTTGGCTATCCCTGGGCGGTAGTGGCTCCGATCTTGATCTCGCTCGGTTTGGCCGATCTCGACGCAATCCGTGTCGCGGCGATCGCCAATAACGCTCCGGTATCCTATGGCGCGCTCGGCGCGCCTATTATTGCGCTGGCTGCCGTGACCGGTTATCCGCTGCTGGCGCTGTCCGGCTCAGTTGGCACGGTCGTTGCGGTTCTCGCGCTGTTGCCGCCATGGGTGCTGATCTATCTCGTCTCCGGCAAAGCGGGGTTCAAGGACGGTTGGCCACTCGCCATTGTTGGCTCATTGGGCTACATCTTGGGTCAATGGCCGACTTCGGTTTATTTCGGCCCCTATCTGCCCGACGTGATCGGTTCAATTGTTTGCTTCGTGGCCTTGTTGATCCTGCTCAAGGTCTGGAGGCCGTCACGCATCCTCGGCTACGGTGGTACGCCGGTCGATGCCGCGAAGATGGCCGAACAGTCGCGCGAGCATGGGCTCACCACCAATGAGCTTTTGCTGGCGTGGATGCCGTTCGCGGTACTGGTCATTGTCGTCGGACTATGGACCGGCCCGTGGTCGAGCCTGCCGGCGATCGGCTGGTATTTCGTCCAGGTTCAAGCGCTCGCACCGGAAACCAAGGCTACGATTTCCGCGGCGTTCAAATTCGCGCCGTGGGTCGGCGGCAGCGCGATCCTGGCCTCCTGGCTGATTGTTGCCGCGCTGCTTGCGCTGGCCGGCAAGCTTAAGGCGAGCGATATTGGCAATATCTTCGCCAAAACGTTCCAGCAGATGTGGGGAGCGCTGTTGGTCGGCGTGTTCATCTTCGGGCTTGCCTATGTGTTCAATTATTCCGGCATGGCCGCTTCGCTCGCCAAGGGCTTCTCCTATCTCGGGCCTTGGTTTGTTGTCGTGGCGCCAATTCTCGGCTTTATCGGCGTAGCTTTGTCGGGCTCGAACACCTCGACCAATGCCATGTTCGGTAAATTCCAGGCGCTTGTCGGGGTCCAACTCGGCATGCCGACGCTGCTGCTCCCGACCCTAAACTCGGTCGGCGCCGAGATCGGCAAGCCAGTGGCGCCGCAGACGGCAAGTGTGGGCGTCTCGACCAGCAAGTTTGTCCGGAACGAAGGCGAGGTCATCCGCCATAATTTCGGTTGGACGCTTGCCCTGCTTGTCTATCTGATCGTCATCGGCGTTGGCTTCTACCTTGTCAACCCAGGCATATTGAGCTTGCACTAGCGACACCGCGCGCGGGTCGTTCGCTTCGGCGACCCGCGCGTTCTCTTGGGCCGAAACGCGGCCAACGCGCAACCCGACGGACCGTAGCCTCGATTTGGTCTCCGTGACCTGCCGACGCCCGCCTGGAGCGCTTTCCGATTCGATGGAATCGGAAAACGCTCCAGAGGTTTTTGTTCTGGCGCGTTTTCTTACGGAAATCCGGTACCCGCTTTTCCGGAAAATGCTCTAGTCACCGGCCTGCACCATCACGCCGCGCAGCTCTTCCATAAGCCGGAGCAGCGCCTCACGCGAGCACGGCGCCGTCAGCGCTGAGTGCCAAATCCGATCGGTTGCTTGGCCGCAAACGGGTGCAACGAAATGCACGAATTTCCGGCGGATATCGGCAGCCGAAAGCGGGCGGGCGGGGTCGCCGGGCACATTTTGAACCTCTCGCGAATGCTCGCCCGACCGCGTCGTCACAACGATGCGCGCCGGCCAGACGGCCGGGTAATGACGAAGCAGTTTTTCGTCGCCCGCGACTTTGATTTTCATCATGAATGATTCAAGCAGCGGCAGAGGAGTCGGCGCCGCCGGATCGAGAGTGGCCATCTGCGCGGGCTGCAACGCCGCCAGAGCAAGCTGATAGGGCAGGCTGGTCAGAAATGATGCGCGGTCGCCCAGTTTAACGCCATGATCAATCATTTTCAGATGCGGCGGCGGCACATGGGCCGTCACATCCCAAATATCATCCGCCGTGATGCCGGTGGCCAGAACCTCGCGCAAAGCCTGCGTGGCAGCCATGGTCTGCCGCGCCGCGCACCATGGCTTCAAAGACACTCCCTCAAATACAGGCAGATTCGGTTCGGCCAGTGCCGCAACGTCTGGTTCGATGCCATAGACCTCGGCGAACAAATGCGACCGCAGGATTTCGACGTCGGCGGTGAAGCCTGCTTGCGCGGCGCGCGCCGCTGTCAGGCCATTGCGCGCAGCATTGCCGACCGAGAACCAGCGCGCGGTCGTCGCGGCATGATGTTGGCCAACCGAAGGCGAGGCGAAGCTCAGCGACAGCGCCAGTGCGTGGGCCGTCTGCTTCAGATCAAGCCGCAGCAGTCGCGCTGCGACCGCAGCTGTCGCAAAGCCCGCGCCAAAATAGGTCGGCCAGATGCCGCGATAGAGTACATCCGGGCCCTTGATTGCGAGGCCAAGCCGGATCACCGCTTCATAGCCCGCCAGCATTGCCGCGATGACATCGCCGATCTCGGCCTGCGGCAGTGCTGCCGCCAACGTCAATGCCGCCGGAACTGCAATCGCACCGGGCGTGGTCATCGATTGCAAATGGATATCGTCAATCTCGCTCAGCCGCACCAGCGCAACATGGGTTGCTATATCAATATCGAGGCTTGGCGCAGCGCTCCGGTCCGCTATCTGCGAATGTTTGCGGAAAGCGATCAGTGCCTTGCCTTCCGAGGTCTTACTTGCCGCAATCCAGGCGCCGATCGCGTCGGCGACATGATGTGCGAGCTTTTCGAGCACCGGCGCGTCCGCGCCAGTGCGCTGTTGCACAATTTCGGCAAGCGCGTCGATGCCGTTCATGGCTATGTCATATGCGTTTTAGAACTCGTCGGCGCCGCTGGCGTCGCCGAGATCGGTATCCTCGAACAGCTGATCGAGCGGCATCATCTTGCTGATCAGGCCTTGCTCATGACAATAGCGTTGCACCGTCTGCAGATTCTTGCGATTGGCGGGCTTTAGCCCATATGACCACGGATCTTTGCCCAGCGTGCCTTCCTGCTCTTCGACCGCAGTGCGCACGAAAGCAAGCGGAACCATACGCGGATCGGCGAGCCGCCGATAGGCGAGTTGCTTCGACTGTTCGAAAGCCTTGACCAGATTGGCGGCCACCCACGGATATCTTTCCACGATCTCGCACTTGATTGTGGTGACATGCATGATCGGAAAAATACCAGTTCTCCGGAAATAGGCGAGCTCGACGTCTTTATGATTTGGGAACAGGCGGCCGATACGCTCGTCGCCTTCGACAAAGGGCCGCGGCAAAGTCGGAGAGATCATCGCGGGAATGTCGCCGTCGGCAAGCATATTGCTCAGCGGCTTATCAGTCCTTTTCATTTCGATGCGCAGGCCCGGCGGCGGCTCGAATGAAATGTCGTCGCTGCGATCGACCAGCCAAGTGATCGAGCGATGCTCGAGGCCGTAATGCTCTTCGAGAATGCCGCGAATCCAAACGCTGGCGGCCGGCTGAAAATTGGTGCCGCCGACCACTTTGCCATTGAGATCTTTCGGCGCTTTGATACCGGCCGCCGTGTTGACGAAGACAAAGCCGTGCCGGAAGCGCCGGTGTAGAAACACCGGAATGGCGCTGAGCGGCTCGCCCTGATCGCGGATCATGAAGTAAGCGCCGACATTTTCTTCACAAACGTCGAATTCGCGCTTGCGCCCCATACGCCAATGACGCTCGCGCGGGCCCATCTCGGACGGGAAAATCAAGTCGAGGCCGTCGGCCTTAACAGCGCCCTCTTTGAGCGGGCGCACAATGTCGTAGTCGCCGCAGGCCACCGTCAACCTGAGTTTACTCATTGCTTTCCTTGCTATGCTCGCCAGCGCCCGTAATGCAGTTCGGCGCGGCGGACGATTTCGTTCAGCACGACGGCGATTACCGCGAGCATCGCGACCAGACCAATCAGCCTCGTCGGTTCGAGATTTTGGGTAAAAAGGCTGGTGAAAAAACCGATGCCTGCGGTCGAGACGTAAAGCTCGGCGAGCAGAACGCCGAGCAGCACGCCGGTCATGCCGAGCCGCAGCCCGGTGAAGAACGAGGGCACCGCATGCGGGAAGATCACATGGTACAGGATCTGGGCGCGGCTGGCGCCCATCGAGCGGGCGCTGGTGCGCAGGACGGGATTGATCTTCTGCACGCCGGCCGCCACGGAGATCATGATCGGGAACATCCCGTGACTGACGCCAAATGCAATTTTTGATGCGGCGCCGATGCCAAACAGCAGCACGAAGATCGGCAGGATCGTGACCTGCGGCAGGCCATAGAGCAAGAGAATGATCGGCATGAAACTGCGATGCGCGAAACGGCTCAGGCCGACGGCCAGACCAATGCCGGCGCCAATGACGGCAGCCAGCGCAAAGCCGATGGCAATCTCATAAAGCGCAAGCCCCAGCGCTTTCGGTACGCCCGGCGTGGCGAACAGAGTGCCGAGCGACATCAACACTACGGATGGAGGGCTGATGAAATCACTATCTAGTAGAAAGCGCGCCGCAAATTCCCAGATTAGCAAGAGAAGCGCGATGACGAGGCCGCGCATGGCGCCGGGATGCCGCAAGAACCAGCGCTTAAGCGGCGCTTCAGTACGCACGATCGCCGTTCGAGCATGGGGATGCGTCACTGCCATCGCGCGTAGGCCTCGATCATTGTGAGCGCGACATTGAGCACCGCAACAATTGCCACGACGAAAACGATGTAGGCAAACATCCGCGCCATCTCCATGTTTTCGGCGAGATTGACAATGCGATGGCCGAGACCGGCAAGCGCCGCAATGGTCTCGCTGCCGATCACGGACAAAAGCGCGACCGTAAAGCCCATGCGCAAGCCAGCGAGCACAATCGGCAGCGCCGCGGGCAGCAGCACATGCCAGAACATCTGCATATCGCTCGCGCCCATTGAGCGCGCGGCAGAGGTCAACGTGCGATCGACGCTGCCGAAGCCGGAAATGGTGTTCAGCACAATCGGAAAGAAGCCGATGGTCGCACCGAGCGCGATTTTCGACGGCGGCCCGAGTCCCCAGATCATCACGTAGAGCGGTAGAAACAGTATGATCGGTATCGCATAGATGGCCGAAAAGAGCGGCTCGAAAACCTTGATCAGGTAGCGTGAACGGCTGATGGAATACCCCACCGTTACGCCAAGCGCCACTGCGATAGTGAAAGCGGAGGCGAATTCAGTCAGCGTGATTCGAAGATCGCCGACGAATTCACCGGAGCGGACGACATCGATCAGTTGCTGCCAAACATTGAGCGGGTTCGGCAGTAGAATGGTGCTGATATGCCAGACATTCGTCGCTACAAACCATACAAGAAGCAAGCCAAGCAAAAAGAAGGCCTGAACGCCGCGGCTGGCAATCCTGATCGCCAAGGGCTCGCGGCTATTCACGCGACACCCTCGTTCTTTTCGGCAGTGTCGTCGTAGCGCCGCCGCAATGGCGCGGTCTCTGCGATCGATTTGCGGATCTCATCGTGCAACAGCCCGTAGAGTTGATCGCGCAGCGCGTGGAATTTGAGTGCGGTCATGAAAGAGGGCTTGCGCGGATGCGGCTCATCGACTGCAATGATCTGCTTGATCGTGCCGGGCCGCGCCGAAAACACGGCGACGCGATCGGCCAGAAAGACGGCTTCACCGAGGCTGTGCGTGACAAAGACGATGGTCTTGTGCGAGCGCGAAAGCAGCACCGACAGATCTTCGCCAAGCACCATGCGCGTCTGCTCGTCGAGCGCACCAAACGGCTCGTCCATCAGCAAGATGTCAGTTTCGAGACTTAATGCGCGAGCCAGCGCCGCGCGTTGGCGCATTCCACCAGAGAGTTGCCCGGGAAAATGTTGAGCAAAGGCCTCGAGCCCGACCGCTTCCAGCGCGCGGCGCGCGCGGTCGCGGCGTTTCGCCTTGGGCACGCCCTGAAACTTCATCCCCAGCACGATATTTTCCAGCACGGTATTCCAGGGAAATAATGCGCTCTCCTGGAACACATAGGCAATGTCGTGCGGCATGGGTCCACGCACGGGTTTGCCGCTTACGGTAACACTGCCGGTGGTCGGCTTGGTCAGGCCACCGATGACGCTGAGCAAAGTCGACTTGCCGCAGCCCGACGGCCCGATCAGGCAATGCAGTTCGCCGCGCGCGATGTCGAGCGAAGTATCCTTAAGCGCCTGCACATGCCGCGCTTGGCCGATCTCGCCGAACTGATGCGAGACGTCGCAGATCCGGATGGCGGCTTCGGCAGCGGTCATGATCGAGCGGAGCAAGGATACCTATCGGGGCAGAAATTGTTCGGTGTACAGCGTCTTAAGATCCGGCTCGGCCGGCAACGTGCCAAGTTCGACCCATGATTTCGCCAGTACGTCTAAGGCCGCTTGTGAGAATTTACCGTTATCGGAAAACATCGGCATCAGCTCGTCATAAGTGCGGCCGGTGATGCCCGCATCCTTGCCCATAACGGGCGCAGCGATCTTCACCGTTTCATCCTTGTGCGAGCGCATGAAGGCGATTGTCTCAAACCAGCCCTTGACGAAGTTGCGCAGATCGGCCGGCCGATTGGCGATGGCTTTGTTGGTCGCATAGATGACGTGGATGATGAAATCCTTGATGTCGGTGAAGCGCACCAGAATGCGGCCTTCGCCTTTCTTCTCCAGGTCAAAGGCATTGCCGATATCCATGATGGCACCGTCGATATCGCCGCGTTTGAGCGCCGCAATCTGGCCTGGCATGGCACCCATCGGCTCAATCTCGATGCCCCGCGGGCCCCAGCCCTGACGGCGTGCAGTCTGACCGACCAACCACGCGGTCAGCGACCCTGCGGTAGAGACGCTGACTCTTCTACCCTTCAGATCGTCGACCGTCTTCGGCCCGTCAGGCCGCACCACGATGGCGAGCAGAAGCGGCGGCCCTGCCATCGCCGCGATCGCCTTGACCGGAGAGCCTTTGACGATAAAGGCCATGCCAGGACCGGAGCCGAGCGCGACGTCGATACCGTCGGCCGCCATGGCCTGCTGCAGCTTGGCATCGCCGGCGAAGGCGGTCGGCCGCACGTCAAGCGCGTTTTTTGTGAAAATGCCTTCCTCAATGCCGATATCGAGCGGCACGAAGGAGAATGCCTCCGGCACTGCCTTGCCGACCCGGAGCGGTTCGCCAGCCTTGGCGTGGCCGCCAAGCATAAGGACGGCGGCAAAAACTGCGCCCACTATCTGGCGCACGAGGCAAACAGCTGTGATGGCTTTGTACATGGCTGGCTGTTGTCCTCCCGCGCCTCGCCATTTGGGCAGGAATGCCTCGGTGAGAAGTTTGCTCATATTAGGCACCTGCGGCAACGCGTTCATCTCAACAAAAGATCGGGCCAGAATCGCCAAAGCTGCGCAATCAAAATGCTCGTCATCTGTGAACATCGGCATCAGCTCACCGTAGATTTTCCGAAAACGAAAGCCACCGAACGGCACCGCTAAAATTGACTTGAGCCACTGTACACCTTTCCTCCGCGGGTCGCATTCTTATGCGCCCCTGCTGCTGCGCGCTTGCGGCGGCGCGCGAACAGACTTTGCGCGCATCTGCCTGCGCAACGCTTCCGTTGCCGCAGCGTCAAGCGTCAGGTCATCGCTCAGCACCACGCCATACAGTTCGCGAGCGGCTTTGCGCGAGACGAATTCCTCGCGCACGTCATTGATCACCAGTGCCGGATCGCGCTCCCACGGATCACCCCAACCGCCGCCACCCCCGGTGCGTACGATTGCGGAGGCGCCGACCGGGACCGGCAGCCGCGCGCCGCCGAGCGGCCTGAACTCATTTTCCTGGGGCAGCCGCAACAGGTAGCCGCCGGGCTCGCCTGGCATGCCGCCCCACAGCCCCCAAGGCGGGCACAAAGCGCGCCGAGTCTGCTCGAAATTCCAATGGCCTTCGACCAGGTTGCGCACGCGCATGTCGATACCCAAGCCGCCCCGATACTTGCCGGCGCCGCACGAATCCTGGCGCAGCGCGCGGCTCTCGACCAGGACCGGACACTTGAGCTCGATGCCCTCGATCGAGCCGTTGCGGACGTCGCCCTGACAGACAGAGACCGTACCGGATTCGCCATCCTCTGTCGGCCGTCCGCCCCAGCCCCCGCCTTCCAGACTCTGCACGACAAAGCGCCGTCCGGTTTTCGGATGCAGACCAAAAAACACGACCGCGCCGCCGAGCAGCCCATGATGCCCTGCAGGCACGCGCTCGGGCATCGCCTTGGCAAGCGCGGCGACAATGCAGTCAACGACTGTCGGCACAATTGCGCTCCAGCCCGCCATCGGTGCGGGGAAGCGCGCCATCATGATATTGCCCTCCGGAATAATGACCTTGAGCGCGCGAAAGGATCCTTCGTTGACCGGCTCGAGCGGCCCGGTGAGCGCCTTGTAAGCGACCCGCGCGCCGGCGAGGGTGCGCGAATTGATCGCGGCTTTGCGCTCGGCGGAGCAGCCTGAAAGGTCGATGGTCATCGACGAGCCCTGGATTGTGATCTTGACGTGAATTGGCACGGGCTCACCCTTGCGCACGCCGTCGTCGTCGATTGAGGCAGAGGCCTCGTAGACTCCGTCCGGAAGCTGCGCCACAACATTGCGGCATTTGCGTTCGGTTTCGTCGAAAATGCGATCGATCGCGGCCAGAATCGTGTCCTGTCCGTATTTTTCGAACAGCTCGTCCATGCGGCGCGCGGCGAGACGGCACGCCGCCATCTGCGATTTCATGTCGCCGAGCGACGATTCCGGGAAACGGATGTTGTCCTTGAGCACGCGGTAGAGCGTCTCGTCGAGCTCGCCCTTGCGATAGATTTTTAGCTGATCGAGCTGCAAGCCTTCAAGCCACGGATCTGCAACCTGAGGGCCCGCTCCGAAGCCGGTGGAAGTGCCGCCAATGTCGATCCAATGCGCGCGCACCATAGCGAACATCAAGAGCCTGCCGCGGTAAAAATACGGCATGTAAATGACGACGTTGTTGAGATGCTGTCCCGCCACCGCCTGATGGTTGGTGATGATCACATCACCGGGCGCAAAGCCGTTTTCGCCGTAACGCTTCATGCCGTCGATGATGACAACGCCGAGATCGGCGACAAAGTGGGAAACGCCGCCCACGTTTTGCGAGATCAGCTGACCCTTAGGATCGACGAGTGCCGTACAAAAATCGCGCACCTCGTAGATCATCATGTTGTACGACGTGCGCTGCAGGTCCGCTGCCATCTCATTGGCGATTGCGGGGAGCGCATTGCGGATCACTTCCAGCGTCACCGGATCGAGCCTGACGCCGTGTCGACCCGACGATTGGCGCGAGGCTTCGCCCCGAACCCCCTTTGCTGATTTCGAGTTTTTGATCGCAGCTTTGCTCATCGGCTTTCACCCACGGCAATGATCAATTCGCCCGACGGCGCAACGCGGCAGCGGTCACCAGCGTAAAGCACGGTCGTGGTGCCATGCTCCACGATCAGGGCCGGTCCGGCAATACGACGGCCAGCCGCGAGCGCCTCACGCGCATAGATCGGGCAAGAAAGCGGCTTGTCGGCATTGCCGAGATAGACCGGCCGGCTGTGCGCTGAAGGGTGTCGGTAGGAGCGCTTCTTTGGGAATGTCAGCTTCGGTCGCTTGCCGATGACGGCGAGCCGGATATTGAGCATCTCCACCGGCTCGTCCGGCGAGTGGTGGGCGTAACGCTGTTCGTAGAGCCTGTCGAAAGCGGTGCGGATGGCCCGGTGGTCGCCGTTCTTCAGCTGCGCCATTGTAACCGGTACCGCCAAAGTGAATTCCTGGCCGGTATAGCGCAGATCAAGATGCACCTGCTGAATCGCATCTTTGCTGTGGCGCAGCCCGGCCTGCGCCCGTGCGACCATTTCTTCATGGACTTCTATGAGCTTGCCGAAATCGGCGCTGGCCAGGTCGGAGTAAAAGGTGCGGATGAAATCGTGCCGCTCGTCGGCGAGCAGCATGCCGAGCGCCGAGAAGTGCGATGGGAACAGCGGCACGACAACGGTCGGGATATGCAATTCGCGCGCGATGGCGAGCACGTGCAGCGGGCCGGCGCCGCCCGAGGCAAAGATCACGAAATCGCGCGGATCGTAGCCTTTCTCTACTGATACCTCGCGCACGCAAAGCGACATCTTGTTCACAGCGATGTCGATGATCGCCTGCGCCGCTTGTGTCGCGGTCATCTTGAGCGGTTTGGCAATCGCTTCCTCGATGCCACGCCGCGCGCCGTCGGCGTCGAGCTGCATCGTGCCGCCCAGGAAATTGTTAGGATCGAGCCGGCCGAGCACGACATTGGCATCGGTGATGGTCGGCTCGGTGCCGCCGCCGCGGTAGCAGATCGGGCCAGGATCGGCGCCGGCACTCTGCGGGCCGACCTTGAGCGCGCCGATGTCGTCCCGCCAGGCGATCGAGCCGCCGCCGGCGCCGATCTCGACCACATCGATCATCGGCACCATGACGGGATGGCCGCTGGCATAGCCGCCGACGTGATAGCCCGGCGCCATAGTCGGCTCGGCGTCGCGAATGAGGCTCGCCTTGGCGGTGGTGCCGCCCATGTCGAACGAGATTACGTTGCGATAGCCAAGCTTCTCGCCGACTTTCGCCGACGCGATGATGCCGCCGACGGGACCGGACTCCATCATAGCCACCGGCCGCTCCTGGGCCACTTCCGGCGTCATCACGCCGCCATTGGAGCGCATGATTGAGAGATCGCCGGCAAAGCCGATGCCCGCAAGCTCCGACTTCAACACGCGCACATAGCCGCCGACCTTGCGGCCGATATAGGCGTTCACTACGGTGGTCGAAGTGCGTTCGAACTCGCGATATTCACGCAAAATTTCATGCGACAGCGAAAGATAAGCGTTGGGCAAGGCGGCGCGAATGATGTCGCCGGCAGCCCGTTCGTGAGTGGGATTGACGTAGGAGTGGAGGAAGCATATCGCGACCGCTTCGACGCCTTCTTCGGCAAGCGCGCGCGCCACCTGCTCGACGCCGGCGCGGTCGAGCGGCGCTTCGATCTCACCTGAGGCCAGAACACGTTCCGCTACTTCGCGCGTAAGGTGGCGCGGCACCAGCGGGCGGTGACGGTGAAACAGAAGATTGTAGGCCTCGGGACGATTGCCGCGGCCAATAATGTAGACATCGCGCGTGCCGGCCGTGACGACAAGCGCGGTCTTGGCGCCAGTGCGCTCAATCAGCGTATTGATGGCGATAGTGGAGCCGTGAATGAGCTCGTCGACGGTGCTGGCCTCGATACCGCTTTGGCGCAGGCAGTCGATGATGCCCTGCACCAGATTGTGCGGCGTGGTGAGGCTCTTGGCGTCGACAAAGCGTCCGGCTTTGTCATCGAAGCCGACCAAATCGGTAAAGGTGCCGCCGATATCGATCGCGACAGCAATCACGTTCCACTCCCGGCCGCGGCGTTTTCCTGCGGGCAGAGTGGCCAGCGGCTGCTAGCCAAGCAACGGGATTTGCGGCTAAATAGTTGTAGTTCTTTGGCTATAACCTGCGAAGGACCTAGGCTCGCAATGATCTCCGCCAGCCCCCGCCGTCTGAGCGTGTTCAAGTGCGTCGTCGACTACGGCGGATTCAATATCGCGGCCAATCAGCTTGGCATCGCCCAGCCTTCAGTCGGCGCGCATATCAAGGCGCTTGAGGCGCAGCTCGGCCAGCCGCTGTTTCACAGAAGCCGCGGCAGCCGGCCGCGCCTGACCAAAGCGGGCGAGGCGGTTTATGCCTTTGCTGTCGATGTGCTGCGGCGTTCGGAAGCGGCCACACGCGCGCTGGCCGACCTGCGGACCTCGGCGGCACAGGAAATCACCATTGCCGTGCATCGCGACGTTGCCGCGCATTTCCTGCCGGAACGGCTGACCGCCTTTGCCGCACGCAATCCAAAGGTCCACGTCGTCACGCGGGTCGGCACGATCGACGAGGTCATCGCGCTCGCGCGCAGCCGAGTAGCAACGATCGGATTGTTTCTGGCACTGAAGCCTGTTTCTGGTCTGCGTTGCGAAGTCTTGCAGCGCGAGCCATTGGCCATTGTGGCCGCCCCGCACCATCCGTTGGCTGGCAAGCTCGCAGTCAGGCCCGAGGAACTCGAGCGAATACCGCATGTGACCGGCCTGCGGCATTCCCGCTTCTACCGGATGACGGACGCCGCCCTCAAGGCAATCGGCGTATCGTCTTACGACACCGCCATGGAAGTAGAGGAGGCGACTGCAACCAAGGAAATGGTGCGGCGCGGTCATGCAATAGCCTGCCTCCCGGTCTGCACCATCATGGCCGAGCTTGCCACAGGCTCACTGGTCTCGCTGCTTCCAGCCAGGCCGCTTCCACAATTGAATCTCTATTGTGGATTTGCAGCGCCACTGAGCGATAGCGCCAACAATTTTATGAAATATCTCAAGACGCCGCGACGCTAGGCTGCGCAGTACCTTTATTCGCCTTTCCACTGTGGCGGCCGTTTGCTGAGAAATGCGTCCAACCCTTCGTGAAAATCCTTGCTCATGTAACACATCAAAATCAGGTCCTCGCCTTCTTCCCGGCTTAAGCGGCGTTGCAGGCGGGAAAGCGCTTGTTTGGTCGCATTCAGTGTCAGCGGCGCATTGCCGGCGATCAGCTTGGCAAGCTCGTCGGCACGCTTCTGCAGTGCCGGAATGTCTTCGACGACTTCCGTAAGTAGCCCGATGCTCGCGGCTTCCTCCGCATCGATCAGCCGCGCGGTAAAGATAATGTCCTTTACCCGGGCAGGACCGATCAAGGCGGTCAGTCGGCTGATATTCGACATGGACAGGCAATTGCCAAGTGTGCGCGCAATCGGAAAACCCATCCGCGTGCTCTTGGTGCCGATGCGCAAATCGCAACAGGCGGCGATGCCGCCGCCACCGCCGGTGCAAGCGCCGTTGATGGCAGCGATCGTCGGCACGCGGCATTGCTCGATCTGGGTCAGCACGCGATCGATGCGCGATTCGTATTCAAGCGCATGCTGGGGAGTGGTGAAGGCGCGGAACTGATTGATGTCGGTGCCGGAGGCAAAAGCCTTGTCGCCCGCGCCTTGAAGGACAAGAACCTTGACGGACTTGTCATTGTTCGCCTGTTCGCAAATTTGCGCCAAGCGCTCATACATTTCGAAGGTGAAGGCATTGCGCGCCTGGGGACGGTTGAACGTCACCTTTCCAATGCCGTCCTTCAGGTCGTAGAGAATGTCTTCGGAAGTGGTGGTTTTCTGATCCATATTTCACCGTTCTCAGCCGTCTTATCGGGCGGCACAATAGCAGGAAAAGCAGCTCTTTATTCGTACCGCTGCGGCGGTGTCTACCACCACGCGGCTGGCCCGGGGACGTGCAATATAAAGTGCCCCTCAAGTTCCCAGGAGTTGCAGAAAATCGCTAGGCGGTCTGCGCCACGCGCCCGAGAATTCCGCGCAGTTCGGGAATGCATGAACCACAATTGGTGCCGGCGCGGAGCAGGCGACCGATATCGCTGACATTCATGGCGCGGCCGCTGCAGATCGCGTCGCGGATCTCTGCAAGGCCGACGCTGAAACAGGCGCAAATGATCGGGCCGGTCTCGGCTGTACCGTCATCGCTTGATCCGGACAGCAGGATGCGCCGCTCGCGGTCGCCGAGCACGCCAACTTCGAAAAGCGCGCGCGGGACGTCCCATTGCGGCGGGCGGTGTGCCGGCCCGACGAAAATGCAGGTTTCAAGCCGACCCGCGCGGAACGCCGCGATGCGGGCGACGCCACGACCTTCATCAACATATTCGGCAAGCTCCGCATCCTGCGGCACCAGTGACCGCGCAAGACTATGCCAGGTTGCGGGCGTTTCGTTGGTAGCAAACAGAAGGGCCACGCCGTCGGCGATGGGCAGGCGCGCAAACCAGCTTTGCGGCGGTGGCCTGATGGCGTCCCGCGTAAGCGCAAAACCGCGATAGGCGAACGCGATCGGCTCGACGCGAGCGGGTGTTGCTTTGCTTTCGGGCTGCCCGGAAACCGGATCGTATGGCGCACCCGTCAGCTCGCCGACGCGCGCAAAGCGCGCGGTGGCATCGCTCCAATGTATGGGCACAAAGATCGAGCCGCGACGTTGCCCGGGCGCAATGACCACCTTCAATATTGCGCTGCCGTAATGCGTCGCCACTGCGGCAAAACCGCCATCGGTAAGGCCCGCGACCTTAGCGTCGGCCGGATGGATTTCAACGAAGGGTTCGGCGCAATGAACGGCAAGGCGCGGACTTTTGCCTGTGCGCGTCATCGTGTGCCACTGATCGCGGACGCGCCCGGTATTAAGCCGTAACGGGTAGATAGTACTGGTTGCGCCGCGCAGTGCCGGTGGCTCGGGCGCAATAAAGCACGCGCGCTGGTCGGCTGTAAAAAAAACCCCGGACGCGAAGTGCCGCCGTTCGCTGGGCGGCTTCGCCGCGGGGGCAGGCCACATGATCGGATCAAGCGCTGCATACCCATCGTTGGAAAGCGTCGCCAGTGCGCCAATGTCAAAACCGCGCCGTCCGTCATTTTCAAAGGCGGAGAGCCGCGCATGTTCGCGGAAAATATCGGCGGAGCTTCGATAATCAAAGGCAATGCCAAAGCCCAATCGGCGCGCCACTTCGCTGACGATCCACCAGTCCGGCCGCACCTCGCCCGGCAGCGGCAGGAAAGCACGCTGGCGTGAGATGCGTCGTTCGGAATTCGTGACCGTGCCGTCCTTCTCGCCCCAGGCCGCTGCCGGGAAAACCACGTGCGCGCCGGCTTCGATCGTGTCTGTGTCGCACACATTGTCGGACACGACAAAAAGGTCGAGCTTACGCAAGGCGGCACGGACGGCGCCCGCCCGCGGCATTGACACCGCCGGGTTGGTTCCCATCACCCACAGCGCCTTGATCGTGCCGCGTTCGATGGCCTCGAACATATCGACGGCTTTGAGTCCTTCGGTTGTCGCGATGCGGGGCGCGCCCCAGAAGCGGCGAACGCGGTCGCGCTCGGCAGGCGTAAATCCCATGTGTGCGGCAAGCTGATTGGCGAGGCCACCGACTTCGCGTCCGCCCATGGCGTTGGGCTGGCCGGTCAGAGAAAATGGCCCCATGCCGGCGCGGCCGATCCGTCCTGTGGCGAGATGAACATTGATGATGGCGCTGACCTTGTCAGTGCCCTGGGCGGATTGGTTGACGCCTTGCGAGAAACAGGTGACTGTGCGCCTGGTGGTGCGGAACAGGTCGAAAAATTCCGCAACATCCGACTGCTTGAGCCCTGTTGTGCGCGCTGTCGCCGCCACGTCTGCCGCAATTTCTCTCGCCCGCGCCAGCGCTTCGACAAATCCGCGCGTATACCGATCGATATAGGCATAGTCGAGGGCGCGCGAGTCGGCGAGGTGGGCAAGAAGGCCGCAGAACAGCGCCGTGTCCATGCCGGGTGCAATCGGCAGAAATAAATCGATTTCGTCGGCTGTCGCCGTCCGGCGCGGGTCGATGACGACCAATTTGGTGCCGCGCTTCCGCCGCGCTGTGATCATGCGCTGATAGAGAACGGGATGGCACCACGCAGTGTTGGAACCGACGAGCACGATGAGATCGGCCTCGTCGAGATCGCGATATGTGCCGGGCACGATGTCGGCACCGAAAGCACGCCGATGACCGGCGACCGAAGAGGCCATGCACAGGCGCGAATTGGTGTCCACATTCGAAGAGCCGATAAAGCCCTTCATCAGCTTGTTGGCTACATAGTAGTCTTCGGTGAGCAATTGTCCCGACAGATAAAAGGCGACTGCGGCGGGTCCGTCGCGATCGACAATTCTGCGTAGGTCCCCGGTCACCCGATCAAGAGCAGCCTCCCAACTCGCGCGCGCGAGTGTGCCGTCGGCCCCGCGCATCATCGGATAGAGCACGCGATTGTCGAGGCCGAGAGTTTCGGCGAGAGCCGATCCCTTGGAACAGAGCCGGCCGAAATTCGCCGGATGCTTGGGATCCCCCGTGATGGTGGCACCACCCCTGCCATCAGGCGCTGCCAGCACGCCGCAGCCGACCCCGCAATAGGGGCAGGTGGTGCGGATCGCGGGCGACTGAGAGAGCGGAGCATTCATAGTGCTATGCCCGCTCAATAGACGTCAGTCTGATAGCGACCCTTGGTCTTGAGCTCGGCGAGGAACCTCACCGCTTCGCCGGAACCGCAGCCGCCGTGCTGAGCGATGATTTCGGCCAGCGCTGCTTCGACGTCTTTCGCCATGCGCCGCGCGTCACCGCAGACATAAATGTGAGCCCCGTCATTAAGCCACGACCACAGATCACGGCCGACTTCGCGCATGCGATGCTGGACATAGATCTTCTCTTCGCTGTCACGTGACCAGGCGAGGGTGAGCCGCGTCAAAAAGCCCGCAGAGCGCATGGCGACGAGTTCCTCTTCGTAGAAGAAGTCGCATTTGCTGCGCTGATGACCGAAGAACAGCCAATTGCGGCCGGGCGCCTTGCTCGCCCAGCGCTCGTGCAGGAAGGCGCGGAACGGGGCTATCCCGGTGCCCGGCCCGATCATGATGATCGGCTTTGCGGGGTCACTCGGCAGGGCAAAATGCTGCGCCTTCTGGACATAGACCCTGATCTTGTCGCCGGGCGCGACGCGGCCGCCGAGGAACGTCGAACAGACGCCGAGCCGCGTGCGCTTGTCGACTTGGTAGCGCACGGCATCGACTGTCAGCGATACGCGCCCCGGATCGGATTTTGGTGACGATGAAATCGAATAGACGCGTGGCTGTAGCGGATCGAGGGATTCAATGAAAGCTTCAGGGTCGGGTCTTATTCCGGAAAATTTTTGCAGGGCTGCGAGCACGTCGAGAGTCACGGCATCACCGTCCGGGTCTTCGCCGGCCGCGAGTTGCTTCGCCTTCTGCTTTCGCTCACCGCCGGTGATGTAAGAGATTAGCTGGAACAGCATGTCCGGCGCGGGTGACAGCGAAACGCCGTCGGTCAGCTCCGCGCGCAGCGTTCGACCACCGATCGGAAAATCCGCCGGCGCGTGGAGCGCGGCGATCACGGCATCGACCAGTGCCGGATCGTTGGCGGGAAAGACCCCGAAGCAATCGCCGACAGCATAGTCGAGATCGGCGTCGTCGATATCGATATCAATGTGCCAAGTTTCTTTTTCGGACCCGGCTTTATTGAGCCGCCGGCGCGAGACAAACGTCGCATAGGCCGGATTGTCACGCGAATAACCTGGACGGGAAACGACGGGCTGCTTTGCCGGCGCGGCTTCGATGGCAGGTGTGGCGGGAGTCGGTCCACTCTCGAGCTCCTGATAGAGCTGCTTGAGCATTCGGGAAGTTTCCTTGCCTCCCGGCACGCAGAGGTTCAGACGCTTTTCGGACTTTGCAAACAGTGCATCAGCGTAGTCCCTGCAATTGTAGCCGCATTGCCCACAGTCTTGCTGCGCCATGGCAGCCATCAGCCGGCGCGGCAGCGGCCTGCCTTCGGCGAGCTTCATGCGGTCGGCAAGCGGCATCGCGGGGTCGTGCCAGGGAGCGCCGTCATCCACGTCGGCAGCTGGAGGCGCGGTTCCACCGTCAAACAAGCCAGTCAGCAACTTTGCGGCGTCGGCTGAGGACAGCGGCGTCACGCTGTCCTGAAGCCCGAACAGGCCGGCAAAGAGCCCGTTGAGCCAGAGGCGCTGCTCCGGTGTAAAAGGCGCCGATTCAGGAATGAATGAGGGAATCGGTGGCCGCGGCGTCACGCTCATTCGGCAAGCTCCGCTTCGGCCAGAGCCTTTAGCGCCTCGATATCGTGACGGCGGGCAAAGGCAAGGAAGCTCTCCTGCGGCGACGCCCGATGGGCGATGTAGGTTTTTAGGAGGCCTTCAACCTTGCGCGGCGCATCTTCGGCAACGACGTCATGATAGATTTCGCGACCGAGCGCCGCGTTGGGACCAAAGCCGCCACCGACCAGAATGTGATAGCCCTCGCGGGCGTCGGCGTCTTCCTCGGCTTGAACTTTGCAGGCCAATAGGCCGATCTCCGAAATGAAGTGCTGCGCGCAAGAGTGATGACAGCCGGTTAGATGGATGTTGACTGGCGCGTCAAGCGCGACACGCGTCTCGCACCAGCGTGCGATCTCCTCGGCATGACGCTTGGTATCGGCGGCTGCGAATTTGCAGCCGGTGTTCCCCGTGCAGGCAATGAGACCGGAGCGGATGGCATTGGCGGATATCGCAAGACCAAGCGCTTCGATCCGCTCCTTCGCTGCTTCGAGTTTTTCGGTTGGCACTCCAGAGATGAGCAAATTTTGCCAGACGGTGAGGCGAAGGTCGCCATCGCCGAGCTTGCGTGCGATATCGGCGAGGCCGCGCATCTGAACGAGGGTGAGTCGACCGACCGGAACGACAACGCCGATCCAGTGCAATCCTTTCTGCTTTTGGGCATGAACGCCGATATGGCCGGTTCGATCGAACGACGGGCGCGGCTCAAGGGCGCCGGGCACTGCCCGGTCGAGCCTCCGTCCGAGCCTTGCTTCAAGCAGTTCCACGAATTTGTCGACGCCCATCGCATCGAGTACGTATTTTAGCCGCGCCTTGGTACGATCCGTGCGGTTGCCGTGTTCGATGAAGAGGCGCACCACGGCGTCGGCCACCAGGCAAGCCTCTCTGGGCCGCACCACTATGCCGGTATCGCGCGCAAAATCGTGATGTCCGGTGATGCCGCCGAGGCAGAGCTTGAACCAGATGCCGGGCTCGAGCCCAAACCCATCGTTCACCTTGACGGCTTGAAAGCCGATGTCGTTGGTATCCTCCAGAACGGCAACGGTTCCGGCGCCGTCGAAGGCAACGTTGAATTTGCGCGGCAGGCCGTACAGCGAGCGATCGTTGAGCACGTGAAAGTGCCATTCGCGAGCATAGGGGCGAGTATCGACCAGCTCCTGCGGATCAATGCCGGCAGTGGGGGTGCCAGTAACGTTGCGAATATTGTCGGCGCCGGAGCCTCGTGAGCATAGGCCGAGATCCTGCACTGCCTCGATCACGGCCACCGCATTGCGCGCCTCGATCTCGCGGATCTGGAGGTTGGCGCGCGTCGTGACATGCGCATAGCCGCCGCCGTAGCGTTCGGCGAGATCGGCGATACCTGAAAGTTGCTCCGCTCTGATGATCCCGTTGGGGATGCGCAAGCGGCACATATAGGAATTCTGATTGGGCGCGACGTAGAACAGGCCAAAGAAGCGCCAGCGGAAATTGTCCGGCGGCTTGGGATATTCGTTCTTGGCGGCCTGGTCTTTGAGCCGCTGGTAGCCGTCGAAAGGGTGCTGCTCGCGCTTGAACTTTTCCGGATCGGACAATTTTCCGCCGGCAGCAAGGACGCGGTTCTGCGCCTTCAGGCCGGCAGCGTCCGGGCCGATAGGCTCGGCCTCGGCAACGGCGGCCGCGCCGCCTGCGGCGTCGGCAACGCTTTTGGCCGCTTTGGCGATCTGCACGCCGGCGATGAAGCCTTCCAGATAGCGCTTCTGCTCCGGTTCGAAGTCGCCGCTCTGCGCGGTGGCTGGGCGCTTAAGATCGACTTCCGTCATTCCGCCGGCACTCCTGTCGGCGCGCGCAACGGCGCAGGCGCGGTGCTTCGCGGCTTGTGGGTGAGGTAGAGCGCGAGCCCAGTGAACACGAAGCCGCCGAGCAGATTGCCGAGCGTCACCGGAATCTGATTCCACGCCCACCACTGCACGAAGCTGACATTGGCGCCCATCATCATGCCGGTCGGAATGACGAACATGTTGACAACGGAATGTTCGAAGCCCTGCGCGAAGAAGATGAATACCGGCATATAGGCGCACGCGATCTTGCCGATGGTCGAGGTCGTGGTCATCGCGGCGACCACGGCGAGGCAGACCATCCAGTTGCAGAGGATCGCCTTGACGAAGACGGTAATCATGCCGGCGAGGCCAAGCGACTGGTAGGCGACCGTCTTGGCCTCAGCGACGGCGATGATTTTCGCGGCGACGCCCGCTGGCGCTGCGGTGCCGAAATTGGTCAGTGCGATCGCGAGCAGCCCGCCATAAATGAGGCTGCCGACCAGGTTGCCGACAAACACCCAGCACCAATTGGCAACCATGCTCTTGGCGTCGCTGTCCCCGGCCACCCAGGGCAGCGGCACCAGTCCGAAACTGCCAGTGACGAGATCGAGGCCGAGCAGCACGATCAGAATCAAACCGACGGGGAAGATCAGCGCGCCGACCAGCGGCTGATTGGTTTGCACGGTGCCGGTAAGGGCGAGGCTTGTCGCGGCGGCGAGGATGGCGCCGGCAAGACCGCCGCGAATGACCAGATCGAGGGGAGACAGAGCGAGCTTGTTTCGTCCGGTATTGATCATGGCGGATGCGAGGTCCGCCGGCTTTACATAATCCATGTCGGAATTTCTCCCTATCTCTGAAGTCCGGTTACTTCGGCATCTGCACCGTTCGTTCGCGGCCGGCGCGGCGACGATCCCGCATCAGATGCACCTGCCCGCGCGCAGGCGGCGCGATCAATGCGTGTTTTGCGCTCGACGAAGCTGCGACCGAAGACGATGTGTTCGCGAATTGACTCAATCGAAGCGCCGGAGTGAATGAGCTCCAGATACCAATTGGCGTCGCTGGTATCGCCGAAGAGCACAGCGCCGGCGAGGCGGTCGTTTGCAATGATTAGCTTGCGGTAGGTCTGCAGTCCGGCATCGGAAAGAACGATGGAGTCAGTACCTGCGTGGCCCAGGAATTCTCCGGCGGAAAAAACATGGACGCCCGAGACTTTCAGGTTGGTTGCATTGATGCTGCCGCGGTAGCGCACATCGCACCCCGCCAAACGCTGCGCAAGCACGCGCGCCTGAGCATTGGCCGGTTCGACCAGGCCGTAACAGACGCCGCGATGCTCGGCGCATTCGCCGATCGCGAATATGTCAGGCGCGCTGGTCGCAAGGCCGTCGTCGACGACGATACCGCGGTGGACCGCGAGATTGGCCGCGCGCGCAAGTTCGGCGTTCGGGGTGATGCCGACTGCAATGACGACAGTGTCTGCCGGCAGGATGCGCCCATCTCTGAGTCGCACGCCCTCGACGTGGCCCTTGCCAACCAGTTCCTCGGTTGTGGCTTCTAGCTCGATCTGAATTCCCTTTGCTTCGACCGTGCGCTTGAGCATTGCCGCCGCGCGAAAGTCGAGCTGGCGTTCCATCAGCCGATCCATGAGATGGACGAGAGTGACCTCGACGCCTGCTTGGGCTAGTCCATGAGCCGCCTCAATGCCGAGCAGGCCGCCGCCGATCACAACGGCCGGCGCGCCGCGGCGGGCGGTACTCATGAGCGTCTCGGCATCGGCAATGTCGCGAAAGGTCAGGACCCCGGTAAGATCGGCGCCCGCAATAGGCAGCCGCGCCGGCCGCGAGCCAGTGGCGAAGACGAGTTTGGCGAACGGCAGGGTCTTGTTGTCTTCAAGTGTGATGGTACGCTTCGCCACATCGACGGCAGTGACCGACTTGCCGTAACAGAGCGTGACTCCGCAGTCGCGCCACCAGCCGGCCGGTTTGACGGTAATATCGCTTGCCGAGACATCGCCGGCGAGCACGGAGGAGAGCAGGACACGGTTGTAAGCAAGGCGCGGTTCTTTGCCGATGACGGCGATGGCGTAGCGGCCGAGTGCGCGCTGTGCGAGCTCCTCGCACAAGCGTGCCGCTGCCATGCCGTTACCGATGATGACAAGAGGCTCACTCATCGCTTGGCTCGTTGCCTGCCCCTCGGGCTGTAGTGCTGTTCCAGCAGCGCATTTGCGCGCTGCCGGATTCTTTGTTTGCGGTGCTCATACCCGCGCTTCGGCAAGACGCGCCGCGCCGGCTGCCGCCGAGCCTTTACGCAGGTAGAACCACCAGGTGAGCGCCAGGCAGGTCGCGTAAAACGCCAGATAAATTTCCAGCGCCAGATGCGGGCCGCCGGTTGCGGCAATCGACGCGCCGAAGCCGCGCGGGATCAGATAGCCGCCGCAAGCGCCAACTGCGCCGATAAAGCCGAGCGCGGCGCCGCTTTCGATGCTCGCGGCCTTCACGGCGGCCGCACGGGCGGTGTCGCCAACGGCTTTTGCCTCGTGCAGCTTCTCCTCCCGGAAGATCGACGGGATCATCCGGTAGGTCGAGCCATTACCGATGCCGGTGGTGACAAACAAGATCAGGAACATCGCCAGGAAGCCGGCGAAGTCCTTGACCTCGACAAAATACATCACGCCGATTGTCGCAGCGCCCATGGCGATGAAGTTCCAAAACGTTACGATCGCGCCGCCGATCTTGTCGGCGAGCAAGCCGCCGAGCGGTCGCGATAGCGAGCCTACGAGCGGACCCAAAAACGCGATTCCCACAGTGACGGTGGGAAACTGAGTCTTTATCAGGAGTGGGAAGGCGGCCGAGTAACCGATGAAGGATCCGAACGTCCCAATGTAGACGTAGGACATGATCCATGTGTGCTTGCGGCCGACGATCGCGAGCTGCTCCTTGAACGTGGAACGCGCGGTGGTGAGATTGTCCATGAAGAATACGGCGCCGAACACCGCCACAGCGAGCGGCAAAAGCCACATCAGGCCGGCATTCTGAATGTAGATACCACCCGCTACCGGCGCCGCCTGATAGAGATTGACAATGCCGAGCGTCATCAGGAGCGGTGTGAGCAATTGCACGCTGCTGACGCCGATATTGCCGCCCGCCGCATTGAGGCCGAGCGCCCAGCCCTTCATGCGATCAGGGTAGAAGAACGAGATATTGGTCATGCTGGAAGCAAAATTGCCGCCGCCGAGCCCGGCAAGCGATGACACCAAGAGCATCTCCCAGTACGGCGTATCGGGCTGCGTTACGAAATAGGCGAGCGTGAGGGCCGGAATGAACAGCACCGACGCACTGAAGATCGTCCAATTGCGGCCGCCGAAAGTGGTCACGGCAAAGGTGTAGGGGAAACGCATCAGGGAGCCGATCAGCCCGGGAAGTGCTACGAGCTGAAACAATTGGTCGGTGGTGTAGTGAAAGCCGGCCTGCGGTAATTTGGTGGCGACGATGCTCCAGATCAGCCAGATCGAGAAACCGAGATGCTCGGCGACAATCGACCAAATGAGATTGCGCCGGGCGATGAACTTGCCCTTGGATTCCCAAAAATTCTGATCCTCAGGATTCCAATCCAAAATCCAGGTCGAGCCGCTCATTGCGTTGTCCTTTCGTCGGTAAAAAATTCTAGTAGTGTTCATCCCCGGCGACCTGCCCGGCGTTGGGCAACAAAAAAGCCGTGCCCAGAAGGATGCGACCCTGCGCTTCCTCAAGGACAGCGGCGTTGCTGTCGGCCCATCGCTGGACCTTGCGGCGCAACCATCGTGGCGCCCTTGGACATCCTTGAATTCAAGGTTCATGCCAACTCGCTGGCGGCGGAAAATCCAAGCAAATCAGCAACTAGTGGCTGCTTCAGAATTGAGCAGTCGAATGCGTGTGCTCAGCAGAACTGCAGCATGCGAAAATATTGTGCAGTGCGAAGGGTTAATGTCGATTAGATCGAGGCAAGTTTCGGATCAGCGCGCAAGCTTCATCGCTGCGACGTAACCGGCGATGTCATCACCAGTGAAAGGCGGCCCGGCAAAAGTGCCGATGGGGTCTGCCCGGCCCGCCAATTCTACCGCTTTGGCTCCGGTCGAAACACGCAGAGCCGAATCGAAGATATCGGAGCGGAAGCTGGACGTGGCGATGGCCAACGAATCTGCCGACAGCGGCGCTTGGTTCCAACGGACCATTTGCGCGTAGAGCCAAGCCGCGTGGATCGAATCTGGACGGGCTGCCCCGCCGCGACCGACGATGATGTAATCGGCATTAGTCCGCGTCACGCCATCCGCTGTGACATTTAGCCGGCCGTTCAGCGTCCTTTGCAGAATCTCGGCAGTCACACCAATCCGCTTCGGTGCTGCGAGTAGCGCCGCGACTTCCTTGCTATTATTTTCATCATTGATGAAGTCCGTTGCACGGTGAAGCGCCACGATGAGCCGCTTGAGTACGTCCTCGCACTTTGTCGCCCATGCCGTGCGCACCGCCAATACCTTTTCCGATATTCGGGCCGTGATATCGCAGCCGAAATGAAGAATGTGACCGATGCCGAGTTCGACCGCGACCGAATTCCACGGCGCACCGACGCAGAATCCGTCAACCTGGTGACTGGAAAGGCTGTCCACCATGTAAGGAGGCGGCAGCACAACCAACCGGACATCCGCATCGGGATCGACGCCGCCGGCCGCCATCCAGAACCGAAGTTGATAATTATGCGTAGAAAATGGAAAGGTCATGCCAAAGATGAGGGGTTCTTCACCGTGCTTGCGCCGCTCGGCCACGACCCGAGCCAATGCGCGAGCGGAGACGCTCGGCTCACTGAGATCGCCGTCGGCCGCTCCGGCGAGGGCCTGATGGAGGGCGGGCGAAACCGTGATCGCGTTGCCGTTCAGTGCGAGCACAAACGGCGCGAGCAGGGGCACCCTGACGTGGCCGACGCCGAGACTCGAGGCGATCGTGATCGGCGCAAGCAGGTGTGCGGCATCGAACAGCCCAATATTGAGCTTGTCGCGCACATTCGACCAGGAGACTTCGCGTACCAAATCGATTGCCAGGCCCTGCTCGGCGGCGAAGCCTTTGTCGACGGCAACGATCAGCGCGGCGGCGTCCAGTAGGGGAATGAAGCCGATCCGCAAGCTGTCGCCGCTCATTTGAGGAGCCCCGCGGCAGTGACGATCGCTTGCGCTATTTCGGCAATCTTCTTGTTTTCGTTCATCGCCGTCTTGCGCAGCAACGCGTAAGCATCGGCCTCGCTGATGGCTTTAGTCTTCATGAGAATGCCTTTGGCGCGATCAATCACCTTGCGCTCGCTGAGCGCCGTTTGCGCGCGCTCGAGTTCGTTGGTCAGACGGGTGAAGGCATTGAAGCGGGAGATGCAAAGATCGAGAATGCCCTTGATCCGTTCCTTTTTCAGGCCATCGACGATATAGGCCGAAACGCCGGCATCGACGGCCGCTTCGATGGAGGCGGAATCGCTCTGATCGACAAACATCGCAATCGGCCGCTTCACCACTCGGCTGACTTGGAACATTTGCGCCAGAACGTCGCGGCTGGGATTTTCGAGGTCGATTAGAATCACGTCGGGATCGAGGTTGTAAATGCGTGCCAGTAGGTTGGTCGTTTCTTCGATCCGTGTCACATGCGTGTAGCCGGCCTCACGCAAGCCGTCGACCAGAATCGCCGCCCGAACCGGATTTTCATCGACAATGACGATTTTAAGCGCCGGGTCCATTTGCAAGCAGCACGCAAGAGCAACCAAGATGGAGAGCGCCATGCCAAAAGCATGGGTACGCTGCGAACGCAACCGTCTGGGTGGAAGCCGGCCCGTCAGCCGCTTGCCGCTTGATCAAAAGCGGGCGCACGACCAGCGCGGGCGGCGATACGCTCGGCCGAGGCAACCGTGTTGTGCAACAGCATCGTGACGGTCATCGGCCCCACGCCGCCGGGCACCGGCGTGATGTAAGCGGCCTTTTGCCGGACTCCCTCAAAGTCGACGTCGCCGACGAGCCGCCCGTCGGGAAGCCGATTGATGCCGACGTCGATGACCACGGCGCCGCTGCGCACCATCTGCGGCAGGATCAAATTGGGCTTGCCGGCGGCGACCACTAGAATGTCGGCAATGATCGTGTATTGGGCGAGATCGCGGGTCTTGGCGTGACAAATGGCGACGGTCGCTTCCTTTCGCATCAGCATGAGCGCCATCGGCTTGCCGACGATGTTGCTTGCGCCAACGACGGTGACATTGCGGCCTTCGAGCTCTATGCCTTCGTATTCGAGCAGCTTCTGCACGCCATAAGGCGTGCACGGAGGGAAGATTGCGTCGCCGGCAACGAGGCCGCCGACATTGTAGAGATGAAAGCCGTCGACATCTTTGTCGATCGAAATCGTTTCGAGAATGTGTTGGACCGAAATACCCTCCGGAATCGGCAGCTGGACCAGAATGCCATGAACATTGTTCGCTTCATTCAGCTGCCGAATGCAGTCGAGGATCTCCGCTTCGGATACGTTAGCCGAAAAATTGAAGACTTGGGAGGAAATGCCGACATCGGCGCAGGCCCGGACCTTGTTGCGGACATAGACCACTGAGGCCGGGTTCTCGCCGATCATGATGACCGCGAGTCCGGGCTTGATGCCGTGATTGGCCAATAGCGCCTTGGTGCGGTCGCGAATCTCGGCCCGCACCAGCCGTGCGATCTTTGTTCCGTCGATGATCTTTGCGGGCATTTCAGCTCTGCGATTATGGCGCCTCAATCGGAGAATCCAGAGATTTCATCGTAGTCATCGCATAGGTTTGCATCACGCTCCAGCCCGTTTGACGATTTGCCGCGCGCTCAGCGTTCGACACAGTGGGACGGATGGCCGCGGATGAGCAGACATTTCGTGTTGGCCATCACATCTTTGGTCCGTGCGGTCCCTAAAGTGTTACGGCAGTTGGAAAGTGGGAGACCTGGAAATGCGGAGCATCACGCGTGTGCCGCCGACATTACTGTGGCAGCGGATCAAGGCGGCGTACGGCTTTTCAAACAGGGAACGCGCACTGCAGCCTTTGCCGCTACGTGGGAGTCATCCCATCCGGCGCCCATTGGCAGCGCAGGCGCGCTTTATTGCAGCGGTCACGAATCCCGATTTCGTTGCCGTTGCGATTTTTTCGATGATCGGCTTGTTGCTGACAGTCAATTTCATCCTGCGTGTGGCGAGCGCCGGATCAATGTGACGATTGCCCTCCACTCAGAGCGGAACGCAAGCCATAAGCCGCGGAAGACCTCCGACAACCGCCATGACCAAGACAGAGGCGCACGGCGCCTGGTCAGGCGCCGAACCAGTCGGGATGCTGCGTGAGCGCCACGACGCCACAAGCGAGCACGAGCATGCAGATGGTCCACAGCAGCAAGGCGGTATAATTTTCATCGGTCATGGCCAGCCACGCGGCAATCACTGTGCCAAATTGGGCCAGCCGAGACCCGAATCGATTACCGCCGCGATGCGTCGGTAAGGATCAGCGGCATCTCATCCCAATGAGGATTGCAGAGCCAAGCCGGCCATTTCGTCAAAATGAAGGTAGGACGGCGAAACACAGAGCGAGCAGGCCAGCCCGATCACGCAGAAGCCGATAACCGCAAACAGGTTGATTCGCGTTGCGGTTCGCGGCTGAAGCTGTGACGTAAACAAGGATTCGCTCCGAGTATTCATGTCAGCGCCTTGGTCAATGAAAGGTTTCCAGTTTCGCATGTTGCTTCTCCGTACATGCCGCTCCAGCCATCGACGCGCTCAACAATGCTGCTCCAACAGTGTTCGTTGAGACACCCAGCTTGCCCGGCACGATCGGCACAACATGCTCAAACTTTCAAAAATTATCTTGGGCAATTCGCTAAACTTGTTTGGAAATCACAAAACAGGGACGATTTATCGAAAGACCGCAGGCTCTTTCCGGCGCCAGAATGTTGCATGCTGTGATCGCTCGGGGTAGCAGCGTTGCAAGCCCACCTTTCACTCGGCATGAATATGTGCAAACTTGATGACCTTGGCCCATTTTTCAATTTCGTTCGTGATGAATTTCTCGAAATCATCGGGCGATCCCTCGAATATCAGACAGCCCAAGTCTCTTAATGGGTCCTTCACCTTTGGATCGAGCAGAGCTGCATTGACTTCGGCATTGAGTCTATCCACGACAGCCTTCGGCGTGGCTCTGGGCGCGACGATTCCATACCAGCCACTCGCCGCGTAGCCCGGAAAATTCGGCTACTGCTGGAATGTCAGGCAGTGCGGGCTGCCGCGTCGCCGCGGTCACCGCGAGTGCGCGGAGCTTGCCGGCTTTGATATAGCCAAGGGAAGCGGGCATGACGCCGAACATCACCTGAAGCTGGCCGGAGATGAGATCGGGCAGCGCGAGCCCTTCACCGCGATAGGGGATATGGGTCATTTTGATGCCGGCCATCATGCTGAAAAGCTCACCCGCGACATGATGCGGACTGCCGTTGCCGCCGGATCCCATATTGATCTTGCCGGGATTGGCCTTGGCATAGGCGATGAAGTCCGGCACAGTTTGCGCCGGAAATGACGGATTCACCTCCATGACGAGCGGGATGCTGCCGATGCTCGCCACCGGAGCCGCATCACGGACAAAGTTGAAATTGAGGTTGTCGTAGAGCGCCGCATTGATGGCATTGGCAGAGAAGGCAAGCAGCAGCGTGTAGCCGTCAGGCGCTGATTTGAGGACGTAGGCAGTGGCGATATTGCCGCTGGCGCCAGTCCGGTCTTCGATCACGAATGGCTGTCCGAGGTGCTCCGACAGCCACTCACCGATGAGGCGCGCAATAATGTCCGGCGAGCCGCCGGCGGGGCTTTGCACGATGAGGTACACCGGCCGCGTCGGGTAATCCTGCGCTGCCGCGATTTTTGGAAACTGGGCGAACGACAGCCCCAAACCGGCCAGTCGCAGACTGTCGCGACGTGAGAGTGGTCTCATCATCCGCGGCCTCCCTTGCCACATGATCTTCAACTTGTATCAGGCAGATTATTCTCGGCGTTGCGCGCGAGAAAGCGCAATGTCGGTGTGACTCTATTGCGCAGCGATCGCGCAGGATCCGGGTTGCGCCATTGTATTTGCCACTTCTATTTGCCAGGCTCAGGGCCGAGGTGGCGCTTCGAGGATCAGATTTGGCCATGGAGGCATTGGTTAAGACGAACCGGCGACCTTGCGCCGCGAGGCCGGCTTCCGGATCTCGCTCGCCGCCGCGATTGCGGGAGCGCAATTGCTCGGTTGCGCGTGTGGTTTCAATACTTTCCGATGCCTGGACTTTCTTGGTGATCCGTGAAGCCTTTTTTGGTGCACGCCGCTTTGAGGGCTTTCGCGCGGCACTTGGTATTCCGCGCGCCACATTGACCGACCGACTCGCGCGGCTGACACGCCAGGGCATTTTTCGTCAGGTCCGTTACTCCAAGAGCTCGAGCCGGGTCGAATATCGACTGACTGAGGCCGGTCTCGAACTCTATCCCAGCTTCATGGCCATGATGCAATTCGGCGACCGCTGGCTCGCCGGAGGCCGGCCGCCGCTGCGACTAATCCATGTACTGTGCGGCAAAGAGTGCTACCCGACCGTTGCCTGCTCGGCCTGCCATCAACGCGTGTCGGCAACCGGCGTCACTTATCGAAATGGGCCGGGAGCCGGCTACCGCGCGGCACGCCCGATGCATCGGGCACGTCGCTCTTCCGATTCCACACAATATCTGCGCGGGCGCCCAAGCTCGGTGTCGCGCACCCTGCAAATTATCGGCGACCGCTGGAGCTTTCTAATCATTCGCGAGGCTTTTTTCGGCGCGCGCCGGTTCGAGCGCCTGCAGAGCGAGCTCAACATTGCTTCGAATATTTTGGCCGATCGTCTGGGACGCCTCGTTGGGCAAGGAGTATTCGAACGCCGCAAATATCAGGACCAGCCCGAGCGTTTTGAATACCGGCTGACAACAATGGGCATGGACCTCTACGGCGCACTGGTCACCATGATGACATGGGGCGATCGCTGGCTGTCCCGCGGCCGTCCGCCGCTCATTCTCACTCATCGTGATTGCGGAAAAGACTTTGTTCCTACCGTCGAATGCGACCGTTGTCATCAACCTATCAAGGCGCAGGACATGCAATATCGGCTGAACTACGCTCCCGCCGATTTCGGCGTTCCTGAATTGAGCGATCGCAGCAAAGCCATTCGCGAGAGGCAAAATCGCCTTTAACGGGTGGCGGGCGGGTTCGCGCTGTCGGCCACCAATTTCAGTCTATTTATAAAATCAATATATTCGGGAAGGATATGGAGAAATGCCAATGGCTCTTGCATTCAGTGCAGGATTTTAGTCTAGTAATGCAAGTAACAGTTGGTCGGCCAACACGAGCGAGATGGCATGAAGCCGCCGGTTTTCGACTATATCGCCGCGACCAGCACGGACATGGCCGTTGCAGCGCTTGCGGCAGCGGGCGGTGAGGCAAAAATCATTGCCGGCGGACAGAGTCTCATGCCGATGCTCAGTTTCCGTCTGCTGCGGCCTTCGCTGCTCGTCGATATCAATCGGATTCCGGGATTGGCCTATATCGAAGAGGCAGACACTTGTCTGCGTATTGGCGCGCTGACGCGACATTTTCAGATTGAGACCTCGCCCGTCATCGCGAGGCACCTGCCGGTGCTCTCCGCGGCCATGACACACGTGGCGCATCTCGCGATTCGCAATCGCGGGACGATTGGCGGCAGCCTGTCGCATGGCGATCCAGCCGCCGAATTGCCGATGATCGCGGTGCTGCTCGATGCTACGCTGCATATCGAGTCAGTATCGGGCCAACGAGCGGTCCGCGCGCAAGATTTTTTTCTCGATGCGCTCACCGTCGATCTGGACAGCGCGGAAGTCCTCGCGGAAATCATTCTGCCAAAACTGCCGCCCAATACCGGCTGGGGATTTGAAGAAATTGCGAGGCGCCACGGCGATTTTGCTATTGCGGCGGTGGCCGCGACACTGACAGTATCCGATGGATCGATACGGCAGGCACGCATTGCTCTGACCGGCGTTGGTCCGACGCCGGTGCGCGCTGCCGCGGCTGAAACTTTGCTGATCGGCCACGCCCTGGAGAATAAGCTTGTCGAAAGCGTGGCGAGAGCGGTTCGCGCTGCTATCGCGCCCGAGGACGATCTTCATGCTTCGGCGGATTACCGGCGGCATCTCGCGGGTGTTCTGACGGATCGCGCGCTCCACGCGGCTTGGCGCCGCGCTCAAGGCGAGCCATGAGTGGAACGCGCGATATCACGGTCACCGTCAACGGCGCCACTTACCCGGTGAGCGTCGAGCCGCGGCTTCTGCTTGTCGATTTTCTGCGGCATACGCTCGGGCTGACCGGAACCCATGTCGGGTGCGAGCACGGCGTCTGCGGCGCGTGTACTGTGCTGGTGGACGGCGACAGTGCACGCGCGTGTTTGATGCTGGCGATACAGGCCGACGGCCGCAGCATCGATACAGTCGAAGGTCTCGGCCGGATCGGGCAGATGAACGCCTTGCAGGAGTCCTTCCACACGCACCACGCCTTGCAATGCGGCTTTTGCACGCCGGGCATGTTGATGACGGCGACGGACCTGCTGCAAAAATATCCGCTCGCAACGGATGACGACATTCGAAGGGGTCTGTCCGGCAATCTGTGTCGCTGCACCGGCTATGAGCACATCGTGAGAGCCGTACGCGCGGTGGTCGACAAGAGGAAGGCGGCGCCATGAGAATGCATCTGCTGTCCGGCGGCCGATTGCGCATGCGCAAGAGCGTCTTCATGCCCGACGCCGACCGCAGTGAGACCATCGACCTGTCGATCGCCTGCGCTCTGTTGCGTCATGCGCAAGCCAATGTGCTGTTCGACACCGGCTGCCACCCCGCTGTCGCAGAACAGCCGCAGGCGCGCTGGGGTGGTCTTGCCAAAGTCATGGTGCCGATCATGCGGGCCGGCGACAATGTTGTCAGCGGTCTGGCCGGAGTTGGGTTGAAATGCGACGATATCGACGTCGTGGTCTGCTCGCATTTGCATCCGGATCATTGCGGCTGCAACGCCTTCTTTAGGCGCGCGACCTTTATTATACACCGCAAGGAGGTCGAGGCGGCGCGTGCTCCCGGCGCAGAAGCGCAGGGTTATCTCGCCGCCGAATGGGAGCAAGCTGCGCCGATCGACATGATCGATAGCGAGCGCGACCTTTTCGGCGACGGGCGCATTGTGTTGCTGCCATTGGCCGGCCACACGCCAGGGACGGTCAGCGCATTGGTGAGGCTTGATCGGACCGGCGAGGTCCTTCTTGCGTCCGATACAGTTTCGTTGCGTTCGACTCTGGACACGGGCGTCATTCCAAAAAATACCTGGAATACGGATGCGCTGATGAAGTCGCTGGCCGAGATCAGGCGCCTCGAGCTTGCGGGAGCAAAGATCGTCTGCAGCCACGACGATCGGCAATGGGCGACCTTACGCAAGGGTGCCGACGCTTATGAGTGAAGCGCCCGAAATGCACGTTCGGCCCAAAATCGTTGGTGCCCGCATCAAGCGGACCGAGGATCCGAGGCTATTGACCGGGCTTGGCGCCTATACCGACGATCGCCAGATCGTGCGCCCGCTGCACGTCGCGTTTCGGCGCAGCGACCAGTCGCATGCAAAGATACGCTTGATTGACAGTGCGGCGGCGCGAAAGGCGCCAGGTGTGGTCGCGATCTTCACTGCAGTTGATCTGAGCGAAGACGTCAGAACGCTGGTCGCGACGTCGCGCATGAAGGATTACCACGCGACGCCAATCTTTCCTCTGGCGCGCGGCAAGGTCCGTTATGTCGGCGAGCCCGTCGTCGGCGTTATCGCCCAAAGCCGCTACCAGGCCGAAGATGCGCTCGAGCTTATCGTCATCGATTACGAGCCGCTGCCGGTCGTGATTGATCCGGAACAGGCGGTCCGCGACGGCGCACCGCTGCTCCATGAGGAGGCCGGGACCAATGTGCTGGTGAGCCGTGAATTCAAGCGCGGCGACATCGATGCCGTGCTTGCGAGCGCGCCAGTCCGGGTCGAAGGCCGTTTCCGCATGCACCGGAAGACGCCGGTCGCGATCGAGCCACGCGCCTGTGTCGCCGAATATGATGCCGGCCGTCAGGCGTTGACGCTGCACTCGGCAACCCAGGTGCCCGGCATCGTCCGTGATGCCTTGGCGGCTGCGCTCGACATTCCCGGCCATCGCGTGCGGGTGATCGCGCCGGATGTCGGCGGCGGGTTCGGCGGCAAGGGCTCACTCTATCCAGAAGAAATTTTTGTTTGTGCCGCAGCGCGCAGGCTGCGGCGTGCGGTGAAATGGACATCCGACCGCATGGAGGACCTTCTCGCCAATACGCAAGGCTTTGACGAGATCGTCGATGCGGAAATAGGGCTCGATGCTGGGGGCCATGTGCTCGCGTTGCGTGCCGATGTCATCGGCGATGTTGGCGCCTATTCGATCTATCCTTGGACCGCGGCCCTCGAGCCGATCCAGGTCGTCAGTTTCCTGCCGGGCCCGTATCGCATTGAGCATTACCGCGGACGCGTACAGGCAGTCGCGACCTCGAAGGCGCCGACCGGACCCTATCGCGGGGTCGGTCGGCCCACATCCACTTTTGTCATGGAGCGGCTGATGGACATGGCAGCCGCTAGGCTCAGCATCGATCCGGCCGAGATCCGCCGGCGCAACCTCATTCCTGCGGACGAGCTTCCTTACAAGGCGGCGTCGGGCATCGTCTGGGACAAATCCGGCTTTCACGAATGTTTGCAAGCGGCTTGTAATGCAATCGGTTATGACGCCTGGCGCGCCAGGCAGAAGACGGCGCGCGCAAACGGCCGTTGGATCGGCATCGGTATCGCCTCTTATGCAGAGCTTACCGGCATCGGCTCGCGCATCTCGGTCGCACCAGGGATGCCGATCAATACCGGCACGGAAACGGCCAGCATCCGGATTGATTCGACGGGGGCGATCACGGCCGCCTTCGGCGTCGCCTCGCACGGCCAAGGTCTCGAAACAACACTGGCACAGGTCGTAGCCGAGCATCTTGGCGCTCGCTTTGAGGATATCCGCGTTATCCAGGGCGACAGCGCTGCGGTCGCGGGCGGCACTGGCACCTATGCCAGCCGCAGCATGGTGCTCGCCGGCGGCGCGGCGACGCTTGCCGCGCAGACCGTGCGCGACAAAATTTTGAATGCCGCGTCGCATCTGCTGGAAGCGAGCGTCGGCGACCTGGCCGTTCAAGACGGCAAAATCACCATTGTCGGCACCGACCGCTCCATCAGCTTCGCCGATGTGGCGCGCGCCGTCTACTCGGAGATCGGCAAGCTGCCGCAGGAGGCACGCGGCGAGCTCGCTGCAACGAAAACCTATGATCCGGTCTTTGGCACGACCAGCTCGGCGACACATATTGCGGTCGTCGAGATCGACCCACAGACGTATCAAATCCGCATCGATCAATTCGTTGTCGCAGAAGATTGCGGCAAGCTGGTCAATCCCCTGATTGTCGATGGACAGGTCCATGGCGGCGTCGCGCAGGGCATCGGCGCGGCGCTCTATGAGGAAGTCCGCTACGACCCCCAGGGCCAGATTCTGACGGCGAGTCTGGTCGACTACCTGGTGCCGTCGGCCTGCGAAATTCCATCGATTCAAGTCACGCATGTCGAGAGTGCCTCGCCGACAACGCTCGGCGGCTTTCGCGGCATGGGCGAGGGCGGCACAATCGGCGCGCTTGCCGCGATCGCCAATGCAGTCGCCGATGCATTATCGCCGCTCGGCGTCGACATTAACGAGCTTCCAATGACACCGGAGCGTCTGTTTCGCTTGATCGAAGCAGCGAAGGCGGAGACCAGGTCATGAGAGGGGCGCCATGGATCTCGGACTGAGCGGAAAGGTCGCATTGATCACGGGCGCAACAAGCGGAGTCGGCCGAGAGATCGCGCTGTTGCTGGCGACGGAAGGCGCAACGGTCGCGGTCAGCTTCCGCAGCTCAGCTGCAGACGCAGAATCCCTTGTTGATGAAATCGCCGCGAAAGGCGGCGAGGGCAAGGCGTACAAAGCCGACGTGGCCGATTTTGGCGCCGTAAGGACGATGATCGACAGCGTCGTTAAGGACTTTGGCGCGCTCAATATCCTCATTAACAATGCGGGACTTGCCAAGCGCCAGCGCTTTATCGAGACCACGCCACAGGATTGGCATGCGCAGATTGACGCTTCCCTTTACGGTGCGATCCACTGCTGCCATGCCGCTGCGCCGCATCTCGAAGCCGCCAAGAATGGGCGGATTGTCAGCATCATTGGCGATTCATCACGCGTCGGTGAATCCGGGCTTGCGATCGTCGCGGCGGCGCGCGCCGGCGTTATCGGTCTGATGAAGTCTTTGGCGCGCGAATTCGGGCGCTCCGGAACGACGGCAAACATCGTCTCGCTCGGTTTGGTCGAAACGGCCCACGATGAGGATTGGGTCGAAGCCAACCGGGAGAAGCTTGTGAAGCTTTATCCGATGCGTCGGCTGGGCCTGCCCAACGATGTCGCGCCGATGGTCGCTTTATTGGCTTCGCCGCATAGTGGCTGGATTACCGGCCAAGTGTTCAGCATCAGCGGCGGCTACAGCATGGTGTGAGGTCCTCCGTATGCTGCACACTGATCTAATCGCGCCCTGTGCTGAATTGCTGCGGCGGCATGCGGCCGCGCGCGCAAGCAAATGCGCGTTTCGTGATGCGCGCCGGTCGGTGACTTACAGCGAGCTCGCGGAGCGTACTGGCCGGCTCGCCGGCCATCTCGCTGATTTGGGCATCGCGCCGGGCGATACAACAGCGATCATGCTACCCAACTCGGTGGAATGGGTCGAAAGTTGTTTTGCGATTGCGCGTGCAGGCGCGATCAGCGTGCCAATCAGCTATGACGCCACGGAGCCAGAGATCGCCTATCGCCTGGCCGACGCCGATTGCAAGGCGGTCATTACGACTGCCGAGCGTGGCGATCTGGTTGGCCGTCTCAAAGACTCGATGCCGAGACTTGAGAGCTTGATCGTGACAGATCACGGCGTATGCAGCGCAAAAGCCGCTTCATATTGCAAACTGTCGAGCTTGCCGCCTGCAGCGGCGCCGCGCGATCCCACTTCGCTGCACGACACCGCTTTCATTCTCTATACTTCCGGCACGACCGGGCGCGCCAAAGGCGTGCGGCTCACCGTGCATGGCATGTTGTGGGTCGCCGCCGCATGTTGGGCGCCAATCACCGGCTTGAGTGAGCGGGACGTGATACTGTCGCCGCTGCCGTTATTCCATTCTTATGCGCTGAACCTGTCAGTACTGAGCGTGCTCGCGGTAGGCGCCAGCGAATATATCATGGAAAGGTTTTCGACCAGCGAAACGCTTCGTCTGCTTAAGAGCGGGGACTTCACATACTTTCCGGGTGTCCCCACCATGTTTCATTATCTGCTGCAGGCCGCAAGGGCCGACCAGACAACGCATTTTCCCAAGCTGCGGCTTTGTGTTTCGGCCGGCGCCATTATGCCGGCAACGCTTAATCGCGAGTTCGAGGCCCATCTGGGCGTACAACTGCTCGACGGCTATGGCATCACCGAGACCTCGACCATGGTGACGATGAACTGGCCGAGCGGAAGCCGCGTCATGGGATCTTGCGGCATTCCACTGCCCGGGCTTGCCGTGCGGATCGTGGACTTGCAAGGGAACGACGTTGCGCCGGGTCAGGAAGGCGAACTGATCGTCCACGGACCCAATGTCATGCCGGGCTACCACAACAAGCCTGACGAAACCAAGACCGCCCTGTGCAATGGCTGGTATCACACCGGCGATCTCGCCAGAAGCGACGAAAACGGATTCCTGACCATTACCGGCCGGCTCAAGGATCTCATCATTCGCGGCGGCCAGAATATCGCGCCTGCGGAGATCGAGGAGGTCGTCAACAAGTTTGAGGCCGTCCTTGATTGCGCCGTCGTGGGCGTTCCGCATGAACATCTTGGCGAAGTTCCCGCGCTTTTTGTCGTGCCGCGCCCGGGAAAAATGATCGATAATGATGCGCTCCTGGCGCATTGCCGTAAGGAGCTCTCCGCGTACAAAGTGCCGCAGGTGGTGCAAATGATCGCTGAAATTCCTCGCACTGGGTCGGGCAAAATCATACGTTACAAGCTGCGTGAACAGGTGAAGATCTGAAAATTTCGCGGAGGCGGTGTGATGCCTGACGTCGAAGCGCTCTGGGCCGATTTTGCAAAGCCGATCAAAACCGCGGACGACTATATCGCTTCGTTGCGCGGCCGAAACATGAATGTTTTCTTCATGGGCGAACGCGTACCTGAGCCCGTCGATCATCCGGTGATCCGGCCGTCGATCAATGCCATGGCGGAAACCTTTCGCCTCGCGACCGAGCAGCCTCAACTCGCCACCGCGCATTCGGCGATCAGCGGGCGTCAGATCAACCGGTTCCTGCACGTGCCGGTCGGGCCGGCGGAACTCGTGGCTAAACACGAAATGCAGCGCGAACTCGGCCGGCGCACCGGGACCTGCTTTCAGCGCTGCGTCGGCCTCGATGCAATCGGCACCTGCCACTCGGTGACCTTCGATATCGATGCCAAGAACGGGACCGATTATCACCGGCGCTTCCTAGCTTTCCTCAAGCGCGCGCAGACGGCCAATATTGTGATTGGCGGCGCGATGACCGATCCGAAGGGCGATCGCTCCAAACCCCCGCACCAGCAAAGCGATAAAGATCTTTTCCTTCGTGTCGTGCGCCGCGACGAGAACGGCATCTACGTATCAGGGGCGAAAATGCATCAGACCGGCGCAGTCAACTCGCATTGGCTGATCTTCATGCCGACCCTGCGGATGACCGAAGCCGACCGCGACTGGTCGGTTGTCGGCGCGATCCGCGTCGATGCGCCGGGCCTGACCTATATCGTGGGTCGCCAGACCAACGACACGCGCATCGTCGACGGCGGCGCCATGGACGCCGGCAACGCGCAATTCGCCGGGCAGGAATCGCTGATCGTGTTCGACAACGTATTTGTGCCATACGAGCACGTTTTCATGGATGGGGAGTGGAATTATGCCTCAGCGTTGGTCGAACGGTTCACGACCTATCATCGCAGCTCCTATGTCTGCAAAACCGGGCTTGGCGACGTGCTGATCGGTGCTGCGGCATCCGCCGCCGAGCATAATGGCGTCGAAGGCGCTTCGCACATCAAGGACAAGCTCGTCGAGATGACCCATCTCAACGAGACCATTTATTCGAGCTGCATGGCCGGAGCGCATCAGTCAAAGCCCATGGCGTCGGGCGCCTTTATCAATGACGAGATGCTCTCGAACGTTGCCAAACACAATGTCACCCGCTTTCCCTACGAGATCGCGCGGCTTGCGCAAGACATTGCCGGCGGCCTGGTGGTCACCATGCCGTCTGAAAAGGACTTGCAGAATAATGAGGTCGGACCACTCATTCGTAAATTCCTGCAGGGGCGCGACGGTGTCGAAGTCATCGACCGGATGCGCATGCTACGCCTGATCGAGAACATGACGATCGGACGCAATGCGGTCGGCTATCTGACGGAAAGCCTGCATGGTGCCGGCTCGCCGCAAGCACAGCGAATTCAGATCGCGCGCGGCATGAAGATTGAGGAGAAGAAGGCGAGGGCGCGAAGTCTGGCGGGAATAAGCAAAAGCTGACTTGGTGCGCGTTGCGGCTTTGTTTGGCGCAATTACTTTGTGCCATACGCGCGATCGCCGGCGTCGCCGAGGCCCGGGAGGATGAAGCCCTCTTCGTTGAGCCCCTCGTCGACTGCGGCAGTCCATATCTGCACGTCCGGATGCAAGCCTCGCAGGCGTTCGATGCCTTCGGGTGAAGCGATCAGGCACACGAATCTAATTTCCTTTGCACCGCGTTCTTTGAGCCGGACGATGGCGGCAGTTGCGGTATTCGCCGTCGCGACGACAGGTGCAACGACGATGACAAGGCGTTCGTCAAGGTCCGACGGCGCTTTAAAGAAATACTCGACGGCGGCAAAGGACTCGGGTTCGCGATAAAGGCCGATATGCGCCAGGCGCGCCGCCGGCACGAGATCAAGCATGCCCTCCGCGAACGTCACGCCGGCCCGCAGGATCGGGGCAAAGACCAGTTTCTTGCCGGCAATCGTCGGCGAAATCATCCGCGCCATCGGTGTCTCGATTTCGATGTTGCTCAACGGCAGGTCGCGCGTGACCTCGTAGCACAGCAGCATGCCGATTTCCTTCAGAAGCTGCCGAAAGGATTTTGTGGAGCGCTCCTTTTCGCGGATCAGCGTCAGCTTGTGCTGAACCAAGGGATGTTTGACGATGGTGACGCCATCCATGGCTTTCTCCCGGGGCATTTTTGAAAAATCGCCGCTGTTCTTCAAAACACCGTGCCGTCGCTGATGACCTTGAGCGGCGGTGCGCCGTCGGCGCGCAATTCGCGTGCGATCGTACGACCAGCGGACCAGGTTCCACCTTCTAAAATTTTTGCAAGCGGAAGGGTTGTCCGATCCAGATCGAGGTGACGGCGCATTTCATCTGCCAGTCGATCCAGCAGCGCAACTGTCAAGGCGCGCCACTCCACAACCAAATCCGAATCGACCTCGTGCTCGCGTGAAAAATCAGCTTGATCACGCAGCTGCAACACCGCCGTATCGATGAAGAGTCCGCCGTTGCGGTATTCTGAAAGCCCGGTCAGACCATCGATCTCCGATACATGCAGCCCAGCCCATTGCAGCGGCTCGATCAGCGAGTAGGCCAGCCATTGCGACAGTTTATGCAGCGGAATGAGGCCGTTGGTTGCATCCGTGGTTGTGAGCGACGGATGATGCCAGCAGTCGCCGAGCGGTACGCCGCCCAGCGTCAACCGTGAGGGCCAAATCGGGCCGAGATGACGCAGGAGTTCCGAAAGGATGACGGGCGCTGCGATTTTGTGATCCGGCGCAAGAGCTGCAAACTGGTCGAACAGGCCGCCAGGCCGTGGTCGATCGTGCCGGCCAAAGATCTCAGGCTTACCGGCGATGAGACCGCCAAGTCGACGCAGGAGATCGGCGCGGCCTTCGCTGCCGACCAATGGATTGGCTTTGGAGACTTGAAAGCCTCGAGCGAGGGCCGCGTCGGAAAAACGCGCGAGGCCTTCGGCGTCGGCTTGCAACGGCGCTGTTGGATCGGACGAAAAAGCGCCTGCAGCAAACATGTCAAGGCTTGCAAGCGCCAATCCTTGCGAGCGGCCAATTGCCTTTCCGCTGCGTGGATCGCGGTATCGCCATTGCGGGCCTGCACCCGCATCGAGAAGCACGCTGACGATAGCCAGATCGAATGCCGCCCGCACGCGCGCCGTGCTGTCGCGCCATTTCGCTGTCTTATCGAGCAAAACCCAGCGATCCTCGCCGTCAAAGACGAAGTGGCGCCAGCGCGAATGGAATGGGACGGCGAATGACGGATAATTTTGCCGCGTGATCTCAAGCACGAGATCGACCGCGCGCGGCAGGCGATCGAGATCAACGCGAAAATTTGGCAGCTTGCCGTCGAGCCCGAGAGCCAGCATTCGATGCGCGCGCTGACGGACGGCCTGCGCGCTCAGAAGCGACAGCGCGGCGGCAGTTTCGGATATCGCGGACGCGTGCAATAGCAGATCTTAATATTTATCGAGCGAGCGCCCGATGGACTTTGTCAAATCCTTCGGCTTTGGCGGCTCCGGGGCGTAGTAGCCAGCCGCCTTCTTGGCCGCAATCTCGACGTGGGCGTCGGCAGGAACCAGTTCGTCCGGGATAGGAATGCGCTCCACAATATCGACGCCCTGCGCAATAAGCGCGTCGTATTTCATGTCGCTCATCGAGACGAAGCGATCGATGCGTCTGATCCCGAGCCAATGCACGGCATCCGGCATCAGCTGCTGGAAGCGCGCATCCTGAACACCGGCAACGCATTCGGTCCGTTCAAAATAAGCCGCAGCGGCGTCGCCGCCTTCCTGCCGCTTGCGCGCATTATAGACTAGGAATTTGGTGACCTCGCCCAGAGCGCGGCCTTCCTTGCGATTGTAGATGATAACGCCCAGGCCTCCGGTTTGCGCGGTACGAGCGCACTCCTCGATGCCATGAACCAAATACGGCCGGCACGTGCAGATATCGGAACCGAAAACGTCCGACCCGTTGCATTCGTCATGCACGCGACAGGTGATGGGCGTGCGTGGATTGGTAAGCTTGCTGATATCGCCAAAGAGATAAATTGTCGTCCCGCCGATCGGCGGCAGAAAGACCTGCAGATCGGGCCTGGTCACCAGCTCAGGAAACATTCCGGCAGTTTGCTCAAACAAGGCGCGGCGCAGCGCATTCTCGCTCGTGCCAAAACGTTGCGCGATACCGGGCAGATACCAGACTGGATCAATCGCGATCTTGACGACGGAAATGCTGCCGTTCTCGTGCACGACGCTACCGTCATTGATCAGGCGCCGGGCTGCGAGTGCGCTCTGCATTTCGGGCAGATCGAGCCGGGCGCGGGTGACCGCAATGGTCGGCCGGATGTCAATGCCTTCGGCGATTTCCGCTTTGAAATTCTCGGCAACCAAATGCCCCCATGGATCGAGCGAGACGATACGGTTCGGCTCGCTCCATTGCGCGAAAGGTCCAATGCTCGCCGCCGGATAGGTATTGGTCAGGTCCGGCCGCCGGATCGGGTCGAGGGCGCCGGAGGAGACGGCGAGTGCGCGATAAACCGCATAGGAACCGCCGTGGCTGCCGATCACGTTGCGGTCTTGCGGGTGGGAAACCGTGCCGATAATCGGTCCCCGTTCGCGCGCGGCCGGCGCTCCCCACTTGATCGGGAAACGTGATTTAGCTCCGGGCTCGGGATGCGAGGTGAGCCGGATATGTTCAGGGCGATTTGAGCGAATCATCGGCGTTGAATCCAAAAGGCCTACGGCCCGCCATTATGACGGGCCGTTAGACCGGCAACTGAAGTAAATTGCGCAAGCCTCGGGCGCGCTACGAGGAACTATACCGGTTCCCAAGACCGAAACAATAAGCCTGGGCCGATAACAAGGCGTTAAATATGGTCCTTCAGGCGACCCGATCCAAGGGGACGCCCTTCCTTTCAGGAATAAGGAAGAAAGTCGCCGCTATATCGACGAGGTAAATCATCGCCAGCAGCGCAATGGCTACCGCAAAGGAATAGGTCGCCGCCAGGGTGCCAACGACATAGGGGCCGAAACCGCCAACTCCGCGGCCAAGATTGAAAAGCACGTTCTCCGCGGTGGCTCGCGCCTCGGTCGGATACAGCTCCGAGAGCAGCGCACCATAGCCACCGAGCATTCCATTGACGAATACGCCCATGATCGCGCCGCCGATGAGTAGCTCGGTTGGGCCGGTCAATTGCGAATAGACCAAAACCATAATGAAGGCGCCGGCCTGGAACGTGAGCAGCGCTGGCCGACGTCCGACCCGGTCGGCAAATTGACCGAACACCCAAATGCCGCACGCCATGCCTAACACGGTGACGGCAGTCCACAATGCTGACTGGGTCAGTGTGTAGCCGAACCGCGTCGAAAGGTAGCTCGGCAACCAGATCATGAGCCCGTAATAGCCGAAATCCTGAACAGCGCACAGGGTCAGCATGCCGAGACTGATGCGGGTCGTGGCGGCGTCTTTGATGAGCAAGCCGAGTGGCATCGTTCCGCGGGTTGCTTTGGCGCGCTCCAAAAAGATTTCCGGCTCCGGGACTGACCAACGAACGGCGAATGCGACCAGGCCCGGTATAAGGCCAACCAGAAACATTCCGCGCCAACCGATCAAGGGCAGAAGGAGCGGCGTAATCAGCGCGGCCGCCAAAACGCCTGCCTGCCAGCCGAGCGCCACATAAGTGCAGCCACGCGCACGATATCTTGCCGGCCACGCTTCCGCGACCAGCGCCATGCCGATGCCGAACTCCCCGCCCAGCCCCAAGCCCGCGATCGTTCGATACACGAGCAAATCCCAATAACCCTGCGCGAAAGCGCCAAGCCCAGTGAAAATTGCAAACAGCAGGATAGTCCAGGTCAGCACGCGGACCCGGCCGAAATAATCGCTGAGAATGCCGAACGCAATTCCGCCGACAACCGCGCCAACAAGCGTCCACGTGACGAGCGAACCGGCTTGCGGCGGCGTGAGATGAAGTTCTGCGGATATCGCGCGCAGCATGAATCCGAGAATGAGCAGATCAAATCCATCCATCGCGTAGCCGACGGCGGAGGCGGTAAGCGCCTTTTTCGAAAATGAGCCGATGCGGTCGGCTGGATCGGCTATGTCGGCGTGGATCGCGGTCATGTTGTCCCCTCGCTCTCGGCTCAGTTTGGCGGCAATGCGTTACGCCCTCAAGCCCGTTCGTTTGGCGCTGTGGGCAATTCTTGCAAGCACAAGACACCTGCAGTTGCGCCGTAGGAGATCTCGGGAGTGCTGGCTCACGCGCTCCGCTATCGGAGCGGCTCCGGCACCTCGCCCCCTCCCGATCAAAGCACATAGGGAAGAGGCGGCGTATACGAGCTGCTTACCGTTTTTGCAGCTTTGGACGGCGACTGCCTACAAAATAGGCTCGTGTGTTGCCAAAAAAGCGGCACCGAACCTTTGGTCTACTGTTTCCGCGGTTCATTCAACGACATAAGAAACCCGCCGATCTGGCACATGGCTTGCGAAGCGAATCGCCGGCACGCCGCCGTGCGGCGCTTGCCTAAAGAACGCGAGGGTCGCTCATGTCCAGCTCTAGCAAGAATTCACACCGATCAAACGCAACCATTTCACGACGCGGCTTGCTTGTCGGCGCGAGCGGGCTTGCACTTGGCCTTCCTCTGGCCGCAACGGTGCCGGCCCGAGCGGATGAGACGATCAAGATCGGCATCCTTCATTCGCTCTCGGGCACCATGGCAATCAGCGAGACCACGCTGAAAGACGTGATGCTCATGCTGATCGACGCCCAGAACAAGAAGGGCGGCCTCCTCGGCAAGAAACTCGAGCCGGTGGTGGTTGATCATGCATCGAACTGGCCGCTCTTTGCGGAAAAGGCCCGCGAGCTGATCAGCAAGGACAAGGTCTCGGTTGTGTTCGGCTGCTGGACCTCGGTGTCGCGCAAATCGGTGCTGCCGGTGTTCAAGGAGCTCGACAGCATCCTGTTCTATCCCGTTCAGTTCGAAGGAGAAGAGGGAGAGCGCAACGTGTTTTATACCGGTGCGGCGCCGAATCAGCAGGCCATTCCGGCAGTCGACTATCTGATGAGCGCCGACGGCGGCTTGGTGAAGCGCTGGGTGCTGGAGGGCACGGACTATGTCTATCCGCGCACCACCAATAAGATTCTTGAGGCCTACCTGAAGCAAAAGGGCGTCGTCGACGCCGACATTATGATCAACTATACGCCGTTCGGTTTTTCGGACTGGCAGACAGAAGTATCCAAAATCAAGGCTTTCGGGTCGGCAGGCAAGAAGACAGCCGTGGTGTCCACGATTAACGGCGACGCCAATGTGCCGTTCTACAAGGAGCTTGGCAACCAGGGCATCAAGGCGACCGACATTCCGGTCGTCGCTTTCTCGGTGGGCGAAGAAGAGCTTGCCGGCTTGGATACCAAGCCGTTGGTCGGCCATCTTGCCGCCTGGAATTATTTCGAGTCGATCAAGACACCGGCCAATACCGCCTTCATCAAAGAGTGGCACGACTTCATCGGCAATCCGAAGCGGACCACCAACGATCCGATGGAGGCGCACTACATTGGCTTCAACATGTGGGTGAAGGCGGTGCAAAAGGCCGGCACGACCGATCCGGACAAAGTCATCTCTGCGTTGCCCGGGACCAAGCAGGCCAATCTCAGCGGCGGCGTGTCGGAGATGCTGCCCAATCACTACATCACCAAACCGGTCTTCATCGGCGAGATCAGGCCGGACGGCCAGTTCAATGTGGTGTGGAAGACCAAAGATCTGGTGCCTGGTGCTGCGTGGTCGCCCTATCTGCCGGGATCGAAAGACCTGGTTGCGGATTGGGTCAATCTCAAATGCGGTAATTACAACACGGTTACCAAGACCTGCGGCGGAACTTAGAGGTCGTTGCCGATATCCCGTCATTCCGACGAGGACATCCTGCGGGAGGGAGACGGCGCCCTTCCGCAAACAGCGCCGGGGACATGCGATGCGTTGCAGCCGGGCCTGGCTCGTTGCTTTGCTGTTTGGCCTTAGCTTGCTACTCGGCCAAACGGCGACGCGCGCCAGCACCATCAATGATGCCATCGCTCATTTCACGGCTGACGACTTCGACGAAACGGGTGCCGGTATCAGCGAGGTTGCGGCGAGCGGCAGTCCTCGCGCGGCGGTTATTCTGCAAGCGCTGCAGAACGGCCAGCTCATGTTCAGCGCCGAGAGGAAAGCCGTCTATGTCCAAGATGATGCCGGCAAACTTTGGGACGCCGTCACGGGAGACGCGGTCGGCGGAGATCCGCCCGCCGACCTTGATACGGTGAATATCAACAATCGGCTGCGCAGCGCCATTGATGCGGCTCTCGGCGGGCTTACGCTGTTGTCCGCCGATCCTGCCAAGCGACTCGATGCCGCCGAGGCCGTCTTCAAATCGCGCCAGGCCAGCGCACTGCCGACGCTTGAGGCCGCATTCGCCAAAGAGCAGGACGGCCGGATCAAATACGTGCTCGCGCAGGCGCGCGCCGCAATCGTGCTTACCTCGCCTGATGCCGCTACCGCCGACAAGCTTGCGGCGGTCGAGATCATTCGTCAGCGTGGCGACCAGGATGCCCTGGCATTGCTCTTAAGTTTGCCAGACGGTACGGCTGTGCCGGTCATGCGCGCGGCCAATGCCGCAATCGCCGCGATTCAGCAACGTTTGGCTCTATGGGATGCCGTCCAAAATGCCTGGTATGGCCTCTCGCTCGGCTCGGTCCTGCTCCTGGCCGCGATCGGGCTTGCCATTACCTTCGGCGTCATGGGCGTCATCAACATGGCGCATGGCGAAATGGTCATGGTGGGGGCCTACGTGACCTTCCTCGTGCAGAATGCCATCCGCGGCTACGCGCCGAATTTGTTCGATTACTCATTGGCCATTTCTGTTCCTTCGGCTTTCATTGCCGCAGGCCTCATCGGCATCCTGATAGAGCGCTGCATCATCCGTTTTCTCTACGGGCGACCGTTGGAAACCCTGCTCGCCACATGGGGCCTGTCGCTGATCCTGCAGCAGGCGGTGCGGACGATTTTTGGTCCGAACAATCGCGAAGTTGGCAATCCGTCCTTCATGAGCGGCGCATTTGACGTCGGCGGCATCACGGTCACCTACAATCGGCTCTGGATCATTTGCTTCGCGCTCGCAGTCTTTGTTGCCCTGCTCGGGCTTCTGCGCTTCACGCGATTCGGACTGGAAATGCGCGCCGTAACGCAAAATCGCGCGATGGCGGCCTCGATGGGCATTCGCACAAGCCGTATCGATGCGCTCACCTTCGGGCTCGGATCCGGAATTGCCGGCATTGCCGGTGTGGCTCTGTCACAGATCGACAATGTCAGCCCTAATCTCGGGCAAGGCTACATTATCGACAGCTTCATGGTCGTGGTGTTCGGCGGCGTCGGCAATCTGTGGGGCACATTCGTGGGCGCCTTTGTGCTCGGCATTGCCAACAAATTTCTTGAACCTTACGCCGGCGCGGTGCTCGGCAAGATCGCGATTCTCGTCTTGATCATTCTGTTCATCCAGAAACGTCCGCGCGGCTTGTTCGCACTCAAGGGCAGGGCGGTCGAGGCATGAGCGGGCATTTCCTTTTCCGTCTCCTTGATCGAAGCACGGTGATCTTTCTGGTGGCGCTTGCGGCTGTGGCCGTGACCGTGCCGCTCCTCAATTTAGCGGTGCCGCAATCATCGTCACTACATGTACCGACCTATGTCGTGGCGCTGTTTGGCAAATATATCTGCTACGCGATCTTGGCGCTGTCGATTGATCTGATCTGGGGTTATTGCGGCATTCTTTCGCTTGGCCATGGCGCATTTTTTGCACTGGGCGGCTACGCCATGGGTATGTATCTGATGCGCCAGATTGGCGCCCGCGGGGTCTATGCCGATCCCGTGCTGCCGGACTTCATGGTGTTTCTGAACTGGAAGGAATTGCCGGTTGCTTGGTACGGCTTTGAGCACTTCGCTTATGCGGCGATGATGGTGGTTCTCGTGCCCGGCGTGCTTGCCTTCGTGTTTGGCTGGTTCGCCTTTCGCAGCCGAGTCACTGGCGTTTATCTGTCCATCATCACGCAGGCCATGACTTACGCGCTGATGCTTGGATTCTTCCGCAACAATCTTGGGTTCGGCGGCAATAACGGGCTTACAGATTTCAAGGACGTGCTCGGCTTCAATGTGCAAGCCGAAACGACGCGCAATGTGCTGTTCGCGCTCTCGTGTCTGGCGCTTCTCCTCGGCTTTCTGGTATGTCGCTTTATCGTCACGTCAAAACTCGGCAAGATCCTGATCGCCATCCGTGATGCGGAGGCACGCGCCCGCTTTCTTGGCTATCGGGTCGAATCCTACAAGCTTTTCGTGTTTACGCTTTCAGCGTGCATGGCCGGCATTGCCGGCGCGCTTTATGTTCCGCAGGTCGGCATCATCAATCCAAGTGAATTCGCACCTGGCAATTCCATCGAGCCGGTGATCTGGGTTGCGGTCGGCGGGCGCGGGACGCTCGTGGGGGCCGCGCTTGGTGCCGTGCTCGTCAACTATGCCAAGACCTATTTCACCTCTGGCGCATTGGCGCAGTATTGGCTGTTCGCGCTTGGCGGATTGTTCATCGCGGTGACGCTGTTATTGCCGCGCGGCATCGTCGGCACGCTGCATCATTGGACGGCGCTGCGGCGGGGCAAAATCGCGGCTGCGGCTGCGGACGGCGTCACCCCTGCGCGGGCCGAACCGCTACCGGCGGAGTGAGCAACGATGGAGCCGTTGACCTCGGCGCTTTTGTATCTCGACGGCGTCACCGTCTCGTTCGACGGCTTTCGCGCGCTCAACAACCTTTCTTTCGCCATCGAGCCCGGTGAAATGCGGGCGATTATCGGCCCTAACGGGGCGGGCAAGACGACGATGATGGATGTGGTAACGGGAAAGACCAGGCCGAATGCCGGCGAGGTTTTGTTTGCCGGAGTGCACAATCTGGCAAAGCTCGATGAGGCTGAAATCGCCGAACTTGGCATCGGTCGCAAATTCCAGAAGCCGACTGTATTCGACAGTCACACCGTGTCCGACAATCTCGAGCTTGCGTTAGAAGCCGATCGGCGCGTGCGCGCCACATTATGGTGGCGGCGAAAGCAGAGCGAGCGTCAGCGCATCGACGAGATTTTGGATATCATCCGGCTGACATCGGTGCGCGACCGAGTCGCCGGCAGCCTCTCGCACGGCCAAAAGCAATGGCTCGAAATCGGTATGCTTCTGGCGCAGAATCCAAAACTGCTGTTGGTCGATGAACCGGCGGCCGGCATGACCGATGCCGAGACCCGCCAGACGGCGGACCTTCTCAAAGCGATCAATCGCGAACATACGGTCGTGGTCGTTGAGCATGACATGACATTCGTGCGCGATCTCGGCGTCAAAGTCACATGTTTGCACGAGGGCTCGGTGCTGGCTGAGGGCACGATAGACCAGGTCTCGGAGAACGAGCGCGTGGTCGAGGTTTATTTGGGACGCTGACGTTATGCTCGATGCCACTGCGATCGATCTTTACTACGGCGCAGCGCAAGCACTGCGCGCGGTTTCCCTGAAGGCGGAGCCCGGCAAGATCACCTGCGTGCTCGGGCGCAACGGCGTCGGCAAGACGAGCCTGCTCGACGCACTCGCCGGACAGCACCCCGTAGCCCGCGGCACGATAACGTGGGAGGGCGGTGACATCACCCGGCTGCGCCCCGCCGAACGCGCCCGGCGTGGCATTGCCTATGTGCCGCAGGGACGCGAGATATTCCCCCTGCTCACGGTTGAAGAAAACCTGAAAACCGGCTTTGCGCCGCTCACGCGCGAGGAGCGCCGCATTCCCGACGAGGTGTTCTCGTTGTTTCCTGCGCTGGAAGGCATGTTGCGACGCCGCGGCGGTGACCTGTCGGGCGGCCAGCAACAGCAGCTTGCGATCGGCCGCGCGCTGGTGATGCGGCCGCGGCTTCTTCTGCTTGACGAACCCACCGAGGGCATTCAGCCGTCGATCATCAAAGACATCGGCCGCGCGATCACCTATTTGCGGTCGCTTGGCAAAATTGCCATTGTTCTGGTCGAGCAATATCTCGACTTCGCGCGCGAACTCGGCGACTATTTTGCTGTGATGGACCGCGGCGCTATCGTTTATTCTTCAATGCGTGATGCGCTTGATGAAGGAGCGCTGCGGCGGGCTATGGCGATCTGAGCGCCACTGATTGACAGACCTGAATACGATCAACAAATGAGATCGACAGCGCCGCTTTACAGCGAAATTCAAGCCGGCAATCGTACGGTCGGGCATATTGGGCTCGCCGTCGACGCAGCTGCAGGGATAACCAGGCGTGCGCGTGTGCATGAAACAGGGTCGCTGCGCGTCCGTTTTCCACGATGTGAAGGCCGGGATTCGCGCGAAGCGGTCATTATCAACACCGCAGGTGGCATGGCCGGGGGAGACAATTATCAGATCAGGATCGAAGTCGGCAGAGGCGCCAATCTGACCGTGACGACGGCTGCGGCGGAAAAGGTCTATCGTTCGCTGGGCCCGGATACCGAAGTAGGTGTGAAGCTTGAAATCGCCGAGGGCGGCACGTTGGCGTGGCTGCCGCAGGAAACCATTCTCTTCAATCGCGTGCAGTTGTGCCGGTCGATCGACATCCAGCTTGCTCCCAACGCCAATCTATTGTTTGCCGAAGCCGTAATTTTCGGCCGCTCGGCTATGGGTGAGAAGCTGCGCGAAGGCAAGTTCGTCGATCGATGGCGCGTCAAGGTCGGCGCTGATCTGGTCTTTGCCGAAAATGTGCGTCTCACGGGAGCGATCGCGCGTAGCTTGAGCGAGAGCGCCGTCGCCAAAGACGCTGTGGCCATCGCGAGTGTTCTCATGATTCCCGGCCGCCAGGACGATATTGCGGCTATACGCGCGAAGGCTGCCAATTTTAGCGGCGAAGTCGGCGCCTCCGCGTGGAACGGTCTCGCCGCTATGCGCTTTGTCGCGCCAAGTGGCGCAGCGTTGCACCGCGATCTTATTACGGCGTTGGCAGTGCTCCGAGCGGCGCCTCCGCCGCGGCTCTGGCTGAACTAGAGGCTTGAGCGTACATGCATCTTACTCCGCGCGAAAAGGACAAGCTCTTGATTGCCATGGCGGCGATCGTGGCCCGACGCCGCCTTGAACGAGGAGTCAAGCTCAATCATCCCGAGGCGGTCGCGCTGATTACCGATTTCATCATGGAAGGCGCGCGCGACGGGCGTACCGTCGCTGAATTGATGGAGAAGGGCGCACATGTGTTGACCCGGGCACAGGTGATGGATGGCATCGCCGAAATGATCCCCGAGATTCAAGTGGAGGCGACATTTCCCGATGGCACGAAACTCGTAACGGTGCACGAACCGATCAGGTGAGGGCGCAATGATCCCCGGCGAAATGTTCATCAAGGCGGGCGAGATCGAGCTTAACAAGGGTCGCCGCGGCATCACGCTTTCGGTGTCCAATACAGGCGACCGGCCGATCCAAGTCGGCTCACACTATCATTTTTTCGAAACCAATCCCGCGCTGCAATTCGACCGCAAGAGAGCGCGCGGCATGCGGCTCGATATTGCCGCCGGCACCGCCATGCGCTTCGAGCCGGGACAAACGCGCGAGGTCAATCTAGTGCCGCTCGCCGGCAAGCGCACCGTCTATGGCTTCCGCAAAGACGTTATGGGAAAGCTTTAAGGGGCGCCGCCATGCCGACCACGATCAGCCGTTCCCTCTATGCCGATATGTTTGGTCCGACGACCGGCGACCGCGTTCGGCTCGCCGACACGGATCTTATCATCGAGGTCGAAAAGGATTTCACTGTCTATGGCGAGGAGGTGAAGTTCGGCGGCGGCAAGGTTATCCGCGACGGCATGGGACAGTCGCAGATCACCAATCGCCAGGGCGCCGCCGATACCGTCATCACCAATGCGCTGATCGTTGATCATTGGGGCATCGTGAAGGCCGATGTCGGCATCAAAGACGGCGCCGTGCTGGCGATCGGCAAAGCGGGCAATCCCGATATTCAACCCGATGTCACCATAATCATTGGTCCCGGCACGGAGATCATTGCCGGCGAAGGAAAGATACTGACTGCCGGCGGCTTTGACACCCACATCCATTTTATCTGCCCGCAGCAAGTCGAAGAAGCCTTGATGTCGGGCGTGACATCGATGCTCGGCGGCGGCACCGGACCTGCGCATGGCACATTTGCGACCACCTGCACGCCCGGGCCCTTCCACATCGCCCGCATGATCCAGGCAGCGGACGCCTTTCCAGTAAATCTTGGCTTTGCCGGCAAGGGCAATGCATCGCGGCCGGCGGCGCTGGAAGAAATGATCAAAGCCGGAGCCTGCGCGCTTAAACTGCACGAGGATTGGGGCACGACGCCGGCTGCGATCGATTGCTGCCTCTCCGTCGCCGACGACTATGACGTGCAGGTGATGATTCATACCGATACGCTCAACGAGTCGGGCTTCGTCGAAGATACGATAAGGGCCTTTAAAGGCCGCACCATTCACGCGTTCCATACCGAGGGCGCCGGCGGCGGCCATGCGCCCGATATCATCAAAGTCGCGGGTTTGCAGAACGTCTTGCCGTCCTCGACCAATCCAACACGGCCCTATACGCGTAATACGATCGACGAGCATCTCGATATGCTGATGGTATGTCACCATCTCGACCCCTCGATCGCCGAAGATCTTGCTTTTGCTGAAAGCCGCATTCGCAAAGAAACGATCGCGGCAGAAGACATCCTGCACGACATCGGCGCGCTCTCGATGATGTCATCCGACAGTCAGGCCATGGGGCGTGTTGGCGAAGTAATCATCCGGACCTGGCAGACCGCCGATAAGATGAGAAAGCAACGCGGCCGCCTCGCACAGGAAAACGGCGACAACGACAATGTGCGGGTGAAGCGCTATGTCGCCAAATACACCATCAATCCGGCGATCGCCCACGGCGTGTCGAAGCTTATCGGTTCGGTGGAGCAGGGGAAGCTTGCCGATCTCGTACTGTGGTCGCCCGCCTTCTTTGGCGTGAAACCCGATTGCGTGATCAAAGGCGGCTCGATCGTTGCGGCGCCGATGGGCGATCCTAATGCCTCGATTCCGACGCCGCAGCCGGTGCATTATCGGCCGATGTTCGGCGCCTTCGGCCGTGCTCGCACCGCTTCCTCGGTTCTGTTTTCGTCGAACGCGGCGGTCGGGGCCGGCCTGGGCAAAAAGCTCGGCATTCAGAAGGAACTAGTCGCAGTGCAAAACACCCGCGGTAAGATTTCCAAGAAAAGCATGATTCACAACGATGCCACGCCAAAGATCGAGGTCGATCCGGAGACGTATGAAGTGCGTGCCGACGGCGAGCTTCTGACCTGCGCGCCGGCTGCAGTGTTGCCGATGGCGCAACGCTACTTTTTGTTCTGAGAACGGAGATCGCATGCGCGCGATTTCAGTGAAGCCGGCTTCGATGTGGTCGGGCGAGCCCAGCGATCGCGTTGTCCTTGACTATGACGGCCGGCACCGCCGGCGCCTGGCCATGACCGGCGCCAACGGTACGGCCTTTGTTCTTGACCTGCCGGCCACCGCCGAGCTGCGGGGCGGCGACGCGCTGGTCCTGGAGGACGGCCGTCTCATTGAGATCGAAGCGGCCGCCGAACCGCTTCTGGAGATCCATTGCGCCGATGCCCTTCATCTCGCTCGCGTTGCGTGGCATCTGGGGAACCGCCATGCGCCGGTGCAGCTGTTGCGACACAGCCTGCGCATTCGCCATGATCACGTGCTTGCCGATATGGCGCGGCAGCTCGGCGCTTGCCTCATCGAGATCTCAGCGCCCTTCGATCCGGAGGGCGGCGCCTATGCTGCTTCCATGGGCCACCATCGGCATGACACGCATAACGACAATCACCGCGGTCAACACGAGCACGATCATGGTTGAGGCGCTATTGCGCGCGTCCCCACGCAGGCGGGGACCTCGACCGCCGGATTCCCACGTGTGCGGAAAGGAGCGGGCGGAGTGTGTCGACGGCTCGCTCACAAGCAATGCGCTGTACCGGCTGATGGTCTGGTTGTCCCCGGCCTATCCGGTTGGCGCTTTCGCTTATTCGAGCGGCATCGAATGGGCCGTCGAAGCCGGCGACATTACCAGCGCCGGCACGCTGCGGGTCTGGCTCGAAAGCATGCTTACTATGGGCGCTGGGCTAAACGACGGCATTTTCTTTGCCCATATGCATCGCGCCATGACGAGGGACGACGCCGTGGCCGCGAAAGAGACAATGGACCTTTCCGCCGCGCTCGTTGCATCTCGCGAGCGTTACGAGGAAACGACCAGGCTCGGCCGCGCCTTTATCGAGGTGACGCAAGCGGCGTGGCCATGCCGGGCACTCGGCAAGCTGCAGAAGGTCGCGAACCGCGCGATCACGTATCCTGTCGCTGTCGGCGCGGCTTGCGCCGGCCACGCGCTTCCTCTTGTCCCCGCGCTTCACGCCTTTCTCGCGGCCGTCGTTGCCAATTGGGTATCGGCCGGCGTGCGCCTGGTTCCGCTCGGCCACACGGACGGTCAACGCCTGCTGCGCAGCCTTGAGCGGGCAGTTTCGGCGACCGCGCAACGTGCGTCGGATGCTTCGTTCGACGATCTCGGCAATGCTTGTTTTCGCGCCGATCTCGCCAGCATGAAACACGAGACGCAATATACTCGCCTGTTCCGAAGCTGATTTGAGGAGCGCGTGATGCAAAGCCCAAATGGTCCACTTCGTGTTGGCATCGGTGGTCCGGTCGGCTCAGGAAAGACGGCACTGATGGATGCGTTGTGCAAGGCGATGCGCAGCACCTACGATATCGCCGCGATCACCAACGATATTTACACCAAATGGGATGCCGAATTTTTAGTGCGCGCGGGCTCGCTGGACGCCGAGCGCATTACGGGTGTCGAAACCGGCGGCTGTCCGCATACCGCAATCCGAGAAGACGCGTCGATGAATCTGGCGGCCGTTGCGGATATGCGCCGAAAATTTCCGCAGCTTGATCTCGTGCTGATCGAATCGGGCGGCGACAATCTGGCCGCGACATTCTCGCCGGAATTGGCAGATTTGACGATTTATGTCATCGATGTTGCGGCCGGAGACAAGATTCCCTCCAAAGGTGGCCCCGGGATCACGCGCTCGGATCTCCTTGTTATCAACAAAATCGATCTCGCGCCCTATGTCGGAGCGTCGCTGACAAAGATGCAGAACGACGCGAAGCGCATGCGCGGGGCAAGGCCCTTTGTCATGACCAATCTGCGTCAGGGCGAAGGCTTGGAGGCGATCGTACGCTTCATTGAGCAAGCCGGCGGATTGTCAAGCCGCTTGTCCGCATAACGATCCGGGTATCGCCACGTTCTGAAGGCTTTGACTGCGCATTCTCGCTATGATCGACCGATTGGTGCAACGGGGCAGAAACACGGAAAGAGCTGCACCCGTTTTTCCCGGCACATAGAGCGGCAGCGGTAAATCCGCGAAGCGGCTGGCTGCCGAACGGCTGCCCAGGACGCCGTTGAAGTGTTTAAATGATGCTACTGTGCATCCTCCTGATCGATAGAAAGAGGCAAGGGGGAATGTTCGAAGAATTCGATCCATGCACGCAGAGCAGAATGGTTCGTGATGAGAATCGCTTCGTGCGCGTGCTTTCTCATCCGCAGCACGTCGTCGCGCATGGGGCGACGCCCAAGCTCGCCGCACAATCTTACCTGCGCCGCTATGGTCACCTGCTCGGCGCGCCGCGTCAGCACCTTAGGCAGCTCTTCCGGCCGATTGGTTGCGAGCTTACTGATGCCGAGGTCGAATATCGGTTTTTGAGCGAAAAAAGATTGGAGGACCTGACAACGGTCGCTTTTCACCAGACCTGTTGCGGTCTACCGGTGTGGGAGGCAGGGCTGTCGGTTACCCTGAAGCACGGCCCCTTCCGCGTCATAGGGGCGCGCTCGACATTGCATCATGGTATTGCGGTGAAGCGCTCTGCCGCTGCGGTGCGATCGCAGCCGCTGGACAATGACGCCTTGGCTCAGAGCCTCGGTCTCGCCGTCGGCTTGCCGCCTGATGCGTCACCGAAGATAACCGAGCAGCACCTGGTCATCTGCCAGTACAAGCCGGAAAGGTTGAAACGTGAGACCGCGCCGCCTAAGCGTCGGGCCGCGTTTGAGCATGGCGCGCCGGTGCTTTCGCTGCGCCGCGTTCATGCATCAATTCGGTCCGACCGGTATTATGTGGCTCGCGCTGTGTACTTCGCGTTCGATCTGCCGCCGGTCCGCCCGCTTCATTGGGTGGCGCTGGTTGAGGCCGAAACCGCCTCGGTTCTCTTGCTGCGGCCCTTCATCGACAATGTCGTGGGCTGGGTATTCGAAGCTGATCCGGCGACACTCGGTGGACCGGGCGCACATGCCGGCAATGCCGCCCTCAACCGGATGCGGAGCGCGGTGAAGCTGCCGCGTCTTGGGGCGCCGGTAAGCGGCATGCAGGCCTTGAGCGGCAGTCGCGTAAAGGTCGCCGATGTCGTCACCCCGGCGATAGCGCCGCCAAGGAGGCCAGTGGGCAAAGACTTCAAGTTCAACGCGCGAACCAATAATTTCGCGGCCGTAAATGCCTACTATAATTGCGACAGAACGTTCCAACTGGTGGAAGATCTGGGCTTTTCACTGGCCGATTATTTCCCTGGAACAAAATTCCCCAGCCGAGTCGATCACCGCGGCCACTACGGCAAGAAGACGCCGGACGGGATTGAGATCAATGCGCACTGCGCCGGCAATCCGACCGGCACCGGCATCGGCCACACCGTCTTCGCTCTGGCCGATCTCGGTGATCCCAAGAAGCCGATCGGCATTGCCTGCGATTGGCGCATCGTGCTGCACGAACTGCTCGGCCACGGAATTCTGTACAATCACATCGGCGCGCCGCGCTTCAAATTTGCACATAGTGCAGGCGACAGCTTTGCAGCGATCCTGCATGATCCCGACAGCAAAGCGCGTGACCGCGGCGATACCTTTCCGTGGCTCCGTGGAATTGCCCCGGCGCAGCGTCGGCGCCACGACAGAAAACCCAGCGAGGGATGGGGCTGGAGCGGGGCGATTGGACTCCATCCGTTCGATCCGGTCAAGGACGACCGCGGGTACAACAACGAGCAGATCCTGTCATCGACAATGTTCCGCTTTTATCGAGCGATCGGCGGCGACTCCAGGGACGCTGCCATGCGCCGATTTGCGGCGCGTATGACCTGCCGCATATTGCTGGCGGGAATCTACAGCCTCACGCCGGCGACCAGCCCAATCGACGCGACGCATTTGGCTGCAGCGCTCATGAAGGCGGATCACGCGAACTGGCGGGCCGAGCACGTTTCAGGCGGCGCCTACCACAAAGTCATTCGCTGGGCGTTCGAAAAACAGGGTCTGTATCAGCTGCCTCATACCAGGAGGCCGAACAACAAGGAGGGCGCCCCGCCCCCGATCGATATCTACGTTGAGGATGGTCGCCACGGCGAATACGCGTTTCAGTCCGACTACTGGAATTGCCAGGCGATCTGGAATCGGCGCCGCAAGGATGGCGGCTTGGCGCACGAGACACCGATCGCCGGACAGACCAACTATGCCTATGTGAGGATCAAGAACCGCGGCTTCAAAGCAGCGACGAACGTGATGGTACGCGCCTTTTACGCGCAGTCTCAGCGCGAACGCGTGTTTCCAGGGGATTACAAGCCAATGAAGCCTGGTCGGCTTACCGTCGCGCGTGTCGCACCCAATTCATCCAGTGAGATTCTGGTGGGTCCGTTCGCCTGGGTGCCTTCGCGCGACGGCCAGAATTGTCTTCTCATGATCGCCTGCGCGGATGGCGACCCGAGCAATGTCGACAATTTGAACGGCCGAGACTCCATACCCGACTGGCAGTTGGTGCCGAACGACAACAATATCGGACTGCGCAGACTCGGTCATGCGTTGGCGGCGGGTTAATTCAACTCGATCGCCCCGCAACTCGCAGTCATAGGCTTGGATCGGCTTCCAAATTAGATGCGCCCTAGGCCTTTTTCAGTTTCTTGTACAAGGCGCTCGTCTTCTGTCGCAGGATTCTGCGAATTTGCGCGTGCCTCCTCAGATGTTTGTCGACTTCTTTGCGAAGCTGCGCACGCTTGCGTGGACTCAATGCTCTGAGTTCCTTCGCACTGTAAACGGTAGGGCGAAATGCGGACATGAAGATATCTCCTCAGTGCTTACGACGGTTGATGGAAAGCTTGCTGCCGGCGCTCAATTATTGTTCTTCATCGAGACTGATATAGCCGAAATCGGGCGGTGCGGAGCATTGACCATTTGTTCCAGCACCTTGCGATAATCTTGACACAGACGATCGATGGATCTGGCGCTGAAGAGATGTGGCTTGTAAATCCACGACCCGACCAGCCCCTCTCGGCCCTCCCGCAAAGCCAAGATAACATCGAAATTCGAGGCCGTCACCAGCGGTTGTGGCATGGCCGGATTTGCCTCTTCCAAACAAAGAGAGGTCCCTGTGCTCGCTACTGGCCGCAAGGCGGCGTTATGCAGGACAATCAGAACGCGACAAAGCTCGGCCGGGTCAACGCCTCGCTCGCATTCAAGCGTTGCGGCGAGCTCCTCGAATGGCAGATCTTGATTGGCGTAAGCCGCGAGCGTCGTGGCGCGAACGCGGCGCGTCACTTCGCGTACCGTCGGATCGCCGGCGATGTTGCTGCGGAGAATGACGGTGTTGGCCACGGGGCCGATGAGAGTCTCGGTGCCGGGACGATTGCGGTTGGCGACATTGGTGGCCACCCGCAGGTCGTCCTCGCCGAGATAGCGCTGCAGCAATATCATGAAGCCGGCGAGGAGGACGATAAACAGCGTAGCATCTTGATCATGGCCAAAACGTCTGACGGCGGCGGTCAACTTCGGCGACAGCGATATCTCGCGTTGCGCACTGTATAGCGCTTCGGCGCCGCGCTTTCGGCGTAGAATGGGAAAGTGCAGCGGCGGGAGTGGGCCGGCCAGTTGTCGGCGCCAATAGTCGAGCTGCGCCACGCCATCGGGGCACAGGGGCCACTGCCTTTGCCAGCTCGCGAAATCCGCATATTGCAAGGCGAGCGGCTCAAGCGGCGAACTCTTTCCTTGAGAATAGGCATCGTAGAGGGCAACCAGCTCATTGACGATAACGCCGAGAGACCAGCCATCGACGATGATTTGATGCATGGTGAGCAATAAAAGGTGCTCAACTTTACTAAGCCGCACCAGGCGCGAACGAATGAACGGCCCGCGCGAAAGGTCGAAGGGAACAAGGAATTCGTCTGTTATGATGTTCCGACCGGCGACTTGCCGTTTGGCGTTGGGCAGCGCAGAAATGTCGTCGAATATCAGCGGTACATGCAAACTTCGGGCGATGGCTTGGAGGTGGCGGCCATTCTGGACATCAAAGCTCGTGCGCAGAATCTCGTGGCGCTGCACGATCTCATTGATGCAGCGCTTCAAAATTGATTTGTCGAGGCGGGAAGTTATCCGCAGCGTGTGCATCACGACAAGAAATGGCAGATCGGGCGATGCATGATGGAGCTTTGCCGACCGTTCCTGAGCCGGAGAAGCAGGCAAGGCCAACCGCCGCGACACGCGATTGATCTGTGAATGCGATAACCGAGCGCTGCTGCCCGCTTTCAGGAGCGGCTCAATATGGGTCGCCATTTCTGCGACTGTCGGAGCATCGAACAGGCTGACGATCCCGAGCTGAATCGCGAAGGTCTCGAAAATGCGGGTCAAGGCTTGCGCGGCCAAAAGCGAATCGCCGCCCAGGTCGAAAAAGTCATCGTGGATGCCGACGCGTTCGCGCTGAAGCACCTGCCCCCAGATTGCGGCAAGCATGGTCTCGACCGACGTGCGCGGCCCAACGAACGGCCGCTCTGGGTTGCCCGTCAGCCCCAGCTTGGCGGCAAGGCCGACGCGTTGCACTTTGCCGGTCGGTCCCTTCGGCAACTGCTCCACGAAAAGAATTTGGCGGGGAATCTTGAAGTCAGCGAGCCGTAGCGCGGCAAACTGGCGAATGTCTTTCGCCGTTACATCGGCGTTCGGGCGCAACACAACAGCGGCCGCGACGTCTTCACCCAACGTGGGGTGGGGGGAGGCAAACGTGACGGCCTCAGCAACGGCCGGGTGCTCAAGCAAAACGTCGTCGACTTCCCGCGGCGCGATGTTTTCACCACCGCGGTTGATCATCTCCCGCGTGCGGCCGGACAGGAAAAGGTAGCCGTCAGGATCGAAAAAGCCCTGGTCGCCGGTTTTGAGCCAGGCACCGACGAAGGCGGCCTTGGTGGCAACTGGATCGCCGTCGTAACCTTGCATGACGCTTGGACCGCGAACGGCAACCTCGCCGGTCTCGCCGGGCGAAAGCGTATTCCCCCGCTCATCGATGATGGCGACGTCAAGTCCCACCGGCACGCCGACAGAGCCGGGTTTGCGCTGGTGAGGCGGCAAAGGATTGCAGGCGATAGGAGCAGATGCAGTTTCAGTCATTCCGTAGAATTCGATGACCGAGGTCCGGAAGGTGCGTTCCAATTCGGCAAACACCGGGGGTGGCAGTGGCGCCGATGCGGAGCGGACGAAACGCAGTCGTACATCGTCGAGGCGATCTCGACCTTGCCGCCCGCGCGCCAGGATCGCCTGGTGGACGGTCGGTACCGCCGAGTACCAGGTTGGTCGAAAAGCGGAGAGCCAGCCGAAGAACTGGTTTGCGTCAAAGCCAGGCGTACAAACAATGCTGCCGCCCGCGGCAAGGGAAGCAAAGACCGTAGCGATTAGTCCGTGGCCGTGAAACAACGGCAGCACGTTCAGGCAGCGATCGGATTCGCCAAGCGCCAATGCGGCAACCGAAGTGTAAGCTGAAGCGCATATATTCGCATGTGACAGCGGCACGATCTTGGGCCGCGACGTCGTGCCCGATGTCAGCAGCATGACCGCGATGTCGCCGGGACCCACGGGATCAGGCGAAGCCTGCAAGGCTCGCTCCGCCGCCAGCGAGAACAGCCCGGCTTCATTACCCGTCGGCGCGATGTCGATCACCAGCATGCCGGCGGCAAGCGCGAGGCGACGCGCCGGGCTGTCGAGGCTGGCGCAAGTGACGAGCGCGCAAGGCCGCAACGCCGCAAAGTAGCGCTCCACCTCTTCCGCGGCATAGTTCGCGTTGACCACCGCGCAGGCTGTATTGCAGGCCAAACACACGATGGCGACGGCGGCTTCCGGACCGTTCGGCAGCATCACCGCGACGCGATCCCGGCGGCCTATTCCCATGGCGCGCAGCTCGCTCCCGGTCTTCTCAATGTGCCGATAGAGATGGTCATAGCTCAGGGCCGGACGATCCAACGCGAGGATCGCCGGCGCATGGGCGAAATGGCGACCGTGATGCGCAAGCAAGTCCCGGAAAGAAGGAAACGGGATTGAGACGCTTGGCGCCATGATAGACTGGTCCAACACGACGTCAGGCCTTGCCAATAATTTACGAATGCGAATGAAGCTCACACTGTCTGAGCCAGAAGCCCATATCCATGTCGCGGTACATCGATGTTGCAATGACAAAATGTTCGCGTGCAGAGTCCAGCTTGCCGGTGCGGCGTTGATGTCGACCAAGGCCAAAATGGCAATGGGCGACGAGCGGCTGCATGCCGTGCTGCTTCGCGAGCTGAAGTGAGGCCCGGTAATGCTTGAGCACGCTGTCCGGATCGAATCGGCTTGGATGAGCCGCAATGTCGCCGAGCAAGTGCTCCGCATGGGCGGCAAAGCCTGGTTGGCGACGTGACGTTTCCATTGCACGCTGCGCCAAGCGTAGAGCATCGTCGAGCCGGCCGAGCTGCAAACAGGCGCGGCCCGCTGCATGGTAGGCCCAGCCGCGATGGCCCACGATGCCACGGGCTGCTTGACGCTCGAGCAACTGCTCAGCTTCGCGGATTCGGTCGAGGGCTTCGGTCGTCTCGCCGATTTGCGCCAACGCCCAGGCCGAGGAGGCGACCGCCCACGGCAAATGTATGCCGGCGTTTCCTGTTCGGATCATTTTGATCCAGTGCTCCACCCTCGAACGGGCCTTTATCCAGTCACCCTTGAGCAGTGGGGGCATGCTGGCGGCGAAATGAACCCAGCCGATCGTAAACGCATGCTCGGTCGGTTCGGCGATGCGGATCGCCTCGGTTTCATATTTGGCAGCCTCCGCGAAGCGGCCCATCTCAGCAAGGCTCATAATAAGCCAAGCTCGATTGAAAACCGACGCCGGAACGGACATCCCGAAATACTCGTTGTTCCATTCGGGCGGCAGCGTGGCGAGAGCATCAAGGGCCAGCTTGACCACATGCGCATATTCGCCGCGATAGCAATGGGCCTGCTCAAGATGGCTGGTCGCCAGCACGCGAATCTTCATATCGTCGACACGTTCGGCTATTTCTAGAGCACGCCTACCGGTCGCGAGCGCTTCGTCGAGCTGGTCGAGCGTTGCCTGGACGGTGACCATGAATGCACAAACCAGGCCGCGCCGACGATCGTCGCGCAACTCGGTGGCGATGTTCTCGGCCTTGCGCAGATGCGCGAGCATCTGTTCGCCTTCGCCGAGCTGGCGTAATACTGTCCGAAGCTCAAGACGAACTTCGAACGCCTGCTCAAGCGTCTCGCGGCATTCCGGAAGCGTATTGAGCGCGGCGAGCGCCTGCTCAAAGCGCGTTCGGGCATCCCCAAGTGCCGAGCGCGCGGCCGCCTTGCTGCCGGCTTGCCGCAGGTAGTGTACGGCCTTCTCGCGCAGCTCGCCGCGCACGGCATGGTGGGCGAGCCGCTCGGTTTGTTCATTAAGCCGGTCGGCATAGAGCGCCTCGATCGCGCCGACAACGCGAGCGTGAATGTCACGCCGGCGATCGCGCAATACGCTGTTGTAGGCGACGTCATGAGTGAGCGAGTGCGTGAACGTATATTGCGGATCGGGAAACAATTGCGTGGCGTTGAGGAATTCTGCCGCTTGCACGTTATCGAGCAAGTTGCGGAGCTCACTTTCCGGCAGTCCGGAAATCGAATGCAAAAGCGCAAACGGCACCTCGTGGCCGATGACTGCCGCCTCCTGCAACAAGCGCTTCTCCGCCGCGGGCAATCCATCGATACGTGCGGCAAGCACCGCCTGAACGGTCGGCGGCACGTCAAGACTGGAAAAAGGGCGGGCCAGTCGGAAATTGCCGCGCGCGCCTTCAAGCACGCCGGAATCGACCAGCGATCGCACGATCTCCTCGACAAAGAACGGGTTGCCGCCGGCCCGCTCGATCAGAAAGCTCTTGAGCGCCTGCATAGTCGCATCAGAACCAAGAAGAACGCGCAGCAGCTCGGCAAGATTATCGCTGGCCAAGGGATCAAGCCGCAGCTGCCGATAGTTTTGCCGGTCGCGCCAATCGTCCCTGTATTCGGGTCGGCACGTCACAATCAAAAGCATCCGGGCATCTTGGGCGCGACCAACAAGCTCGTTGAGCAGCCCCAGCGAAAGCGTATCGTACCAGTGAACGTCGTCGAAAATCGCCACGACTGGCTGCGATCTGGTTTCGCCAAGAAATAATCTGATGATGGACTGATAGGTGTAGTAGCGGTGCTGCAACGGGTCGAGTGATCGAAACGGATGATCGTCGTCCAGCGCGTTGAGAAGATCGAGCACCGGAAGAATGGCATCCTGTAGGCCGGGATCGAGCTTCAGGATCTTGGCGGAAACTTTTTCGCGTGTCGACCGAACGTTGTCGTTTCCGTTGATGCCGAAATAGGCCTTGAGCAACTCGATGACCGGCAAATATGGTGTCGCGTGCCCATAGGACGCGGAATTGGATTCCAGCACGAGCCAATCGGCGGCATGAGGCGAATGCACGAATTCATGGACCAGACGGGATTTTCCGACACCGGCCGGACCGACGATAGCAACGACTTGACCGCGGCCGTGACTCGCAAGCTGCTGGGCACTGCGCAGTTGCTGCAGTTCCATATCGCGGCCGACGAACCGAGTGAGCCCGCGCGCGGCCGCAGTTTGCAGCCGCGTGCGGGCGGCGCCAGCGCCGGTCACTTCATAAATCTGGACATCGTCGCTGAGACCTTTTACCGCTGCCGGCCCGAGCGGCTTCGCAGCGATATAGCCTTCGGCGAAGCGAAGGGTGTCGGCGGTCGCGAGGATTGAGCCGGGCTTTGCCATCTGTTCCATACGCGAGGCGAGGTGCACGGTCGGACCGACGACGCTGTAATCCATCTGTAGATCGTTGCCGATAGCGGAGATGATGATCTCGCCGGAATTCAGTCCGACGCGGATCATGACTGGCGCGCCATGGGTCCGCTGAACCTCGCTCGAATATCTTGTGATGCTCTCTTGCATGCGCAGCGCCGCAAAGCAGGCGCGCACGGCGTGATCCTCATGCGCAAGCGGCGCGCCGAACAGCGCCATGATGCCGTCGCCCATTACGCTGTGCACAGTACCCTCGTAACGATGCACCGCTTCGATCATGCGGTCCACCACGGCATGCAGTATGGCCCTCGCATCCTCCATGTCGCGCTCGACCAGGACTTCCATCGATCCCTTAATGTCGGCAAAGAGCACGGTGACCTGCTTGCGCTCGCCTTCGAGCGTCGTCCGAGCGGTCAGAATCTTGTCGACAAGATGCTGCGGCGTGTAGCTTCGCGGCGACGAAAACGGCGGATAATCGGCTATAGGCTTGAGCGGATGGCCGCATTGCGAGCAGAATTTGGCGGCGGTGGGAACCTCACTGCCGCAATTGCCACAGATGCGAGGCAGCGACGCAGCGCAACCTGCGCAGCTCTCCGCTTCGGGCGGATTGTCGTATCCGCAATCGCGGCACTTCATCTGCGCTCTCCGGAACGCATACTAACCGGACGTACCGCAGCGCCGAAGCCATGCTTTGGCTCCAGCAGGAGAAATGATTTCGTGCAATTGGCCCAGCAATGATTGGCGGCCTTTGCCGGCGATAATCTTAATTCTACACGAGGACGCTCCGTGCGCAAACACGCCGATCTGCGTTTCCTGTGGTTGTAGGTGCGATGTTTGCAGCTATCAGGATTGCTCGTGCATGTCGCAGTCGACCTGCCGCGACTCCTCCGGTTGCCAGCCTTCTGCGACGTTGAGCGATGTCGGGGTGGTGCGCGCCTCATGCCTTTCGTTCGTCATCAGCACCAATTCGCCGCCGAACCGAAGCCGGAACGCCTCGGCGATTTCCAAGCTCTCGAAACACCAACGTCTGATCTCGCGATCGCCGATATGTCGCCGCATGCCGTACCTTTGCACGTTCTTGCTGTAACAATGCCAAGCATTGATCGCGTCCAAAGTTGAGGCAAAACCGCCCTCGGGTACTGGAATTTGCACTACAAAAGGAAAGTGCCGCTCGTTGGCACGATCAGTCACCCTTCTTTTTCGATACAGATTGGCCATGGCTGTACTCCGACCGTTTATTGAGGTCCCTCTCCAGTACCGCCGACATGGCGCGTCCAGCCGCCCCGGCGCGCGTTCACATGCCTCGTTGCAGCGCGTCTGCCAAATCTGCGGTAAGCGGCAGCACGACCAGTAGGGCGGCGGATATTAACAAGCCGACAGCGCAGAACGTGACGATCACTGACAGATCGGATTGTGCGCTGATTCGACCCAACGCGGTCGCGTGGCGGGGTATTCGCGGGTCGGTTGGATCCGTCAAGACCAGGCGTTCGATCCGAATCCGCCCATTCATGGCAACCTCCTCTGCGTTGCCGCGTGCCCATTGACGCGGAATCGCGTCGGCTCATCCGGTGTGTCCCGCACCGATAAGTTATTACGTGAAGCCCAGACCGCTGTGCCGCGTGTCACAGCAAAAATTGCCGCACCAAGGCACGTCCTCCGGCCGCGCCCTGCGCGTCCGGCCGGCGCCCTGCAATCGATGTTGAATGAATTACCGAGATGTAAGGGTTAGAGAGGGGAGGCCTTAGACGGATTCAATCAATTGGCGCAGGGCCTCCGGCTTGAGAATAATCGTCCAGCGGTCCTTCAATTCCAAAATGCCTTTGCGTTGCCAATCGCGCAGGCACCGGTTGACCTTCTCCCGCGAGCCCCCGACCATTTCCGCCAATTCCGTCTGTGACAATGAGAGCTTCGTCACGCCCCGGTTTTGCGGCTGATAATAAAGCAGCGTCTTGGCGAGGCGCATCGGCAGATCGAAGAATGCGATGTCAGACATCCGCTCGTCAGAGCGTCGAATGCGCGCGCAGAGGATTTCCATGAGCTTCATGCACGCTTTCGGGTTTCGCTCCAAAAACGGCAGCACGTCGCGCCGTTCCAAGACCAGAAGCTCGCAATTGGTGAGCGCCGTCGCATTGGCCGAGCGCGGTTTGCCATCGAGCAAAGCGATTTCGCCAAACAGCTCGCCGGCGCGCAGATCAGCCAGAATGATCTCCTTGCCTCTGATGGTCGGCAACCAGATTCGGACAGTGCCGACTACGATCGCCATCATGCTGTCGCCGTCATCGTCGAGCCGACAAATCGGATCACCCGCGGCAAACTTGCGCGGCTGCGCATAAGCAGCAATTTCGCGCCGCCCCTTTTCATCGAGTGCGCTGAACAGGGTGCATTTTTCGAGGGCCTTGAAGCCGCTATTGCTGCGCATGACACGTCAACCGAAAATGGGGCGCTGAACCATCAGGTGACCAGTCCTTGCTGATCCACGGCGAAGCTGAATTTGCCGATCGTTCGTCACGTGACGATCAGGTCCGACCCGGAATAATGACCGTAAGCAATAACACGAGATCGGCGGGCGGACGACAATCTACATTTGTATTCATGCGAATCTTCAAGATTTCGTTGTATTTGGCAAAAGTCCGCGGGATCGGCAATCCCTGTGCTCCAGGTACCGACTGATAGAATCCGGCGGTGAACCAGCCGCATCTTGTGGGCTCGCGTAGTTTCAGCGACAAGGGCAGACAATTTGGTAACCTGATGGTTGATCTCTCCGATCGTAGGCGTCCGCGGGCAGACGCCTACGGCTTTGCTGATGGCCTGCGGCATCTGCCCGCTGGCGCCGAGTTCGACGATCCGTTCTCAAACGCGCGGCGTTAGCCGGGCATTCTTGTGCACGTTGATTCGGTCCTCCGGGATGGCTGAGGCTTCGACACCGTCGGCTTCTCCCGGCAAGGGCCGGATGGACAACCTATGGAAAGCTCACACCTAGCGCTGCAATGAGGAGAACCGCCTTTGCGGCAATAGGAACGTTCAGCAATTTCATTGTCGGCAATCGGAGCAGGTGGCGAAGGCCTTGTATAATGGATTGGTTTGCGTGGACTCAACGATTCAGCCCAATGCGGGCGTCAGCTGTGCCGGGCGCCGGCCTGCGTCGTCGTGCCAGCGCCGCCCACCGCGAGCTTTGCCTGAAATCACGGTGACGTGCAGCGCGAAATTGCCCGCATCGGGTCCGGCATCGTCGCCCCGGCGCCAACGTGCGGTGGCGAGCCGACTTCGCGCTCGCCGTTCGGGTCGGCCGCTCGGTTGCGAGGGCTTTCGATGACGGTAAGATGACGGTTGGTCACGGTATAATTCCTCGGCCTCCAGCCCCGGCAGTTTTATCATGAAAGAACGTGAGGTTGATCTGCTGATCGCTGGCGCAGGCCCCGCTGGAATGACGGCAGCATTGGTAGCGAGTCTGCAGGGACTCGATGTACTGCTGTGTGAAAAGTCGGGACAAGTCGGCGGGACCGGATCGACTTCAGCCGGCACGCTTTGGATTCCCGGAAATCATCAGAGCCGAAGAGCTGGCTTTGACGACAGTGCCGAGCGAGCTGAGCAGTATCTGGATGCGCTCGTCGGAAGCCCGATCAACCGGGATTTGCGGACGGCGTTTCTCAAAACCGGTCCGATTGCGATCGACTATCTGGAAGAAAACAGCGACGTGCGGTTTTTGCCGTGCGGACGTCATCCCGACTATCGCAGCAACATGAAAGGCGCGGCCGTGGCGGGGAGGGCGATCGTTCCTCAACCGTTCGACGGACGCCTGCTGCGCGCGGATTTTCCGCGCGTCCGGCCTCCGATTCCCGAGTTCATGGTGTTCGGCGGCATGATGGTGGGAAAGGCTGACATTGGTCCTCTGATCGGCCGCTTCAAATCGGCGGCCAATTTTGGCCATGCGGCCAAGCTTTTTGTTCGTTACGTCCTTGACCGAACCCGGTACCCGCGCGGTACGCGCCTGGTGATGGGCAATGCCTTGGTCGCGAGGCTCTTCTACAGTCTCAGAAAGCGCGGCGTAGAAATCCTGTTTGACGCGCCAATCACCGACGTTGCGTTCAAGGCGGGGCGCGTGTTTGGCGCGACGATCAGGCGCGCCGGCAAAGAAATCAACGTCAAGGCACGAAAGGGCGTGGTCCTCGCAACAGGCGGTTACGCACATAACAGAAGATTTCGGGAGGCGTTCATGCCGCGCCCGGCTCCGGTTCATTCGCTGAGCAGCGAATTCAACCAGGGCGACGGCCTCGCCATTGGCGAGCGTTTGGGCGCCCGTATCGCGCCGGAGGAGCACGGCCATAGCGGATTGTGGTCACCGGTATCGCTCACGACCAGATCAGATGGCAGCAAGGGTCTGTTTCCCCATCTCATGCTTGATCGTGCCAAGCCGGGATTGATCGCCGTCAATTCCGCCGGCGAGCGCTTTGTCAACGAAGCGGTCTCGTATCACGATTTTGTTGAAGCGATGTTTGAGGCAAATGCCAAGGTGCCGTCGATTCCGTGCTATTTGATCTGCGATGCGACATTCATCGAAAAATATGGCTTGGGCGTCGTCTATCCGGGCATGCGGAAGCTGTCGGCCCTGCTCAAATCCGGATATCTCAAGCGCGACGATACGCTGGAAGGCCTCGCCGCGCGGATCGGCATCGACGGGCACGGACTGCGTCGCACCGTCGCCCGTTATAACGGCTTCGCACGGAGCGGCATCGACATTGATTTCGGCAAAGGCGAGACGGAGCTCAATCGGTTCAACGGCGACGAGAGCCACAAACCGAATCCCTGTATCGGCCCGCTTGCGCGGGCCCCGTTCTATGCCGTGGAAATCTGGCCCGCCGACATTGCGGTAAGCACAGGCCTGTCCACGGACATAAACGCCCGCGTCCTGGACAAGGATCGTCAGGTCATTCCCGGTCTTTATGCCTGTGGAAACGACATGGCATCGCCGATGTCGGGCTCCTATCCCGGCCCGGGGACCACGCTTGGCCCCGCTATTGTCTTCGCTTATCGCGCGGCGATGCACGCAGCAGGCAAGGCTTCATCGCAATGAGCTTGGCATGCTCGCCGCAATGTCATTGCAAGATGATTTCCGTCGCCACACCACGAGCGTCCATTTCGTAGTCCAGCACATCGATGGGCGGACGGCAGAAATGCCACGTCAGCCCTCCGCTTGCGGCGCCGCGAGCGACGATCTCGTCCGCGATGATGTGGTGAATATCATGCACGGTATAGACTTGAGTTGCCGTCGCCTGTTGCCAGGTGACGCCGAGCGCTGCCATACGCCGCTCCAGTTCGCCAAGCACCCATTGCGCCTTCTCGCGGATTGCATCGGGCGACTGCTCGCCAATTCGGATAGTTCTCTCGCGATAGGTTTTGAAGCCTTCGCGCGCTTCGCCGCTGCCGGCAATGACGAAGCTTGGAGACCCGTCCGCACGAGCCGGAATTGTGTAGGAGAAGGCGTAGAGGCTCGGCTCTGCAGGTGGGTTTGCCGCAGGGCAAACATTGCTGCGCGCGATCGGATTAATGCTGTCTTTGACTATCCCGAACCGGCGAAGAGGCTCGACATAGCCTTGGTTGAAGGCGAGAAATCCAGCGTCGTTGAACGGCCTCGGTGAGCGAAGCTCGCAGGCGCACAGCGCCGTGATCGGGCGATCCAGACCTTTTAGGTGGTCCTCGATCCGTAAAAGCCCTTCCGGCAACGGCGGCGGTTCCTTGAAGCGCGCGTGAACGATCGTCCATCCGGGCTCCGCCGCCACGCCGGCGGAATATTGAAAGACGCTCGGAATAAACCGGTATCCACCCGCAGAAAATGTCAGCACGTCTGTCATGCAAGGACTCCACACATTGACTTTCCACCATGTTCTTCAAATACTCGGAGCCAAGCAAAAGAAAAAACCTTGCGGGCGACAATAAAGTCCATGGGAGGGACACGATGCCGGCTTCACGCAGAACGCTGCTGAAAGGCTCCGCCGCCGCTGCAGCCGTCTTAAGCCTCGACTGGAGGCGCGCAACAGCGGAGGCCGAAACCGTCCGCCTCGGCGTCATCTATGACCTGTCCGGTCCTTTTGCGGCGGGCGGCTCGGTCGCCTCTTCGATCGGCACGCAGATTGCGATCGAGCTTTGCAACGAAAGAGGCGGCGTCGGCGGCAAGTACAAGGTCGTCCCAGTCAATGCCGATTCACAGAGCAAGGCCGATGTTGCAATCAACGAGGTCGAACGCCTGATAAACCAAGAGAAGATCGACATTATCGACGGCGTCTATGCGAGCGCCCACGCCGTTCCGCTTTCGGCCAAGGTCGAACAGGAAAAGAGGATCCTCTGGATCACCACCGCGGTCGCGACCGCCGTATTCAAGGACAAGAACCTGCACTATGTCTTCCGCGCGCAGATTCATTCCGATCAGTACGGGGAGGCTTTCGCGAGCTTCGTCACGGAACATGCCAAAGCCAAGCTTGGCATGGAGCCCAAGGACGTAAAGGTCGCGCTCATTCACGAGGATGGGCCGTATGGCAGCGGCGTTGCGGCCGCCGACGAGGCCTATTCGCTGAAGGCCGGGCTTCAGATCGTCCTCAAGGAGGGCTATTCGGCCTCGGCCCCCGATCTCTCCACGCTGGTGACGAAAATCAGGCGGTCCGGCGCTGACTTGATCTCTCATGCCGGCTACAATCCCGACATCACATTGTTCCTGCGCCAAGCGCGGGAGAACGGTCTGCGTTTCAAGATGCTGTTCGGTGCCGGCGCGGGCTATAGCCAGCTCGACAAGCTGCGCGCGACCTTCGGCGCCGATATCGACAACTTCTGCAATATCGATCCGGTGCCCGCGCAATTGCTCGATCCCGCGAAACTGGCGCCGGGGATGGGCGACCTGATCAAGATCATGGTCGAGCGCTATAAGGCGAAGACCGGCGCCACCGACGTTCCGCCACATTGCTCGATGGGATTCAATCAAACCTGGGTTCTGCTCAACAATGTGTTGCCGGTCGCCAAGGAGAAATATGGCGGTTTCGATCCAGAAGCCGTGCGAAAAGCTGCGCTCGACGTCGACATTCCCCCGGGCGGCACGATCCAAGGCTATGGCGTGAAGTTCTTCCCACCCGGCACGCCGCTCTCCGGCCAGAACGAGCGTTCGACCCCTGTGGTGATGCAAAATGCCGGCGAGCATATCGCGGTGGTTTGGCCGACCAATATTCGCACCCAAGAACCGGTCTTTCCGCTGCCGAAATCGTCGATCTACGCGGCATAGTTCGCGATGCTCGCGGTTGAGGGTCTGTGCAAGCGTTTCGGCGGATTCCTCGCCGTGAACGAGGTGTCGTTCGACCTGCGTGCCGGCGAAATTCTCGGGCTCATTGGCCCGAACGGCTCCGGCAAGAGCACAACCTTCAACCTGATCGCGGGAAATTTGCGGCCGAGCGCCGGCTCGATCCGCTTCGACGGCAGAGAGATCGGCGGGCTTGCCGCGCATGCGATCTGTCATCTCGGGATCGGACGCACATTCCAGATTCCGCGACCGTTTCGCAAACTGTCCTTGCTCGAAAACGTCACTGTCGCCGCCTATCACGGAGCAGGAGGCAAGATTTCGCGCGCGGAGGCGCAACACCGCGCCGAGACGGCGCTCGAAATGGTGGGCTTGCCTGTCAGCTCCTCGGTGCAGACAAATGGAATGGGCGCTGCCGCGCTCAAGAAGCTCGAGCTCGCAAGAGCGCTCGCGACCAAACCGCGGCTGTTGCTTGCTGACGAGAGCTTGGGCGGCCTCGATCGCGAGGAGATGGAGCACGCGGCCGAAGTCCTAGACGATATTCGCAACCGCCTCGGCATCACCATCATTTGGGTCGAGCACATCATGGGCGTGCTGATGCGCATCGTCGATCGCGTTATCGTCCTCGATCACGGCGAGAAGATTTTCGAGGGCAAACCGGCTCAGGCTGCAGTCGACCCGCGCGTCACCGAAGTCTATCTCGGCAAAGCGCGGACCTGACGGTCATGCTCTCGCTTGCCGCCGTCTCTGCCGGCTACGGATCGTTCCAGGCGCTGTTCGATGTTTCGCTCGAAGTGGCACAGGGCGAGGCGGTAGGCATCATTGGTCCGAACGGCGCGGGCAAGACCACTTTGATGCGCGTCATTTCCGGGCTCATTCCGATGCGCGAAGGGGCGATGACGCTGGAGGGACGTTCGGTTGGCGGCCTGCCGGCGCACCGGATGGTTGAAGCGGGTATTGCGCATGTGCCGGAGAACAGGCGCTTGTTTCCGCGTCTTTCCGTTGAGGAAAATCTGCGGATCGGCGCCTTTATTCCACAGGCCCGGGCGCATTTCGCCGAACGGCTCGACTGGGTGTTCAGTCTGTTTCCGCGGCTCGAGGAACGCCGCGGCCAACTCGCGGGAACGTTGTCCGGCGGCGAGCAGCAAATGTGCGCGATCGCGCGCGCGCTGATGTCAAAGCCGAAAGTGCTGCTGATGGACGAACCATCCGCCGGTCTCGCCCCGCTCGTCGTGCAGCAGGTGTTCGATCTCGTGCATAAGATCCGCGCCGAGGGCCTGACCGTGCTGATCGTCGAGCAGAACGTACAACAAGTCCTCGAAGTGGTCGACCGTGCCTACCTGCTCGAGGTCGGCGCCATCAAGCTTGCCGGCAGCTCAGCAGAGCTGAAAGACAACAGCTTCATCCGCCAGTCGTATATGGGGCTGTAGCAGATGGACATTTATCTCCTGGAGGCGGTCATCAACGGCATTCTACTCGGCGGCGTGCTTGCGCTGCTGGCGCTCGGCTTGAACCTGATATTCGGCGTGGTCGACGTGATCTGGATCGCCTATGCCGATATCGTCATGTGCGCCATGTATGCGATCTACTTTCTCTACACCGGCCTGAGTGTTCCGCTTCCGCTCGCTTTCCTGATCGCGATCATCGGCGCGGCAAGCCTCGGTGTTCTCGTTCATCTCTTGATCATTGCGCCGGTTCTCAATTCGGCGCCGCTCAATCAGCTGCTGGCAACCGGCGGACTTTTGTTCTTCCTGCAGAGCTTTGCAACGCTCCTGTTCGGGACGGACTTTCGCAACATCGGCGTACGCTTGCCGGTTCTCGAATTTGCGACCATCTATGTGAGCTTTGCCCGCCTGATCGCATTCGCGGTCGGCCTGATCGGTGCGATCGCGCTCTATGGATTTCTCAAATGGACCTATCTCGGTATCGCGATACGCGCCCTCGCGCAGGACCGCGACATCGTCGGGCTGATGGGCGTCGACCCGCGACGCATTTATCTCGTGGTGTCGGCCATCGGCGGCGGGCTCGCCGGTCTGGCGGCGTGTCTGTTGGCGCTGCAATACGACGTGCATCCCTTCATCGGCAACACCTTCGGTCCGGTGATCTTCATGATCTGCGTCTTGGGCGGCCTCGGCAACATGATCGGCGGCTTTGTCGCCTCCTTTATCATCAGCCAGATCATCGCCATCGGCGGATATTACTCGAGTACCGAGCTCTCCTACGTGCTCGCTTTCACGTTTTTCATCGTGCTGATGTTCATCCGGCCGCGAGGACTATTCGCGCGATGAGCACCACTCGTTTGGCATGGGCCGCCGGACTCGCGATCCTGATCGTGCTGCCGTTCATCACGCCGACATATTTCCTGCATCTGTTGATCCAGATTCTGATCTGGGCCTTCATCTACACGGCCTGGTCGCTGATGGGCCGCTTCGGCTTTGTCTCGTTCGGCCATGGCGCCTTCATGGGTATCGGCGCCTATGTGCCGGCGCTGCTCTGGAGCTACTGGAACGTGACTCCGTGGCTGGGGATTCCGCTCGGCGTCGTGCTTTCAGGGTTGCTGGCTATCATCATCGGCTATCCGTGCTTTCGCCGCAGGGTGATTGGGCATTATTTTGCGCTGGTGACGCTGGCGCTGAGCCAGGTCGTCCTGCTGTCGCTGATCGCTGCCCGCGAGATCACAGGCGGCTCGCTCGGTTTCACGCAGAGAGCCGTCGGGTATTCGTGGTATGCGCTGCAATTTCCCGAAAAGAGCTACTTCTATGCAATTGCTGTGCTGCTCTGGTTGTTCGGGCTTGCAGTCTGGCGGCGCATTGACCGCGGCATCGGCCGCGAGGCGCTCGAGGCGATCTCGGAAGACGAAGAGGCCGCGGCGTCGGTCGGCATCGACGTGCTGCGCGAGAAGATGCGGGTGACCGTGATCAGCGCGGCGCTGACTGCGCTCGGCGGCGCCGTCTACGGACAATATGTGATGTATCTTAATCCCGAGACCGTGTCGGGCATTGCCGTGTCGCTTCAGATCGTATTCGCCGCTATCGCCGGCGGCGTCTATTCGCTGTTCGGACCCAGCGTCGGGGCGCTGCTAACCCTCTCCCTCACCGAAGGGTTGCGCGTGTGGTTCGGCGCGAACTTCGTCGGAGCCGCCAATACGATCTATGGGATTTTGCTTGTTCTTTGCATCATCTTCATGCCGCAGGGCATTGTCGGCACCCTGCAAAGACCTAAAGGATCGTCGGCGCGGCGCGACATAGCGTGGAACTGGCGGAAGGGGTGAGATTCGAACTCACGAGGGAGCGTAACCCCCTGCCGGTTTTCAAGACCGGTGCCTTAAACCACTCGGCCACCCTTCCATCAGCCTCGGCCACCCTTCGGCCACGCTGAACTGCGATCCCATATCATCCCGCGATCGGCCGATCACCAGGGAAGCCGATCACCAGGCAAAGTGTCGTGGCGTGCCCCGCTGCTTTTGCGAAGCCCAGGCGCGCCATGGATCGCCGTCATTTCGATCTGCTCATCCGCCAGATATTTATCCAGTACCGCTCTGTCGAGATAAAGTGCGCGACAGGCAATTTTTCGACGGCTCTTACAGCACTTTCCGGAAAAGCGGGTACCGGTTTTCCGTAAGAAAATGGACAAGACAAAAAATCTGGGGCTTTTCCGATTCCATCGAATCGGAAAAGCTCCAACCCCAAATGGGATCATCGGCTACCGCCCGCCCCAGGTTGCGCCAAGACGCAAGTTGAGCCGCCGTCATTTCGGGCGCCGGATCATGCTCGTCCGCCGCTCGGCCGTCATGGCCGCCATGGCCGTCATGGCCGTTTCGACCTCATCTCGCCGGTCGAGCGCAGCCCTTGCAATGGTCCATTCACTATTGCGCGGCCTGCGCCCATTTCCGCCACAATCTGACCACGCTAGAATTCGATACCAAGCGGGTGGGATGGGGGACAATGCGGCGTCGGGCACGCTCGGCAGCAGGGAGACGGTTTGCGCCGGTCTTGGCCTGCATTGCGCTGTGTCCTCTCCTCGCGCATTGCAGCAATGGCAGCAGGATAGACCCGCGTTACGGCGTTGCCCCCAGCGAGCGCCTGGTTGAACCGGGCCAAATGGTGCCCAAGGGCGGCGGCATTTACCGGGTCGGTTCGCCCTATATGGTCGGCGGTCGCCTTTATGTCCCGGAGCTCGACCCGCATTACCGGGCGGAGGGCTTGGCCTCCTGGTACGGTGAGGATTTTCACGGCCGTTCCACCGCCAATGGTGAAATCTTCGATTCGAATGCGATTTCCGCGGCCCATCCCACCATGCCGCTGCCGAGCTATGCCCGGGTGACCAATCTCAGAAACGGCCGCTCGCTGATCGTGCGCGTCAATGACCGCGGTCCGTACGCCGCCAATCGCATCATCGACGTATCGCGACGTGCAGCCCAGCTGTTAGGCTTCATCGGCCAGGGCACCACGCCGGTCCGCGTCGAATATGTCGGCCCGGCCCAGCTGGACGGGTCGGATGATCGGCTTCTGGAGGCGACCCTGCGTCAGGACGAGCCCGCGCCGGCGCCAGGCAGCGTCAAACTTGCCGCCACACGAATCGTGCCGGTCTCGATGACGATTGCACCGCGCAATACCCGCATCGCCAGCACCGGGCCGCTCGCCGGGATCACCGGCAGCGTGTCTTATGCCGAAACCTCGTCAAGCGGCGACGATATGATCCAGGTGCTAAGCGGCCGCGGACTTTACTGATCAAGCCGACGGGCGTTGGCGTGCGGCGCGACATTTTTCACGGCGCGCTGCGCCTCGCGATCAGGCGCGCTATTTTCCGCAGGGCGTTTTGGCGAGAATGGCCTGTCCAAGGGGAGGCAAACGTGTCGCAAGCGGATAATGTGTTGCTGCAGGGCGGGCGCAGGGGGCTCGCGGTGGGCTTTTCCCTGGTGGTCGTGGCGCTTGCTGCCACAATATCCCACGCGGCGCCCGTGAGTGGTGCCAAGGGCGATGCCTTTCAGATCGGCGCTCCTGTGGCGGTTCTGCTCGATCCGGACAGCGACAGCCTCCTGTACGAGAAAAACGGCGATCAGCCGTTTGCCCCGGCAAGCCTCGCCAAGCTGATGACGCTGGAATATCTGTTCAACGAGATCAAACACGGCAACGTCAAGCTCGATGATCAATACATCATCAGCGAGAACGCATGGCGCAAAGGCGGCGCGCCATCGCACGGCACGACAATGTTCGCCGCCATACACAGCAGGGTCAAAGTCTCGGATCTCATCCAAGGCATCATCGTCGACTCCGCCAACGACGCTTGCATTGCCATCGCCGAAGCGCTTGCCGGCAACGAGGCCAGTTTCGGTGCGTTATTAACCAAGCGGGCGCGCGAGATCGGATTGCAAAATTCGGTCTTTACCAACTCGACCGGAATATCCGATCCGAACATGCATGTGACGGCGCGCGACATGGCCGAACTCACGCGCCACATCATCAGGACCTATCCCGACTTTTATCCCTATTTCGCCGCGCGCGATTTCACCTGGAACAATATTCACCAGGAGAACCGTAACCTGCTGCTCGGCATGGGTATCGGCGCCGACGGATTGAAGACCGGCGAGTTGAAGAGCGGTGAAGCGGGGGAGGCGGGCTTTCATCTCGTCGGATCGGCCCTGCAAGACAATTTGCGGCTGATTGTGGTGATCGCCGGGGCGAGGACCGACAAGGAGCGGGCCGACGAAGCGAAGAAGCTCCTCGATTTCGGCTTTCACGGCTTTGAGACCAAAATTCTGTTCGCTGAAGGCCAGACAGTCGGCGAGGCAAAGGTCTTCGGCGGCGAGCGCAGCTATGTACCGCTGATGGGGCCAGGTACCATCAGCTTGATGATGCCGCGCAACAATAATGAGCGGCTGATCGCCCGCATCGTTTATACCGGTCCAATCCCCGCACCGGTGACGAGAGGCCAGGCCATCGGCAAGCTTCGCGTCTGGCGCGGCGATAGCCTTGCGCTCGAAGTGCCGTTGCAGGCTGCGGAGGATGTCGGCATCGGAACTATGTCGCAGCGGGCAATGGACGGCGTGACTGAACTCATGATCGGGCTGTTCCGCGCCGGTGTCAGCCGCCTTTAAAGCCCCCTTCGCGGGTGCGCCGGAACGACCTTGCGCCTATATTCGCCTTGCCGTCCGCAAATCTGGCCTACAAGCTTACGTGCGGAAGCGACTGTAAGCACTTGATCTGATGTAATATCTTCCGGTTGAGCCGGATGGTCCGACAGAGCCTGACTGAATGCGCGGAAAATTCATTACTTTCGAGGGCGGGGACGGCACCGGAAAATCGACCCAAGCCAGAATGCTGGCGCGCCGGCTCGAGGCGGTTGGCGTAAGGGTGCAATTAACGCGCGAGCCGGGCGGGTCGCCTGGAGCGGAAATCATCCGCCATGTGTTGCTCTCGGGAGCAGCCAAGCCGCTCGGACCGGATGCCGAGGCGATGCTGTTTGCGGCTGCACGCGATGATCATGTCCGGCGCACCATCCGGCCGGCCCTCGAGATTGGACGATGGGTGATCTGCGATCGGTTCACCGACTCCACCCGTGTTTATCAGGGCATTCTTGGTCAGGTCGATCAGCGCCTCATCCGTGGCCTCGAACGCATCACGATCGGCGACTTGATGCCCGATCTGACGTTCATATTGGACGTCCCGGTCGAGGTCGGCATGGCGCGCGCCAAAGGCAGGCGAGGTCGCGCGGCGGCAGATCGTTTCGAAGCGGAGGGTTTGGAATTTCACCGCAAGCTGCGCGAAGCCTATCTTGCGGCTGCCGCCGAGGAGCCGCAACGCTGTGTTGTTGTCGATGCAAGCGCACCGAAGGAAACCGTTGGGCGGCAGATCTGGAACATCGTCGGCGCGCGACTCGATCCAGTCACGACCCCTGTGAGCGGTCATGGCCGACGTCACGAGATTGGCGTTTGAGCAGAACCATGAGCCCGCGCGCGATCGAAGACAGTGACGGGACGGATGGAGCGCCGCACCCGCGCGCAACTACGGCGCTGTTCGGCCACGCGGCGGCCCAAGCGACGCTTCTGGATGCCTACCGCTCCGGACGCATTCCGCATGCCTTTCTCATTGCGGGACCGCAAGGCATCGGCAAGGCAACCTTGGCCTATCGCATGGCGCGCTTTGTGCTTGCGCATCCCGATCCGTCATCGCCGCAGGTACAAACGGCAACTTCCCTCGCGATTGAAGCCAACCATCCGGTCGCGCGCCGCATTGCGGCTCAGACGCAACCCGATCTGCTCGTTCTGGAACGCACCTTCAACGACAAAGGCGCGTTGCATAAGCAGATCGCAGTCGAGGACATCCGCCGCACCGTATCTTTTTTCGGCTCGACGGCCGGCGAGGGCGGCTGGCGAATAGCCGTTGTCGATGCCGTTGATGAGCTCAACCGTGCGGGCGCCAACGCGCTCCTGAAAGTGCTCGAAGAGCCGCCGGCGCGCGCGCTGCTTTTTTTGATCAGCCATTCGGCGGCGCGTGTGCCGCCGACATTGCGGTCGCGCTGCCGTATTCTCAATCTGCGGCCATTGGCACGAACCGATCTCGTCGCCGCCGTTGCCGCCGCAACCGGGACTGCGCTGGACGAGAGGCAAATCACCGCCGCAGCGAGCGCTGCGGACGGCAGCGTGGCGCGCGCCTTGGCGCTGCTGGACGAGGACGCGCTGGCGCTGCGCCAGCAGGCGCTAGAGCTTCTGGACCGGCTGCCGTCGGTCGACGCCAAGGCGCTCCATGCCCTTGGCGAGGCCTTGGCGGGAACCGATCCGGAGCCGCTCGCCGCCTTCGTCGACACCGTCAATGTCTGGCTTTCACAGCGGCTTCGTGGCGGCGTGGGTGAGATTGGCCGGATGGCCCGGCTCGCCGAGGTTTTCGAACGCGTCAATGCGGCCACGCGCGACGCCGAAACCTACAATCTCGAGCGCAAGCCGCTGGTCTTCAGCATTTTCAGCCTGCTTGCCGAGGCCACAGCCGGTTGATACCAAGCCCCGGCACAGGACACGACATGCCCGGCAAGCCCTATTACATCACGACCGCGATCGCATATCCCAACGGCGCGCCCCATATCGGGCACGCCTATGAGGCCATCGCGACCGACGCGATCGCCCGCTTCATGCGCCTTGACGGCCACGACGTCTATTTCCTTACCGGTACCGACGAGCACGGCATCAAGATGCTGCAGACGGCGGCGAAGGAGAATCTGTCGCCGCGGCAGCTCGTCGAACGCAATGTGCCGCGCTTCCAGGCCATGGTGCAGAAGTTCGAGTGCTCGAACAATGATTTCATCCGCACCACGGAGCCGCGCCACTACGCCGCATCGGCGGCCATTTGGGAAAAGATGCGGGCGGCAGGCGATATCTATCTCGACAAATATTCCGGCTGGTATTCGGTACGCGACGAGGCCTATTACGACGAGAGCGAGACGCGCCTCGATGAAAATGGGCGACGCGTCGGCCCGCAGGGGACACCGGTCGAATGGGTCGAGGAGGAGAGTTACTTTTTCCGACTCTCCGCCTTTGCCGACAGGCTTCTCAAGCTTTACAGCGATGTGCCGGATTTCGTGCTGCCAAAGGAGCGCATGAATGAAGTCGCCAGTTTTGTGCGCGGCGGCCTGCAGGATCTTTCGATCTCGCGCACCACGTTCGATTGGGGCGTAGCAGTCCCGGACAATCCGAAGCATGTCATGTATGTGTGGGTGGATGCGCTCACAAATTACATCACGGCGGTTGGCTATCCCGATATTCAGTCAGACAAATTCAGGAAATACTGGCCAGCCAGTCTGCATGTCATCGGCAAAGATATCGTGCGCTTTCACGCGGTTTATTGGCCGGCCTTTCTG
>JAJPJB010000056.1 GCA_021324465.1 Hyphomicrobiaceae bacterium
AGCTTAGCTTAGCTTAGCTTAGCTTAGCTTAGCTTAGCTTAGCTTGCGCCTTGTGGCGCGCACGTCTAAGCCGGCGGATGCTTGGTGGCTAGATCAACTTCAACCCCTTCAAGCTCGCGTGTCCCTCCTTGCCGACGATGATATGATCGTGCACGGCAATGCCGAGCGGCTTCGCCACATCGATGATCGCCTTGGTCATGTCGATGTCGGCATGCGACGGGGTCGGATCGCCGGAGGGATGATTGTGCACCAAGATCATCGCGGTCGCCGACAGTTCGAGCGCGCGCTTGACCACTTCGCGCGGGTAGACCGGCGTGTGATCGACAGTGCCGATCCCTTGAATTTCGTCGGCGATCAGCTGATTGCGCTTGTCGAGGAACAGAATGCGAAACTGCTCCCGATCGGCGAAAGCCTGCGCGGTTCGGCAATAATCGAGCACGCTCGTCCATGACGACAGGACGCGCCGCTTGGTCACCGCGCCGCGCAGAAACCGGCTGGCAGCCGCCTGCACGATCTTCAGCTCGGTGACGCCGGAAGCACCGAGCCCTTTCACTTCGGCAAGGCGCGACTGCGGCGCCGCAATGACTTCGGCAAAGGAGCCGAATTTGTCCAGCAGCAATTTTGCGAGCGGCTTGACGTCGCGTCGTGGCAGCGCCCGAAACAACAGCAGTTCGAGCAGCTCATAGTCCGACAGCGCGTCAGTGCCGGCCTCGCGAAAACGCTGGCGCAGGCGCTCGCGATGGCCGTGATAATGCGGCGCTGGCTCGGCGCCGCCGCGGGCGTTATCGGGCTTCTTGTCTGGCATGCCTCGGAATCGAATGCCACCCACTGTCGCAAAGGCCGCATGGCGGTCTTTACCAGCATTGCCAGGATGCCCGGATCAGAGGAATTTGCAATCAGCAGAACGGCGACGCCGCTCAAGCCTGAGCCGTGCGTATATTTTCCGCAAAACCGACGATCCGCTCGTGAATGGCCTTGGTCTGAGCGGCAAGATCGACCGCCGACTGCCGCAGCCCAGTCGTTGCGGATGCGGCTTGATCCGCCGTTGCCGCGATGCTGCCGATCGACTCGGCGACATGACCGACACTCGAAGCCGCGGCGTCGACATTTTCGGCGATTTCGCGCGTGGCGGCAGCCTGCTGGTCGATGGCACCAGCGATGCGAGCGGACAGCAAATCCAGTTCGCGCACCATGCCCAGAATCGCGGCAATGGCTTGCGCCGAGCGACCGGTCGCGTTCTGAATTCCCGCGGTTTTGCTCGCGATATCTTCGGTGGCCTTGGCGGTCTCCGCCGCCAGAACCTTCACCTCTTGCGCGACGATCGCAAAGCCGCGTCCGGCGGCGCCGGCGCGCGCCGCTTCGATCGTGGCGTTCAACGCGAGCAGGTTGGTCTGCGCGGCGATGCGGTTGATCAGACCGGTCATGTCGCCGATCTCGCTGGCCGCCGTGGTCAGTTCGGCGATGGTCTGTTGCGCGGTATTGGCCAAGCCGACCGTATCGGTGGTCAGGCGCGAGGACTGCGTCACCGTCGCCATGATTTCGGCAATGGTCTTGGTCAATTCCTTGCCGGCTTCGGCGACGGTATTGACCTTGGCTGTCGTTTCGACGGATGCCGATGACGCCGCCGCGACCCGTTCCTTCGCGCTGCTTGCCGTGGTGCCGAACGTGTCGGCGCTCTGTTCGAGCTCATAGGCTGCGCGGTTGAGAACATCGATCGAGCGCGCCATCTCCGCCTTGAAATTCCCGAGCAGAGCGCCCATGGCTTCGGCGCGCTTGCTGGTGGCGACAAGGTCCTGCTGACGTTCGCCGCCGATGCGCTCGAGCTCGGCAACCGCTTTTTCGGCGCGCTGCCGGGATGCCGCCGCTTGAGCGAAAGCATTGCGGATCGTCCGCCCGATGAAGATCAGCATCGCCACTTCGACGACGACAATGATGGCATGAACGCTGACCCGCAGGACGTCGGCGCCGCCCGGATAGACGGCGTCGGGCACAATGAAATTGAGCGACAGGTGATGCAGGCTTACGAGAACGGCGGCGAGCGCGAGCACGCGCCAGTCGCAAAAACCTGACAGCATGGCAAGGACAGCGAAGTAATAAAAATGCATCTCGACTTGCCAGGGATGCCCGCTGAACGCGAGCACCAGAAGCGAGGTCTGGCCGACCAGCGTGACGGCAAGCCCGAACGACACGATGGTGATCGGACGGCCGGCATAGAGCAGCGCGACCGGGATCATGGCAAATGCCGCGCAAGCGCTCGTATTTGCGACGACGTCACGGCCCAACAGCGCGCAGATCACCGCCAGCATGGGCACATGGACGAGGCCAAGACCCGTCAATGTCTTTGCGACGGTGAGCTGAAACGAGCGTAGATCGCTTATGACCCTGCTCATCGGACGTCAGCCCTGCGGAATACCGGCTCGAGCAGACAGCCTGCGAGCACCTGCGGATCGACCGCGAGAAACGCGGAGCCGGCGAGAGCGCGCTCAACATAATCCGGCCGTACCGGCATCACGATTGCGATGAAAGGCAGGCCGCCAAAGCGGACAAAACGTGCGCCTGCGGCGACCGACCTGCGGAGCGTCTCACCGGCGCTGGTCCATGGCGCATAGATCACGGCGACGCCTGCTTCCGCGTTGCGCGGCGCAAGACCGATCCGCAAAATGGCGGCAAAGCTTGCAGCAACAAGGGTTGCAATCAGCGCCACATCGAGCGTCCGCGCTAACGGCCGTGCCTTTGAACCGGATCTCATAGGGAAATTCTGGCTAAACCCTCGCGCCGTGGACGTATGCTGTCAGTCAGAGCGCCGCGTCGCATGAATGAGTTAAGGTCAACCGGGTAAACGACCGGTGAACGGCAACCTGTCCAATCAGCGCAGAATCGGCGCTACCGAGAGTGAGGCTTCGTTGCGGGCGAATGGTTTGACGAGGGCTCACCGACCGCCGGTCCGCTTCGGCCGCCGCGCCGGCAATCGTGGCAGCTTCACAGGCGGTATGGCGGCTTGTCCAAGCATTTGGGTGAGAGCGTAAAAATCTCAACGCCGGTCTCGGTGACGCCGACTGAATGTTCGAATTGCGCCGAGAGCGAGCGATCACGGGTTACCGCGGTCCAGCCATCGGACAGCACTTTCACGTGCGGACGGCCGAGATTGATCATCGGCTCGACGGTGAAGAACATGCCGGGCTTGAGCACGATGCCTTCGCCGGCGCGGCCAACATGGACGATGTTCGGCTCGTCGTGAAACAGTTGGCCAAGGCCATGGCCGCAGAAATCGCGCACCACGCTCATGTGCTGCGCTTCGACAAAAGACTGGATGGCGTGCCCGATATCGCCGGTTGTGGCGCCCGGCTTGATCGCCGCAATACCGCGCATCATGCCTTCATAGGTGACCTCGATCAGCCGTTCGGCGCGCCGCGGAATCTCACCGACCGGATACATCCGGCTTGAATCGCCGTGCCAGTGATCGAGGATCAGCGTGACATCCACATTGACGATATCGCCTTCGCGCAGCGGTTTTTCGCTCGGAATGCCGTGGCAGACCACATGATTGATCGAGGTGCAGGTGGCCTTGCGGTAACCGCGGTACATTAGCGTCGCCGGCATGGCGCCATGGTCCATGCCAAACTCGAAAACCAGCCGATCGATGCGCTCGGTGGTCACGCCGGGCTTGATCTCGCCGGCCAGCATGTCGAGGCACTGGGCGGCGAGCCGCCCGGCTTTGCGCATGCCTTCAAAAGCGCTGGCGCCGTGAATCTTGATCTGGCCGGTCTTGCGCAGCGGCGCACAGGCCGCGTCCACATAGGTCATCACGGGATTGAACAAAGGGGATTGGATGTGCTGTCAGCAATGTAAGCATAAGTGCGGCCAAGGCAAGGAAGACCTCGCGCGACGCCGGCGCGTGGCCGTGGAACCGGCCGCCTTTGACACTTTTAAGGCATCATTGCTGAGATAGCCGCCCTATGCGGTGATCTTCCCGCCTAGCTCGTCCTCGATATGGGCGCGGATGATCTCATCGAACGACGCTTCCACGCTAAAGCCGAGCCTGAGCGCCCGCGCCGGATCGAATCGGCGCGGCCAGCCGGCGACAATGCGGCTCACCAGCGGATCGGGTGCGCGGCGGATGCGGGACGCAACTTTGTCGCCGGCGATCCGGCGCAGGGCCGCAATCTGCTCGGCCACGGTGCAGCAGACGCCGGGCATGGTCAGGTTGATGCGTGGGCCGAGTGCTGCGGCGTCGAGCCCCGCAGCATGGATCAGAAAGCCAACGGCGGAGCGCGGACTCGCATGCCAGTGCAAGACACTGTCCTCGACCGGCAGCACCGCTTCCTCGCCGGCAAGCGGCTCGCGGATGATCGAGGAAAAGAAGCCGGACGCGGCCTTGTTCGGCCGGCCCGGCCGCACCACGATGCTCGGCAGCCGGATGCCGACACCGTCGACAAAGCCGCGGCGGGTGTAATCGGCAAGAAGCAGCTCGACGATGGCTTTCTGCGTGCCGTAGGAGGTCAGTGGCGTAAGATGAAAATCATCGGCGATGGCCTCGGGAAACGGCGCGCCGAAGACCGCGATTGAGGACGTGAAGACGAGCCGCGGGCGGTAGTCCTCGCCGGCAGTCCGGATCGCCTCGAGCAGGGCGCGCGAGCCGTCGAGATTGACGCGCATGCCTTTCTCGAAGTCGAGCTCGGCCTCGCCGGAGACAACGCCGGCGAGATGAAAGATCACGTCAGGCCTGCCGGCAATCGCCGCCTGCGCCCCGCCTGGAGCGGCGATGTCGCTGGCTAAGGCTTCAACCTTGCCAGGGAACTGTTCCGGTCGCGGCGGCGCGCCGACGTCGATCAGCGTGAGCTTTTCTATACGCTTGTTGTTGAGGGCGCCAAACGCAACGAGGCGCGCCGTGAGCTTCCGCCCGATCATGCCGGCAGCGCCCGTGATGAGGACGTGCATGTCTCCTGCCCTGACAGCTGGCCCTGGAAGGCGACCGCAAACACATAGATGGCCGGGACAAGCCCGGCCCTGCGGGGTTACGCATGTCTGCGGCCCTCCAACGGAAAGGGATTACAGCGCCATCCCGCCGTCGACGAGATGGGCTTGGCCGGTAATGTAGCTCGCTTCGTCGCTGGCAAGGAAGAGGGCAAGGGCAGCGACCTCCTCCGCCTTGCCAAGCCGGCCCATCGGCTGGCGATCGATAAAAGCTTGGCGTACTTCATCGCTGGACGTTCCCGTCGCCTTCGACTGGGCGGCGATACGCTCCTCGAGCGAAGGGGATTCGATCGTGCCGGGACAGACCGCATTGCAGCGGATGCCTTGCTTGATGAAATCGGCGGCGACCGCTTTGGTCAGTCCGATTACCGCGGCCTTGGTCGCGCCATAAGCATAGCGATTGGGCACGCCGCGGATCGAGGACACCGCGGAGGAAATATTGATGATCGAGCCGGATCGTTTCGCCAGCATTCCCGGCAGAAACGTCTTGATCATGCGGTGCATCGACTTGACATTCAGATCAAAGGAAAAGTCCCAATCCTTCTCCGTGCAGTCGAGCACCGAGCCATTGGCGACATAGCCGGCGCAATTTACCAGAATATCGAGCGCGCCGAACTCGCCGGCGACGGATTTCGCCAGCGCTTCGATATTGCTGTCAGACAGCACGTCGAGCTTTGCGCGCTTCTTGGCCTTCAGATCGGCGAGCTTGTCGTCGGCAAGGTCAGTCGCGATGACAACGCCGCCTTCGGCAATGAGCGCTTGGGCAATGGCGCGGCCGATGCCTTGGCCGGCCGCCGTGACCAATGCGACTTTGTTCTGCACTCTGCTGCCCATATTGCGGCTCCCGATCAAATGTGTTGCCCGTTCAACGCGGCCAGGCTGATTTTCTGCCGGCCTTGGTCGTCGAAATTTTCCGGCGCCAGCCAGCGCTCGAAATTGCGCTTGCGCGCCGGCCATTCGCTGACAAGCATCGAGAACCAGGCATTGTCGCGGTTGCGGCCCTTGGCGATCATGTGCTGGCGGAATGTGCCTTCATGGACGAAGCCATAACGCAGCGCCGCGCGCCACGACGCCGCATTCAAAGCATTGCATTTCCACTCGTAGCGCCGGTAGCCTAAAGTTTCGAACACGTAACGCGCCAGCAGATATTGAGTTTCGGTCCCCAGCGGCGTGCGCTGTAGGGCCGGCGAATAGAGCACGTGACCGACTTCGATCACCCGCATTTCCGGCTCGATGCGCAGCAGTGCCAGATAGCCGACCGCGCGATCGGCAAGGTCGATAACGGCGTAGGCGTAGGGATCATCGGCCGCGGCGCGCCGGGCGATAAAAAGAGCGAATTCCGCCTCGCTGGCAAAGGGTCCATCGGTCGAAATGTACGTCCATACTGCGTCGTGGCCGGCAAACACCTTCCAGAGGTCTGCCGCATGTTCAGGCCGCAGCTTTTCGAGACGTCCGTAGCGGCCCTTCAGCGTCACCGCACCCGGACGTTGCGCCGGCGTGCTATCGACCGGAAGCCCGATCGGCTGGCCGGTTTGCGGATGCGGCTCCGATTCGGTCATGATGGACGGCCCTTGCGATCGGCGGCAAAAAATTGGTTCAGCTCGGCATTGCTGATCAAGCCGGCGAAACAGTCGAAACGGCCGTCCTTCGCGATTTGCGTCGCGGCGCGGATAAAGGCCTGCATGGCGACACGCGCCAGCGAGCCGCCGACGCTGATCCGGCGCACGCCCATGGCCGCGAGGTCGTCAACACTGAAGCCGAACGCGCCGCTATTGAGGAAATTCACCGGCTTCGGCGCGACCGCCTTGACGACGGCTTCGATCTGCGCGCGCTCCCTGATGCCAGGCGCATAGAGACAATCGGCGCCGGCATCGGCATAGGCCTTGAGCCGCCGGATCGTATCGTCGAGGTCGTTGACGCCGCGGATGAAATTTTCCGCACGCGCGGTGAACACGACATCACCGCCGGCACGGTCGATAGCGCTACGCGCCGCCTTTACGCGCGCGACCGCAACATCCAACTCATAAAGCGGCTTTACACTGTCATTCGGGGAATCCTCGATCGACAGGCCGGCGACGCCCGTCGCCACGCAGCGCGTCACATTCTCGGCGAGCGCGCCGAGATCATCGGCAAGGCCGTCCTCAAAATCGGCGTTAAGCGGCACGTCGGTCGCTTCCGCCATTTCGCGAAAATGCGCAAGCACCTGGTCAGGGCTCTGTGCACCGTCGGCATAACCTTGCGCATGCGCATGGCCTGAGCTCGTCGTCGCCAGCGCCTTGAACCCTAAGCTTTGCAGATAGCGCGCGCTGCCGACATTCCACGGATTGGGAATGACGAAGCAGCCCGCTTGGTGCAACTGCCGAAAGCGCCTGCGCTTTTCGGCCGTCGTCGGACCGGACGTTGTCCCCGCAACATTCATGTTCATCAGTGATTATCCCGCGGCACGAACTTCTGCGCCACCCGCTGATATTTGACGGCGGGCTTTAGCACCATGCCGTTGCCGAGCTGATCGACCATGGCGCGCTGGATTTCCTGCCAGGGCGTCTGACTTGACGGATAGGGATAACCGCCGCTGCTCTCCAATGCGGCTTTTCGTTCCGCCAGCTCGGCCGCCGAGATCAGAATGTCGGCGGTGCCTTTGTTGAGATCGATGCGCACGCGGTCACCGGTTTTCAGGAGCGCCAAGCCGCCGCCAGCAGCGGCTTCGGGCGACGCATTCAGGATGGAGGGTGTGCCGGACGTGCCCGATTGCCGCCCATCGCCGATGCAGGGCAGCGCGGTGACGCCGCGTTTGAGCAGCGCCGCCGGCGGCTGCATGTTCACGACCTCGGCGCTGCCCGGATAGCCGATCGGGCCGACGCCGCGAATGAACAAAATGGTGTGTTCGTCGATGGCGAGTACCGGATCGTCGATGCGCTTGTGATAATCCTCAGGTCCGTCGAACACGACGGCACGGCCTTCGAAGGCGTTCGGATCTTTCGAATTGCTCAGATAGCGCTGGCGGAACTCGTCCGAGATCACACTCGTCTTCATGATAGCGTTATCGAACAGATTGCCGTGCAGCACCTTGAAGCCGGCATGCGGCTTCAGCGGCCGGTGATAGGAGCGGATGACATCGCGATTGAACACCTTGGCCAAGGCAACGTTCTCCGCAACGGTGCGGCCGTTGACGGTGAGTGCGTCGCCATGCAGCTTGCCGGCGGCCAGCAACTCGTTCATCACCGCCGGCAGCCCGCCGGCGCGAAAATAATCTTCGCCAAGATATTCGCCGGCCGGCTGCATGTTGACGAGCAGCGGCACGTCGTAGCCGACCTTTTCCCAGTCGTCTATTCCGAGCTGTACGCCGATATGGCGCGCGATCGCATTGAGATGAATCGGGGCGTTGGTGGAGCCGCCGATCGCAGAGCAGGCGACGATCGCGTTTTCGAAGGCGGCGCGCGTGAGAATGTCCGACGGTTTGAGATCCTCGCGCACGATCTCGACCGCACGAAGACCGGTGGCATAGGCGATCTGTCCACGCTCGCGATAAGGGGCCGGAATTGCCGCGCAGCCTGGCAACGACATGCCGAGCGCCTCGGCCATTGCATTCATGGTGGAGCCCGTACCCATGGTGTTGCAATGGCCGATTGATGGCGCGGAATCGGCAACAATGTCGATGAACTCCTTGTAACCGATCTTGCCGGCCGCCTGATCTTTTCGCGCCTGCCAAATCAGGGTGCCGGAACCCATCAGCTTGCCGTCCCGCACGTGATTGAGCATCGGCCCGCCGGATAGAACGATCGCCGGCGTGTTCACTGTCGCCGCCGCCATCAGGCAGGCCGGCGTGGTTTTGTCGCAACCGGTCATCAGCACGACGCCGTCGAGCGGATAGCCGAACAACACTTCGACCAGGCCGAGATAAGCCAGGTTGCGGTCGAGCGCTGCGTTCGGTCGCTTGCCGGTCTCCTGAATCGGATGCACCGGAAATTCGAAGGCAATGCCGCCGGCGTCGCGAATGCCGGCGCGCACGCGCTGCGCCAGATCGAGATGATGGCGGTTGCAAGGCGACAGATCCGAGCCGGTCTGCGCGATGCCGATGATCGGCCGGCCGGAGGTCAGCTCTTCACGCGTGAGCCCGTAATTGAGATAGCGCTCAAGGTAGAGCGCGGTCATGCCGGGATTGTCCGGATTGTCGAACCACAATTGCGAGCGTAGCGGCCGGTTCATCTGCCCTTTGCCGTTCTTGCTCATGCTGTCTCCCCAAAATCTCGCGGCCGCAATTCATCGCCCTACGCTGCAAATGCCCGCAATGCGCATTTGCCGAGCGCGCCCGACTAGGCTCTGCGGTTATGTCGATTTAACGCCGGGACGGCAGAATAATCTGCACGGTGCCGAAGATAAAATTTGGGCCGCATCGGCCCAACGCTTTGGTCCGTTTGCGCGTCCCAAAATCTGCTTATTGCGCCGCAGAATCGTGCATAAACCCGCACATAAAAGTCACATTAAGACATTGATTAACATAACCATATTGTGAAGACGCGCGGATTGTGCGGCGCAAAATTGCGATTGGCTGGCGGGCAAGGGTGACTGCAGATGGAGAACCGGTAATGATATCGCGCAATGTTAAACTGGCGCTTTCGGTTGTCGCCGTCTCAATGCTTGCGACACCAGCCTTGGCGCAGCGCCAGCACCAGCGTTTCCCGAGCGCGCAGCTGCAGCAGATGCGAGGCTATATGGACGGCGCCGATCCGGCGGCGGCGCCGCTGCATTATCCGAATGGCGGCGCCGATCGCACCGGAAGCCTGGAGTCGCAGGAATCCGGTGCCGCGTTCAATCTCGGCCGTTAAGCCTTTTGCACGCACCATCTCCCTTGCGTGCTCAAGGAGAAGCCCCGGACATCGTGCGGGGCTTCTCTGAGGCGCCGGCGTTCGCTCGTTCTATTTGCATTTGGCGATCGATTAGGCTGAACTCCCCCAAAACAATGCCGGGGAACCTCATGCTGAAAACCGTCGCCGCTTTTGACCGCATCGGCGAGGAGAACGCATTTGCAGTGCTGGCGCGCGCCATGCAACTTGCCGCGCAAGGCCGCGACATCATCAATCTCGGCATCGGCCAGCCCGACTTTCGCACGCCCGACTTCATTGTCGAAGCAGCGGTGAAGGCGCTGCGGGACGGCCATCACGGCTATACGCCGGCGGTCGGCATTATGCCGCTACGCGAGGCGGTCGCCGCCGATCTGCATAAGCGCTTCAACGTCAGCGTGTCGCCCGACGAGATCATGATCATGCCTGGCGGCAAGCCGACCATGTTCATGACGATCCTGATGTTCGGCGAGTCGGGCGCGGACATTCTCTATCCGGATCCGGGCTTTCCGATTTATCGCTCGATGATCGAATATACGGGTGCGCGGCCTGTTCCGGTGCCGATCCGCGAGGAAAACAATTTTGCGTTCTCGGCCGAAGAGACCCTCAAGCTGATCACGCCGCAGACGCGACTGCTCATTCTCAATTCACCGGCCAATCCGACCGGCGGCGTCACACCGAAGGCCGAGGTCGACAAGTTGGTTGTCGGGCTTGAGCGCTTTCCTCATGTGGCGATCATGTCGGACGAGATTTACGACCACATGGTCTATGACGGCGAGACACATGTGTGCCTGTTGTCCTATCCGTCGATTCGCGATCGGCTGATCCTGCTCAACGGCTGGTCGAAGACTTATGCCATGACCGGCTGGCGGCTCGGTTATGCGGTCTGGCCGGGCAAGCTCTACGACTATGCCCGCAAGCTCGCGGTCAATCTGCATTCTTGCGTCAATGCCTCGGCGCAATATGCCGGGCTTGCCGCGCTGACCGGCCCGCAGGACGAGACGGCGAAGATGATCGCGGAATTCGACAAGCGGCGCAAAATCGTAGTCGCCGGCCTCAACAAGCTTCCCGGCACATCCTGCGCAACGCCGAAAGGCGCGTTCTACGCCTTTCCGAATATCAAGCGCACCGGCTGGAAGGCGAAGGCGTTGGCGGCGGCGCTGCTCGAAGAGGCGGGCGTGGCACTGATTGGCGGGCCCGATTTCGGGGTGCTGGGTGAAGGCTATGTGCGCGTCTCTTATGCGAATTCGGCGGAAAATATTTTGCAGGCGCTCGAGCGCATAGGCGAGTTCCTGACGAGCCGCAAGGCAGCGTGAGGCTACGCCTTCTGTGTCAGCCGGAAGCCAACGAGCACGATCACAAGGCCGGCCAGTTGCGAGATGCTGGGGATTTCGCCGACGGCAAAAGCGCCAAGCAGCAGGGTGAACGGCGGCACGAGCGAAGGGAACAATACGGCCCGGCTTGCGCCGAGCAGGACGACGGAGCGAGTGAACAGGTAAATCGCGCCGGCGCCGGCGAGCGCGCCTTGCACCACGGCCTGCATCAAATTTTCCAAAAATCCGGCGGCGACCATATTGCCGAATGTCCAGAACAGCATCGGCAGTCCGGCAAGCGACAGCACGCTTGTGATGGCCGCGGCGCGCATTGGCGGAACGAGCCAGAGCCGCAGCAGAACGCCGAAGACGGCAAAGCAGCTTCCGGCGGCGACGAAGAGCAGATCGCCGAAAATTCCCTGCGCGCCCATCGTGCGCAGCGCTTCGGCGCCGATCACGCAAAGCCCGACAAGAATCACACCGGCACCAAAGATGCGGCGCGCCGGCAAAGGCTCTTTCAAAAGCAAGCGCGCGAGAATGAGCCCGCCGAGCGAGGCGCAGGAGGGCTGAATGACCGCGCCATGGCCGAGCGGGACCAGCACGTAGCCGAGATAGCTGAACAGGGCGAGCGGCAGACCGCCGAACAGCGCAAGCGCAATCGCCCGCCGCCAGCCGAGGCGGCGCAGATCGCGGAAATCATTCGCCGTCACAGTCGGCAACAGCGCCAAGCCTGGCCAGATGAAACGGTGCAGCGAGAGAATGAGCGGCGACAGCCCGATGAGTACGCCGTGCCGGGCGGCGACAAACCCCAAAGCCCAGCATAAGGCCGCGCCGGCACCACAGATGACGCCCCAGGCGGTTGCGTGTTTAGGCGAGGATTGGCGGGCCTGCGGCGAGGAAAGGTCCATCACGAATCATAGTCCGGCCGGCTTGCGCACGACAACACGCGAATGCGCAACAGGGCCTTCACTGATCGTGAAGGCTCGCGTTACGCGAATAAATCGGCATCGACATCCTTGAGAAGCTCGAGCCCGCCAGTGGCGACGACTTGCCCGGCATCGAGCCGCACGACAGTGGTGGCGATGCGGCGCAGCTCGGCGGCGGTGTGGCTGACATAGACGATGGGGATTCCGGCATCATCGCGCAGCCGCAGCAGATAGGGCAGGATTTCGCGTTTGTGGCCGACATCGAGCGAAGCGAGCGGCTCGTCGAGCAGAAGCAGCTTCGGCTGCATCAACAGCGCGCGGCCGACGGCGACGCGCTGGCGTTCGCCGCCGGACAGCTTGCCGGGCCGACGATCCAGCAAGTGGTCAATATCGAGCAGCGATACGGTCCGTGCGAATTCCGCGTTATCCCGCGGACAGCCGCTCATGCGCCGTCCGTAGTCGAGGTTCTGCCGCACCGAAAGGTGCGGAAACAGACGACCCTCTTGGAACACGTAGCCGATGCGACGGCGATATGGCGGCACATCGATAGCTCGCGTCGAATCGAACAGCACGGTCTTGTCGAGAGAAATCGCGCCGCGATCGGGCGCCAGCAGGCCGGCGATCATATTGACGACCGACGTCTTGCCCGCGCCGGACGGGCCAAACAAAGCGGTCGCACCATGCGCCGCCTTAAATTTCACGCGGAGCTGCAAGCGGCCAAGCTGCTTCTCGACGTCGACCGCGAGCACGCTCAGTCTCCGTGAAAACGAATCGCGGCGCGCCGGCTGAGCCATTCCGACGCGAACAAGGCCGCGAAGGCCAATATGATCGAGATCAGCGCGAGACGGCCCGCCGCCGCGTCGCCGCCCGGAACTTGCGTCAGCGTGAAGATCGCCGCCGAAATCGTTTGCGTCTGGCCAGGGATGTTGGACACGAAGGTGATCGTGGCGCCGAATTCGCCAAGCGCGCGCGCGAAGCACAGGACAATCCCGACGATAATGCCCGGCATGGCGAGCGGCAGCGTGACGGTGAGCAAGACCAGCGCATTGTTGGCGCCCAGGGTCGAAGCCGCGGCTTCGAGTTTCCGGTCGATCGCTTCGAGGGCAAGCCGGATCGGCCGCACCATCAGCGGAAAGCCCATCACGCCGCAGGACAAGGCCGCCCCGGTCCAGCGGAACGAGAACACGATGCCGAAATAATCGTACAGGAATTCGCCGATCGGTCCGCGCCGCCCAAACGAGATCAACAGCAGATAGCCGGTGACGACCGGCGGCAGGACGAGCGGCAGATGGACCAGTCCGTCAAGCACGGACTTGCCCCAAAACTCCTTGCGCGCCAGAAGCCAGCCGAGCGCAATGCCGAATGGCAGCGCGCAGACGGTCGCCACGATCGCAATGCGGATCGTCAGCTCGACCGCGGTCCAATCGGCAGGCGATAGATCGAACATCTCAATTCGCCGTTAGCTGAAGCGCGACACAGGGCGTCGCGCCTCGAGAAGCAGCGCCTTGCTCCATTTTCATCACGAGGTCGGCTTGACGAGAAAACTGAAGCCGTAAGTCTCGAAAATCGATTTGGCCGCTTGCGAGTGGAGGTAGTCCAGATAGGGCATCGCCTCCGGGCTCGCATGCGTCGTCGCCGCCACTGGATAGACGATCGGATCATGCGAATCGTCGGGAAATACCGCGACGACTTTCACGCCGGGCTCCACCTTGGCATCGGTGGAGTAAACGATGCCAAGCGGCACCTCGCCGCGCGCAACCAGAACAAGCGCGGCGCGCACGTTTTGCGTCAACGCCATTTTCGGCTCGGCGGCCGCCCAAGCGCCAAGCTTTTGCAGCGCAGCCTGCGCATAAATCCCGACCGGCACGGCTTTGACGTCGCCTGTGGCGATGCGGCCATCGCCGGCGAGCTTGGCGATGTCGAAGCCCGATTTGATGTCAACATGATCGATCTTGGAATCTTTTGGCGCGATCAGAACCAACTGATTGCCAAGCAGATTGATGCGCGTATCGTCTTTGATCAGTTTTTTCTGCGTGCCATAGTCCATCCATTTAAGATCAGCGGAAAGGAATACATCTGCCGGCGCGCCGCCTTCGATCTGCTTCATAAGGGCCGAGCTCGCATCATAGCTGGCGACCACTTTGATGCCGGTTTTCCTGGTGAAGGCTGCATCGACATCATCGAGCGCGTTTTTCATCGAGGCGGCGGCAAACACGGTGATGGATTTTTCTTGCGCGGCAGCGGCGTTGAGTCCGATTGCCAGAGCCAGGAGCGCAAGCATGGTTGCTTTCAGCACGACGGTTCTCCAATGCAGTCAGGCGCGCATACGCCCGCGGCGGATGGCGCGCCGATCAAGAGCAGGAAAGGGCTGATGCGACTCTCCCGAGAACCGTCGTTCCAGGCTGATCCGGCGCACGTACGGCGCGCCGCATGTCGCATTGCTATAATAGGGCCTCGGCTCCGGGCGGACAAGTTTTTGGTCCGGCGCTGGCGGTGATGCTACTATCCTCCGTAAAGACATGAGGGAAGCGAATTGCCCGACGCAACCGTCATTTCCGGCGACTACGACTACATCATTGTAGGCGCGGGTTCGGCTGGCTGCCTGTTGGCCAACCGGCTTTCGGCCGAGCCCGACAAGCGCGTCCTGGTGCTCGAAGCCGGCGGTCGCGACAACTGGATCTGGTTCCATATTCCGGTCGGCTACCTGTTTGCGATCGACAATCCACGCTCGGACTGGTGCTTCAAGACCGAGCCGGAGCCGGGACTGCACGGCCGCAGCCTCAATTATCCGCGCGGCAAGGTGAACGGCGGCTCGTCCGCAATCAATGCCATGATCTATATGCGCGGCCAGTCCGCCGACTACGACCATTGGCGGCAGCTCGGCCTGTCGGGCTGGGGCTGGAGCGACGTGCTGCCGTTTTTCAAGAAGCACGAGAATCATTTTCTCGGCGCCAGCGACGCGCATGCGACCGGCGGCGAATGGCCGATTGCCGCGCCGCGGGTGCGTTGGGATTTGCTCGACGCGTTCCGCGCCGCGGCCGAACAGGCCGGCATCAAGTCGATTGCCGATTTCAATTGCGGCGACAACGAGGGCTGCTGTGCTTTTCATGTGAACCAGAAGAACGGGCGGCGTGTGTCGGCGGCGCGCGCATTTCTCAAGCCGGTTCTGCATCGCGCCAATCTGCGGCTCGAGATCGGCTGCTTGGTCGAGAGCATCGCGTTCGAAGGCAAACGCGCCGTCGGCGTGCACTGGAAGCAGAACGGCGAGAGCCGTAAGGCGCGCTGCCGCGGCGAGGTTATTCTCGCCGCCGGATCGATCGGCTCGACGCAAATTCTGCTGCTTTCGGGCGTCGGACCGGGCGCGCATTTGCAGGAGCACGGCATTCACGTCGTGCTCGACCGGCCGGGCGTGGGCGCCAATCTGCAGGATCACCTGCAGCTGCGGCTGATCTATAAAGTGCAGGGCATCACGACGCTCAACGAGCGCTATCACGCGCCGCTCGGCTTTGCCCGCATGCTCGGCGAATACGCGCTGTTCCGGCGCGGGCCTTTGACCATGGCGCCCTCGCAGCTCGGCCTGTTCACGCGCTCGGACCAGGATCAGGACCGCGCCAATCTGCAGTATCACGTGCAGCCGCTGTCGCTCGATAAGTTCGGCGACCCGCTGCATAAATTCCCCGCCTTCACGGCAAGCGTCTGCAATTTGCGGCCGACGAGCCGCGGCACCGTGCGGCTGCGCTCGCGCGATCCGGCCGACGCGCCGGCGATCAGGCCGAATTATCTGTCGACCGACGAGGATCGCCGTATTGCGGCGCAATCCATTCGGCTCACGCGTCGCATCGCGGCACAGCCGGCGCTCGCGCGCTATCATCCCGACGAGTATCTGCCGGGGCGGTCGGTGCGCGACGACGACGAAACGGCGCTCGTGAAAGCCGCCGGCGATATCGGCACCACGATCTTTCATCCGGTCGGCACCGCGAAAATGGGACTGGCCAGCGATCCGATGACGGTGGTCGACGAGCGGCTGCGCGTCGCCGGCATCGAACGGCTGCGCGTGATTGACGCATCGGTGATGCCGACCATAACGTCCGGCAACACCAATGCGCCGACCATGATGATCGCCGAGAAGGGCGCCGCCATGCTGCGCGAAGACGCAAAGAGCGGCGCTGCGAGCGCCGGCAGCAAGAGCGTCGCCGCATGAAGGCAATGCGGCGCGTGCAGGCGGTGCTGGTCGATCCTTGCGCCGAATGGACCTTGATCGAGCAAGAAAGCGCCGATCCGAGTTTGCTGCTGGCGCGCTATGTGGCGCTGCTGGCGATCATTCCCAGCGTGTTCGGCTTCATCGGTGCCTGCCTGATCGGCGAGATCGCGCCTGGCAGGGGAGTCGTGCGGGCGCCGCTGATCGATGGACTGTTCGGCGCGGTGTTCTGCTACGTGGTGACTTGCGCCACCGTCTTGATGCTGGCACTGATCATCACGCTGCTCGCGCCAAGATTTGGCGGCCGGCGGAGCTTCGACAGCGCTTTCAGACTCGCGGCCTATTCGTTTACGCCGGTCTGGCTCTGCGGAATTTTTCTGGTGCTGCCCGGCCTGCATTTTTTGCTGCTCTGCGGCTTCTACGGCACGTACATTCTTTGGCTCGGCCTGCCGCGACTGATCAAATTGCCTGAACAAACATCGCTCACCTTTGCACTGACGATCGCCGCCTGCGCGTGCCTTCTTGTCATTGTCGCCGGCACGGCCCAGCGCGTGATTTTTGGCACGCCGGGGCTTTGATTCTTGATCGCTCGCTCCGGCGAAAGCGTACGCCCGGATTGGCGATGCAAAGCGGTCGCGCCATGCACGCCGCCGGCTCCCCGCTTGCGCGCGCTTGCCCGGGAGTGAGCGGTCCACGAACCAACAAAGCGGCCCACGGCGTCACGGCGCCTGCACCAACTGCTTGCAGGCGGGCGGCAGGGCCGCCAGCGTGAGCGGCGGCTTGGGCTTCGGCGGCACCGGCGGCGGCTTTGGATGCAGCGTCGATTCCTTGAACCAGAAATCGAGCTCATGCCCGCAGCCATCGCCCGGCTCGGGCGGCGGCTGCGGCTTGCATTGCGGACTGTTGGCCGGACAGGCAAGACGCACATGGAAGTGCTCGGCATGGCCCCACCACGGTCGAATCTTGCTGAGCCATTCGCGATTGCCGGCGGTCTCGCTGCACATTTCCTTCTTGATCGCCGCATTGACGAAAATGCGCGTAACGGCAGAATCCTGCGCCGCGACCTCAAGGAGCTCGGTGCGTTCGTGCGTCCATGTCTTTGGGTCGACGCCGAGCCCGTCAGGCGCCACCATATTCACAGCGCCATCCATCTCGCGCTCCTCGCGACTGAGCACATGGTCGGGCATCGGCGTGAACCAGATGTCGGCGTCGAGCCCGATCTGATGACTGGCATGGCCGGAGATCATCGGTCCGCCGCGCGGCTGTGACATGTCGCCGACCAGAAGGCCGTTCCACACTTTCTTGGCGCGCGTGGCGAAGCGCTCGAGGAAATCGATCAGCGCCTGATTGCCCCAGTTGCGGTTGCGCGACGGCCGCATGACCTGCCAGGCGGGCCCGGTAATCGGCAGCGCGACGCCGCCGGCGAGACAGCCGTCGGAATAGCCGCCGATCGATCGCGCCGGGCCGGGCAGCGGCGTCGTCTTGCGTGCGAACAGCTCTTTGGCCGGCACGGTCGGCGAATTCGGGTCGGGCAGCGGCGGCAGCGGCTGCGGATTGAGCGTGCCCGGCGGCGTCGGATCGGCATTTGGCTGCGCCAGCGCCGGCAGGGCGGCGGCAAGCGCGCAGGCGGCAACGGAGATCAGGAGCAGGCGGCCAGGCATCATCGCTTCTCGGTCGCAACTTTCTGTCTTGCCGCCTTGGCGGCCGGCTTGGGACGATAGCCAACCGCGCGGGCGCGGCGAAAATACGCTGCCGCGAGTCGTTCAGCCTGTCCAGTTGCGAAGAGATCGCCACCCTCCAGCGCCAACAGCCGCTGCTCGGTGACACGGTGCGGTTCGATCGTACCGTCGTAGAGAATATGACCGATCGCAAGCCCGCGCGCCGCCAGTGCGCGCGCCACCAGCAGACAACGATGGCAATCGAGCGGCTCGCGCTCGGAGCACATGATGCAGACGGGACGACGCGCCGCCGCATCGGTCAGGCGATCAAGCGCCGTCAAAAATTCCCGCTGCCGTGCCACCGCTTGGTAGTCGATGACACCATCGCGATAAAGCGACGGATCGCGGGGCCGGCCGCCCAGCGTTTCACCATAGGACAGATAGCCGATGCCCGCATCGGCCAGGAGCGGCGCGAGGTTCTTGGCCGAAAACCACGGGCAAAAGCGCGAGAACGGTGTCGAACGCACGTCGGCAACCGCCGATACGCCGGCAGCGCGCTGCATGGCGATGAAGCGCGTCGCCGAAATATTGGAATGGCCGATGGTAAACAGATCGAACGCTGCCATCGTCAATTCATGTGCAGATCGTTTTGCCGGTCGGCCGATTTTTGCCGGGCCGGTTAACGTTTCAGATGCTTTCACTTTACAAGCGCAGGCGCTTTCACGCTAATTTAGGACACGCGGCGTACGGCTGGGGACCGTCATGCGTCGATTTGCTCGTCTGAGGCTGATCTTTCTCTTGACCGCGCTCGGCCTTCTCGCCCTCGGCGCGGCGAGTCGGGCGGACGCCGCGATCATGGTCCGGATCGATCGCGCGACCCAGCGCATGCATGTCACCGTCGACGGCATGCCGCGCTATGACTGGCGCGTCTCGACCGCGCGGCGCGGCTATATCACGCCGCCCGGCGTCTATCATCCGCAGATGCTGGCGCGGCGCTGGTATTCGAAGAAATACTACAATTCGCCGATGCCCCATTCGATCTTCTTCTATGGCGGCTTTGCTATCCACGGCACTTACGAAATTTCGCATCTGGGCGGACCCGCGTCTCACGGCTGCGTGCGGCTCGACCCGGGCAACGCGGCGCTCCTCTACGGCCTGGTCGAGCGTGAAGGCATGGGCGCAACGACGATCGTGATTCATTAGCTTCCATCTTTATCGTTCAGCTCTTCCGACAAACGCTCCCGTTCCCGCGCCGCGCCTTGGCGCGCGCGTGGCGGTGTGACGCCGGTGACCTGAAGGCGCGAAGGAGGCGGCGCAAGGAGAAACAAGGGGTGGGG
>JAJPJB010000007.1 GCA_021324465.1 Hyphomicrobiaceae bacterium
CACAAATTTTTCCGCGCCGCGCGCTCACGCGAAGAGCTCGTCGCACAGCGCGATGCGATCGCGCATTGGGCGCGCATGTCCTACGGCTGGATGGGGCGCTCGCCGGATTACAAGGCGTCGCTGATGAATACGCTCGGCGCCAATTTCAGCTTCTACGGCAAGTTCGCCGACAATGCGAAGGCCTGGTACCGGCGCGCGCAGGAAAACGTCCTGTTCATGAATCACGCCATCGTCAATCCGCCGGTCGATCGCTCCAAGCCGGTCGATGAAGTCAAAGACGTTTTCATCACCATTCAGAGGGACACCGATGCGGGCATTTATGTCTCCGGCGCCAAAGTGGTGGCGACGTCATCGGCGCTGACGCATTACAATTTCCTCGGCCAGAACGCCGCCGTTCCGCTGCACGATACCGACCTTGCTGTCATGTTCATCGCGCCGATGAATGCGCCGGGCGTGAAATTGTTCTGCCGCGCGTCCTACGAGATGACGGCGAGCGTGATGGGAACGCCGTTCGACTATCCGTTGTCGTCGCGCTTCGACGAGAACGATGCGATCTTCGTGTTCGACAATGTGTTCATCCCTTGGGAAGACGTGCTGCTGCATCGCGACCTGGAAAAGCTGAGAGTCTTCTTTCCGCAATCGGGCTTCCTCGCCGGCTATCAATTCCAGGGCTGCACGCGTTTGTCGGTAAAGCTTGATTTTCTGGTCGGCGTGATTGCCAAGGCTTTGCGCGCGGCAGGCTCCGACGAATTCCGCGGCAATCAGGCGATGCTTGGCGAAATCATCGCCTGGCGCAATTTGTTCTGGTCGCTGACCGATGCCATGGCTATGAACCCCACGCCCTGGGTCGACGGCGCCGTGCTGCCGAATTTGCAGTCTGGTTCGAGCTATCGCGTCTTTGCCGGCGATGCCTATGGCCGGGTCAAGGAGATCGTCGAGAAGATCATCGCGTCGTCGCTGATCTATCTGCCGTCGTCCGCCAAGGATCTGAAAAATCCGGCGATTGATCGCTATCTGACCCGTTATCTGCGCGGCTCTTACGGCATGGATCACCGGCAGCGCATCAAGGTGATGAAGCTTCTATGGGACGCCATCGGCACCGAATTCGGCGGCCGGCACGAGCTCTACGAGCGCAATTACGCCGGCAATCACGAGGACATCCGCATTCAGGCGCTGTGGAACGCGCGCAACTCTGGACTGCTTGATCAGATGGCGGCGCTCGCCGAACAATGCATGGCGGAATATGACGAAAACGGCTGGACCGATCCGGCCTGGCTCGATCCGGACGACGTCGCCTATCCGGGCCTGCCAGAGGCGCGCGCGGCGGAGTGAGGAAAAGAAACTATGAGCTGGATCGATCAGCGGCCAGACGATGCGATGGACGGCGCCTTCATGGCGGTCGCATCGGAGCCGATCACGAGCGTTGAGCCGCACGCCTTTCGCGAAGCCATGAGCCGGCTCGGCGCGGCGGTCCACGTCGTGACAACCGCAGGCACTGGCGGCAAGACCGGCTTTACCGCGACCGCCGTGTGCTCGGTATCGGATTCGCCGGCTACATTGCTTGTCTGTCTCAATCGGCGCAGCAAGAGCGCGCCGGCGCTGCTGCAAAACGGCGTGTTTTGCGTCAACGCGCTGCCGGCAAGCGAAGAGAAGCTCGCCGATCTGTTTGCCGGCCGCAGCGGCGTGCAATTGCACGAGCGCTTTGCGGTGGGCGAGTGGACGACGCTGAAGACCGGCGCCCCGGTGCTGGCTTCAGCCGTGGTCGCCTTTGATTGCCGCACTCTCGAGGTCAAGGCGGTGGCTTCCCACAACGTCATTTTCGGCGCGGTGGAGGCGGTACGGCTTGGCGCGCCCGGTCCCGCGCTGGTCTATCACGAGCGCGCCTATAAGCCGGTATGAGGGCGGCCAAGAATTTGTCAGCGACAGGAACGAGCCCGGGCCAGGCGGTCCGCAGAGCGGCATGACGGATAAGCAAAGATCTTCAAGCTATATCTCACATCAAGAGGACGGCAGTACGCTTTTATTGACGGGCATTTTCGTCATTCCGGGGCCGAGCGAAGCGAGCCAGCCGGGAATCCGTGATCGCTGCGCCAGGGGTATGGATTTCGGAGTTGGCTCTTACGCGCCGATCCGCAATCGACATCGGCTTATTTCTCCAGCAAAAATCCCAGCACCGCGTCCGCATAAGCCTGCGGTTGCTCGATATTGGCAAGATGGGCAGCATCAAGCACGGCGAGCTTGGCGCCCGGGATGTGTTGCTGGATGAATTCGTTGCCATCAAGCGGCGTCGCCGGATCGTGCTTGCCGGCGATGACCAAAGTTGGCGCCTTGATCTCGGCAAGGAGCGCCCGGTGGTCCATGTCGCGCACCGCGGCGCCGCAGCCGAGATAGCCCTCGAGCGGCGTTGCCGCAAACATCGCCTGTACACGGGCGATGACGTGCGGCGCCCGCTCGCGAAAGCTTTTCGTAAACCAGCGCTCCATATTGGCGGGCGCGAACGCTGCGATGCCTTTCTCGCGCACAAGCTTCAGTCGATCGTTCCAGCCGCTCTTGTCTGGAAAATAGCTCGACGTGTTGGAGAGCACGAGTTTTTCGACACGGTTCGGCGCTTTGGCGCCGAGCCACTGTCCGACCATGCCGCCCATCGACAATCCGCACCAGTTGACCTTTGCAATGCCGAGGCCATCGAGCACCGCGAGCACGTCGCGGCCGAGCCGCTCCATCGTGTAGGGCCCGGGCGGCACGCTTGATTTGCCGTGGCCGCGGCGGTCGTAGCGCAACAGCCGGAAATGCTTTGTGAAAGGGCCGACCTGGTCGTCCCACATATGCAAGGTTGTGCCGAGCGAATTCGACAGCATCAGAACGGGAGCGCCGTTCGGACCGTCGATCTCGGCATGAATGGTGCAGCCGTCGTCGGTCTTGATCTCCGGCATTGTTCGTTTTCCTTCACTATATAAGGGCATGATCCCGAAAGGTGGCTACCGGTTTCGGATAAGATCATGCCCCAGCAAAAGCTAGACTTCGATCGTTCGATCGAGGTCCAGCGCAGCGACGGATTTCCTAGCCGCCCTTCCGGACAGCGCCAACCCCCTTCACAGCGGGCTTTCCAGCCGCCGCGCCAGGCGGTAAGCGATATGCCGGCAAGCGATCAGGAGTGACATCACATGGCGATGACGATGAACAGCGAGTATCAGCTCGCAGCGTCACAGCAGACAGTATGGGAGAAGCTCAACGATCCCGAAACGCTCAAAGCCTGTATTCCCGGTTGCGAGCAGCTGGAAAAAACCTCCGACACTGAATTTCAGGCGGTCGCCACGGTCAAGATCGGTCCGGTCAAGGCGCGCTTCAAAGGCAAAGTGATGCTGTCGGACCTCGATCCGCCGAACGGCTATAAGATTTCGGGGCAGGGCGATGGCGGCGTCGCCGGCTTCGCCAAGGGCGGCGCCACGGTAAAGCTTCTACCCAAGGACGGCGGCACGCTCTTGACCTACGACGTCGATGCGCAGATCGGCGGCAAGCTCGCGCAGCTCGGCCAGCGGCTGGTCAACGGGGCTGCGAAAAAAATCGCCGACGATTTTTTTGAAAATTTCGCCACAGCGGTCAATCCGAAGGTGTCGTAAAATCGGACGAGAGACAACGAACGACGGACTGCAGACGGAAGACGGACTGCAGACGGAAATTGTCGGTCTGCCCTTTGTCTTATTTCCTCGGCTGTCCGGCCTCCGTCGTTTGCCATCCGTCGTCCTGCGTCCTGGAAAAGAAAATCGATAGCCCACCGAGGCCGAGAGCTGTCGCTAGTCTTCGACGGAACTGCCGCCCAGATTACACGAGATTAGGGGCAGGGATGGCGCACGCCATCGAAGCCGAGATAAGTGCCGCTCGACGGATCGTAAGAGCGAAACCGCTGTGCACAGCTCGTGCTGCCGCCGCCTGTGCCGCCGTAGATGTCATTCGCCGGTCCGGCACTGATCCCGCCGTTCGAATCGTATTGCGCCGCTGCTGGCGGCGCCAGCATGCCGCCGTCATTCGGCTGACGCGCCGAGGGCGTCGACGTGTTCTGTGCAGAAGCGGGCGGTGCGGCGATAATCGTCGAGAAGGCGAGCGCGGTTACGGAAAGGATCATCGTCAAGCGCATAATGTTTACTCCGTGTTTATTTGCTCCCTGCCGCCCCGCGGTTACGACGCAGACGCGAATGTGCAACCGCGTTTCCTCTGCTGAGCAAACACGGCGGTTGCGACTCGTTCCTATTCTTCGATGCAACGCTGCTGTGCGTTCGTTCATGAGCGCGTGTGCCGCTTCATTCATTGCCGGTTCGTCGCAGCAAATGGCGGCACCTGGCAGATTGGATTCGCCCTTTACGTGACGCGCCGGTTCATGCGGCCGTCCCCGGTTTGCGGCGTCTTTTCGCCACGGAACCGACTTGACCACCGCCTAGGCTGAGGTGCAGGGTTGATCTCGTTCCAGGCACCGAAAAACGGCAAAATCGCCCCGAATTCGCGCCCGGACACTGCCGGCATCTTCGATTTGCCGGCAAATCGCGACGTTTGACCGGAATTTCGAGGAGGAGCCCCCATGGCAGCCCAAAAGGGAGCCCAGACGGCAACCGTTTCCATGACGGTGAACGGCAAGCCCGTCACTGGCGATATCGATCCGCGCACCCTGCTGGTACAGTTCCTGCGCGAAAATCTCCGGCTCACCGGCACGCATGTCGGCTGCGATACCTCGCAGTGCGGCGCCTGCGTCGTGCACGTCAACGGCAAAGCGATCAAGTCCTGCACCGTGCTGGCGCTGCAACTCGAAGGCGCCGATGTTTTGACCATCGAAGGTCTCGCTCCGCCGAACGGACCGCTGCATCCGATGCAGGAAGCGTTCCGGGAAAATCACGGCCTGCAGTGCGGCTTTTGCACGCCGGGCATGATCATGACTGCGGTCGATATGGTTCGCCGCAAGGGCCACGATCTCGACGACCGCACCATCCGCGAGGAGCTCGAAGGCAATATCTGCCGCTGCACCGGCTACCACAACATCGTCAAGGCGATCGCCGCCGGCGCGCGCGCCATGCGCGGCAGCGCGACAACCAGCAAGGCTGCCGAATAGCAATAAGAGTTTCGGAGGAAGCGCTAACCACCGGAGGCTATGTCATGAGCGCAACCGGTATCGGCGCAGCGGTGCGCCGCAAGGAAGATCGCCGCTTCATCACGGGCACGGGCCACTATACCGACGACATCAACCGGCCGGGCCAAGCCTACGCTTATTTCGTCCGCTCGCCGCACGCGCATGCAACGATCAAATCGATCGACACCAAAGCCGCCGCGGCCATGCCCGGCGTGCTGGCAGTGCTCACCGGCGCAGAGCTTGCCGCCGATAAGATCGGCAACCTGATCTGCGGCTGGATGATTCATTCCAAGGACGGCTCGCCGATGAAAATGGCGGCGCATCCCGCGCTGGCCAACGGCAAAGCCTGCCACGTCGGCGATCCGGTCGCGGTGGTGATCGGCGAGACGCTGGCGCAGGCGCGCGATGCCGCCGAGAAAGTCAAGATCGATTATGCCGTGCTGCCGGCGGTCGCGGATCCGGCGGCAGCGCAGAAGCCTGGCGCGCCGCAAATCCACGACATCGCGCCCAAAAATACCATCTATCAGTGGAGCCTCGGCGACGCCAAAGCAGTCGACGTCGCATTCAAATCGGCGAATCACGTCACTAAGCTCGACATCATCAATAATCGGCTGGTACCCAACGCGATCGAGCCACGCGCCGCGATTGGCGAATATGATTCCGGTGCCGGAACATTCACGCTCTGGAACACGACGCAGAATCCGCATGTGGCGCGGCTGGTCATTGCGGCTTTCATCGGCATGGCGCCTGAGCACAAGCTGCGCGTGATCGCGCCCGATGTCGGCGGCGGTTTTGGCTCGAAGATTTTCATCTATCCCGAGGAGGTCGTCGCGCTGTGGGCGGCGAAGCGGGTAGGGCGGCCGGTGAAGTGGGTCGCCGAGCGCTCGGAGGCGTTCCTTGCCGACGCGCATGGCCGCGATCACGTCACGCATGCCGAAATGGCGTTCGATGCCGAGGGCAAGATCTTGGGGCTGCGCGCCAAAACCATTGCCAATCTCGGCGCCTATATGTCGACTTTCTCGTCCTCGGTGCCGACTTATCTCTATGCCACGCTGCTGTCGGGCCAGTACGAGATTCCGCAGATCTATTGCGAGGTCGATGCGGTCTACACCAATACCGTGCCGGTCGATGCCTATCGCGGTGCCGGCCGCCCGGAGGCGACGTTTGTCGTCGAGCGCCTGGTCGAGGTCGGTGCGCGCGAAATGGGACAGGACCCGGCCGAACTGCGGCGAAAAAATTTCGTCAAGAAATTCCCGCACCAGACGCCGGTCATCATGATGTACGACGCCGGCGATTACAACGCGTCGCTAAAGAGGGCGATGGAGCTTGCCGACTACAAGGGCTTCGCCAGGCGCAAACGTGAATCGGCCCGGCAAGGCAAGCTGCGCGGTATCGGCTTCTCGACCTACATCGAAGCCTGCGGCATTGCGCCCTCGCAAGCCGTCGGCTCGCTCGGCGCTGGCGTGGGCCTTTGGGAATCGGCCGAAGTGCGGGTCAACCCGACCGGCTCGGTTGAAATCTTGACCGGCAGCCACGCGCATGGCCAGGGCCACGAGACCACGTTCGCGCAAGTCGCCGCGGAGCGGCTCGGCATTCCGATCGACAATATTTCGGTGGTGCACGGCGATACCGACAAGGTGCAGTTCGGGATGGGCACCTACGGCTCGCGCTCGGGCGCAGTCGGAATGTCGGCGCTGGTCAAAGCACTCGACAAGATCGAGGCCAAGGCCAAGAAAGTCGCCGCGCATATGCTCGAAGCCGCCGAGGGCGACATAGAATTCAAGGACGGCAAATTCTCAGTCGCCGGTACCGACAAATCCGCGGCCTGGGGCGATGTCGCGCTCAATGCCTATATCGCGCACAAATTCTCCGGTCAGGAGCTCGAGCCGGGCCTGAAGGAGGGCGCGTTCTACGATCCGACCAATTTCACGTTCCCGGCCGGGTGCCACATCTGTGAAGTCGAGGTCGATCCCGAAACCGGCAATGCCGATATCGTGGGCTGGACCGCAGTGGACGACTTCGGCGTCGTGATCAATCCGATGATCGTCGAGGGCCAGGTGCATGGCGGGATCGCGCAGGGTATCGGCCAGGCTTTGTGCGAGGGCGCGGTCTACGACAAGGATGGTCAGCTCGTCACCGGATCGTTCATGGACTACTGCATGCCGCGCGCGGATCACCTGCCGCCGCTCAAAGTCGACATGACGGTGACCAAGTGCCCATCCAATCCGCTCGGCATCAAAGGCTGCGGCGAGGCGGGCGCGATCGCCGCACCGGCTGCGGTCATCAACGCCATTACCGATGCGATCGGCACCGAGCAGCTGGCGATGCCAGCAACGCCGCAGGCGATCTGGGCCGCGCTGCAGAAGACGAACAGGATGCCGCAGGCGGCATGAAGACATTCATTTCCGCAGAGGGCGGGAGCACGAATAACGGAGGACTGCGATGTACGCTTTCACCTTTCATCGGCCGCAGACGGTGCGTCAGGCCGCGGGCCTGCTGGCCAAAAACGGCGATGCCAAACTGCTCGCCGGCGGACAGACGCTGCTGCCGACCATGAAATTGCGGCTGGCCGGCCCGCCGCAGGTTATCGACATGACGCTGATCGAGGGGCTGTCCGGCATCGAGATGAGCGGCCGCTCGCTCACAATCGGCGCCATGACCACCCACAACGACGTCAACACCTCGCCCGTGGTGCAGCAGGCGATTCCTTCGCTGGCAAAGCTCGCCGGCATGATTGGCGATCCGGCGGTGCGCCATCGCGGTACCATCGGCGGCTCGATCGCCAACAACGACCCGAACGCCGATTATCCCGCGGCCTGCTTGGGCCTCGGCGCCACCATTATCACCAACAAGCGCCGCATCAAGGCGGACGATTTTTTCACTGGCATGTTCTCGACGGCGCTCGAGCCGGCCGAGATCATCACCAAAGTGAGCTTCCCGATCCCCAAGAAGGCCGCGTACCAGAAATTTCGCAATCAGGCCTCCCGCTTCGCGCTGGTCGGCGTGTTTGTCTCCAAGCGCGGCAGCGAGATCCGCGTCGCGGTGACCGGCGCCGGCGCGAACGGCGTGTTCCGCGTCGCCTCCTTCGAAGAGGCGCTCAAGAAGCGGTTTGCGCCGAAATCGCTCGAAGGCATGTCCATCCCGGCCGACGGCATGAACTCCGACATTCACGGCAGCGCCGAGTATCGCGCCCATCTGGTCGGCGTGCTCGCGCGGCGTGCAGTGGCGGAGGCGATCGGCAAATCGGCCTGATTTTGATCTTTTTGCATTTACGATGTGTCGTGCCCGGCCCGGGTCCCGCCTTTTTGCCCGACCCCAAACCTTGTGCCGGGCATCCGCGTCTTTACATGGCAGTTAGACGTGGATGGCCGGGACAAGCCCGGCCGTGACCGGATAGATTGATCCATATGAACAAGCTCGTGCCTCGCGCTTTGCCAGCCTCTATTGACGCCACCGTCGATTTGCTCGCCGAAGCCGACTATCTGACCGACCGCTCGCTCGGTACAGTACTGTTTCTCGCCCTCAAGATGGGCCGGCCGCTGTTTCTCGAAGGCGAGGCCGGCGTCGGCAAGACCGAGATTGCCAAGGTTCTGTCGGACACCCTCGGTCGCCGTTTGATCCGCCTGCAATGCTACGAAGGGCTGGATCTTGCAGCTGCCGTCTACGAGTGGAATTATGCTGCGCAGATGATCGCGATCCGTGTCGCCGAAGCGGAAGGCGAGCATGATCGCGAACGGCTCGAGCACGACGTGTTCTCCGAGCGCTTTTTGATTAAGCGGCCGCTGCTGCAGGCGCTTGAGCCGGACACCGCAGGCAGCCCGGTTCTGCTGATCGACGAGCTCGACCGCACCGACGAGGCTTTCGAAGCCTTCCTGCTCGAAGTGTTGGCCGACTTTCAGGTCACGATCCCGGAAATGGGCACGGTGAAAGCCGCCCATCCGCCAATCGTGGTCATCACTTCGAACCGCACGCGCGAAATTCACGACGCGCTCAAGCGCCGCTGCCTCTATCACTGGGTCGGCTATCCCACTGCCGAGCGGGAGCTTGCCATTGTGCGCACCAAGGTGCCGGGCATCGGCAAGAAACTGTCCGAGCAGGTGGTCGGGTTCGTGCAGCGCTTGCGCAAGCAGGACCTGTTCAAGGCGCCGGGCGTTGCCGAGACGCTGGACTGGGCCGGTGCTTTGTCCGAGCTCGACGTGGTCGCGCTCGATCCGTCAACCGTGTCCGATACGCTTGGCGTGCTGCTCAAATATCAGGACGATATCGCGCGCATGGAGGGCGGCAAGGTCAAGGAGCTGCTTGACGAGATGAAATCGGAGCTGCGCGCGGCGGAGTAGGCCATGCCAGAGCGGGTGCCGCCACGATCGTCAGAACAGCCCGGCCGCCTTGCCGAAAATATCCTCTACTTTGCGCGCGCGCTGCGCGCCGCCGGCATTCCCGTGGGCCCGGGCGCGGTGCTCGATGCGCTTGAAGCGGTGCGCGCCGCCGGCGTCGGCACGCGCGACGATTTTTATTGGACGCTGCACGCGGTGTTTGTGAAACGCCACGAGCATTCCGCGCTGTTCGATCAGGCGTTCCGCATCTTCTTCCGCCGCCGCGGCTATATCGATCAGCTGATGGCGATGATGCTGCCGCAGGCACCGGCCATCCCGCAGGCGCCGCAGGCCGGCTCGACGCGCGTGCACGAAGCGTTGTTCTCAGGCCTCGACGACAAGCTCAAGAAGGAGCGCGAGGTCGAGCTCGACGCGCGCTTTACGGTCTCGGACCGCGAAATCCTGCAGCGCAAGGACTTCGCGCAGATGACCGCAGCCGAGATCGCGGCCGCCAAGGAAGCAATGAAGAAGCTCGTGCTGCCGCTCGCCGAAGTGCGCACGCGGCGGCTTGCGCCGCATGCGCGTGGTCATCTCATCGATGTCCGCCGTACTTTGCGCGCTTCGATGAAGGGCGGCGGTGATTTCATCGATTTGCGTTTCATTGGCCCGAAGCGCAAGCCGCCGCCGCTGGTGGCGCTGCTCGATATTTCCGGCTCGATGAGCCAGTACAGCCGCATCTTCCTGCATTTCCTGCACGCGCTGACCGACGCGCGCAAGCGGGTCAACACTTTTCTGTTCGGCACGCGGCTGACTAATGTAACCCGGGCGCTGCGCGAGCGCGATCCCGACGATGCGCTCGCGGCCTGCTCGGCGAGCGTCGCCGATTGGTCGGGCGGCACGCGCATTGCGGCATCGTTGCGCGCCTTCAACAAGCTCTGGGCGCGGCGCGTCCTGGGGCAAGGCGCCATCGTGCTTCTCATTACTGACGGGCTGGAGCGCGATCCCGATGACACGCTCGCCTTCGAGATCGATCGGTTGCATCGATCCTGCAGGAGCCTGATCTGGCTCAATCCGCTGCTGCGCTTCGAAGGCTTTGAGGCGCGCGCCCGCGGCATTCGGACCATGCTGCCGCATGTCGATGAATTCCGCCCCATCCACAATCTCGATTCGATCTCGGCCTTGGTCGCCTCCCTGCAGCATGGCGGCGGCGGTTTGGGCGATCCGAAGGCCTGGATGCGCAAAGTGGCCTGAGCCACTATATGGACCAGTAGCGAATGGCGATAACGAATGATGAGTTGCCCGTGTCGCATTGGCCGCTCGCTGTTCGCCATTCGTGGCAACGGAGAATGATGCCATGCTTTCAACCGACAGCGATATTCTCAGGGCCGCCGAGGATTGGCGCAGGCAGGGCCGCGAGGTGGCGCTCGCCACGGTGGTGCAGACCTGGGGCTCGGCGCCGCGGCCGGTCGGCGCGAATCTGGTGATCGACCAGGAAGGCAATTTTCTCGGCTCGGTGTCCGGCGGCTGTGTCGAAGGCGCCGTGGTCACCGAGGCGCTGGACGTGATCGAAAGCGGCAAGCCGAAGATGCTGGAATTCGGCGTCGCCGACGAGACCGCCTGGAAGGTCGGCCTGTCCTGTGGCGGCACGATCCGGGTGTTTGTGGAGAAGGTGGAATAGGGAAGGGGCGAACAACGAGCGGCGAATAGCGGATTGGGAGAGCCCGCTTAGGCTTGTTCGCTACTCGCCATTCGCTATTCGCGCAAAGCACGATGCAGCTCGATATCCTCACAACCCTGAACGCCGAACGCGCCGCGCGCCGCGCCGCCATAGTCGTCACCCATGTGCCGAGCGGCCAGCAGCGCCTGGTCAAGGCCGCCGAGATCAACAAGGATCCGCTGCGCGCCGTGCTCGCCGAGCATCTGCGCAGCGGCAAGAGCGGCATGGAAGAGACCGCCGAAGGCGAGGTCTTTCTCACCGTCTATGTGCCGGCGCCGCAGCTTGTCATCACCGGCGCCGTTCACATCAGCCAGGTGCTGGCGCCAGTCGGCAAGCTGCTCGGCTATGACGTGACCATCGTCGACCCGCGCACGGCCTTTGCGTCGATCGAGCGTTTCCCGGACGTGAAGGTCATTGCCGAATGGCCGGACAAGGCGCTGCCGTCACTCAATGTCGATCATTACACCGCGTTTGTTGCGCTCACCCATGATCCGAAGATCGACGATCCGGCGCTGATCCATGCGCTCGCGCGCGATTGCTTCTATATCGGCGCGCTCGGCTCGCGCAAAACCCATGCGCGGCGCGTCGAGCGGCTCAAGCAGCAGGGTTTGAGCGACGCGGCGATTGCGCGCATTCACGCGCCCATCGGGCTCGACATCAATGCAGCGACGCCGGCCGAGATCGCGGTCGCGATCATGGCGCAGATCACGCAACGGCTGCGCGAGGAGGCGGAAGCCGAGGCCGCACCCGCGCCGATAAAGGCTGTGTCATGAAATTTGGCGCGGTCGCTCCCAAAGATGCGCTCGGTGCGACGGCCGTGCATTCGATTCGGCAGGGCACGCTCGTGCTCAAGAAGGGCACGCTGATCGGGCCGGTCGAAGTCGCGGCACTCGAAGCGGCCGGGATCGCGGAGATCGTGGTGGCGCGCCTTGAAGCCGGCGATGTTTCCGAAGATGTCGCTGCGGCCGAGATCGCCAGGGCGGTCGCGGGGCAGGGTGTGCATGTTGATAAGGCCTTCACCGGCCGCGCCAATTTGTTCGCGCAAACCGCCGGCGTTCTCGTCATCGACAAAGAAGCGGTCGATCGGCTCAACCGCATCGACGAGGCGATCACTTTCGCGACGCTGCCGGCCCACAAGCCCGTGGTGGCGGGCGAGATGATCGCAACGGTAAAGATCATTCCGTTCGCGGTCGCCAAGGCGGCACGCGACGCGGCGCTGGCCGGCGTAAAGGCGCCGCTGTTGCGTGTCGCGCCGTATCGCGTGCGCAAAGTCGGCGTGGTCTCGACCATTCTGCCCGGCCTGTCGCCAAAAGTGATCGACAAGACGCTGAAGATCACCGCCGCGCGGCTCGCGCCGGCAAATGCCAGCATCGTCGCCGAACGGCGCGTGCCGCATGAGCGCGAGGCGCTGGCGCGCGCGCTCGACGAAGTGCTCAAAGCCGGCGCCGAACTCGCCATCGTGTTCGGCGCTTCTGCCATCGCCGATCGCCGCGATGTGATCCCTTCCGCGCTGGAAGAGATCGGCGGCCGCATCGAGCATTTCGGCATGCCAGTCGACCCCGGCAATCTGTTGATGATCGGCGATGCCAAGGGTCGGCCGGTGCTCGGCGCGCCTGGCTGCGCGCGCAGTCCGAAGGAAAACGGTTTCGATTGGGTGCTGATGCGGCTGCTTGCCGGGCTACCGGTGCCGCGCGAGGACATTACCGGGCTCGGCGTCGGTGGCCTGCTTATGGAAATCGTCACCCGGCCGCAGCCGCGTGAGGAGCCGCCGCATGCCGGGCGCCCGATCGCTGCTGTCGTGCTCGGCGCCGGGCGTTCGAGCCGCATGGGCGGGCCTAACAAGCTTCTGGCCGAGATCAACGGCAAGCCGCTCATCCGCATCGTGGTCGAAGAAGCGCTCGCCTCGCGCGCCCGGCCGGTCGTGGTGGTCACCGGCCATCAGCGCGATCGCGTCGAAGCCGCGCTTTCAGGCCTGCCGGCGCAATTCGTGCACAACGCGCATTTTGCCGAAGGGCTCGGCACGTCGCTCAAAGCCGGCATCGCCGCGCTGCCGGCCGATGTCGATGGCGCGATCGTCTGTCTCGGCGACATGCCGCAGGTCGATGCCGCGCTGATCGACCGTCTGATCGCAGCCCTCGATCCGGACAAAGGCGCGCTGGTCGCAGTGCCGACCTTCGATGGCAAGCGCGGCAATCCGGTTGTGTGGTCGCGCCGCTTCTTCCCTGATCTGATGGCGGTCGAAGGCGATGTCGGCGCACGGCATCTGATCGGCCGCTATGCCGAAGCCGTGATCGAAGTGCCGGTCGATGGCAACGGGGCGCTTATCGATGTCGATACGCCGGAAGCGCTGCAGGCGCTAAAGGCGGAGTTGGAGAAGACGTAATTCTTCCGCCGCCGCTATCGCGGGGGAGGAAGTTAGCATTCTCGAAACCCTTCCCGGCTAGCCTTTTGCCCACGTCTCGGGGAAGGGGATCCTATGCAGAAAAATCGGCGCGGCTTTGCCGTGGCAGCGGCAAGCGTCGCAATTCTGTCTTCACTGATCGGCGCCGCGGAGGCTGCCGGCGCGCTCGCGGTCGGCACCTGCGGCGCTTACGGCTATGGCTTCGACTATCGCAACGAAGCCGACGCGCGCGCCGCGGCCATGCGCAGGTGCACCGGCGCGAATTGCAAGATCGTCGGCGTCGTGCATCGCGGCTGTGCCGCCATGGCGATCGATGCCAAAAATCCTTGCGGCTCGTTCGGCTGGGCCATCAATTCGCATCTGGGTAAGGCCGAAAATATTTCGATGCGCCGCTGCTACGACTTCGGCGGCCGCGAATGCGTGGTCCGCGCCTGGGCCTGCGACGAGAAGGGTTAGCGGTGCGCCTTGCGGCGCTCGGGCGGCACCCGATAGTTCGTTGTCTGCCGAAGCATTCCTGCCGGTGCGCGCCACGCTTTGCTGCGCGCGGCGTCACCTCCAAACCGGCGTCATCGCCAGCACGACGCTGATCAGCCTTGCGCCAAATGGATAGGCCAAAGCCGCGCGTCGCGTTATAAGTACAACGTGACTGACCGGGAATCATGATCATGACTGCCACCACCGCCGCTCGCACTGGCTCGCCGTCCGCGCATGAATTGGCGCAGCGGCGGCTTTCAATCGGCTTCATGAACTGGGCGCATGCGATCGATCACTTTGTCATCTTGATATACCCGACCGTGGTGATCGAGCTTGAGGCGGTCTACGGGCAGTCCTATTCGACCCTGATCGCGCTCTCAACCGCGTCCTTCGTCGCCTTCGGCCTGTTCTCCCTGCCGGCGGGGTGGCTCGGTGACCGCTGGAGCCGGCGCAATATGATGGTCGCGTTCTATTTCGGCTGCGGCGCCTCACTGATCGGCGCCGCGCTGGCGCCGACGCTCTACGTGCTCGCCTTCGCGCTGTTCATGCTCGGCGTGTTTGCCGCGATCTATCATCCGGTCGGCACGGCCATGATCGTCGAGAGCGCGAGGCAGCGCGGCCGCACGCTCGCCTTCAATGGCGTCTGCGGCAATCTTGGCGTCTCGCTCGCGGCCGGCATTACCGCCGCGCTCACCGCAGCTCTATCCTGGCGTGGCGCATTTCTCGTGCCCGGCGTGGTTTGCATCGTCACCGGCGTCGCCTATGTCCGGTTCGGACCGCGCGAGGGGCGGCATGCCGCAGCGCGCTCGACCGCGCCCGACGTATCGATGTCGACGACGCTTGCGGCAATCATTTTCGGCTTGTTCCTGGTCGTGGCGGTGAGCGCAGGTCTTGTCTTCAATACCATTTCGGTGTCGCTGCCGAAGATCGTCGACGAGCGCATCGCCGGCATTTCCCTTGTCGCTGTCGGTGGGCTCACCACGGCGGTGTTTTTGTGCGGCGCCCTGGCGCAGCTCACCGTTGGCCGGCTTGTCGAGCGCGTCCCGCCGCACATTCTGTTCGCCGCGCTGGCGATCATGCAGTTTTCCGGCGTAGTCTGGTCGGCCTACGCGCGTGGCACGACGCTGCTGTTCGCGCTCGCTTACACGATGGCCGCGATCTATGGCCAGATCACCGTCAACGATCTCATTCTGGCCCGCTACAGCGCCGACGCCTGGCGCAGCCGGCTTTATGCGCTGCGCTACTTCGTCACCTTCATGATTTCGGGCGTGGCCGTGACGATGATCGCATTCCTCTATGGTCGCGGCGGCTTCGGGCTCGTGCTCGGCGTTACCGCGGTGGTCGCGCTCGGCTTCCTGATCGCCGCAATCCTGATCGCGGTCCTCGCCAACGGCGTGGAAAAGGCGAGGCTGCAGGCGGCGGCGCAGCCGGCGGAGTAATCCAAGATAGGGTGGACGCTGCGCTTGTCACCTTCTGTGCGGCGCACCCGAGCGTTGCGGCCAACTGGCGTGGTACCCAGGGATTCGGATGGCAGGAGCCACGATTACCGGCGATCGCCTCTTTGCGGCACTCCTCAAACGTCCGCATGTGACATTTGCTCAGTCCTTCGATCCGGAAGCCGGCACCGGCACCGGCAACGTATTGCCGTCCTATTTTGAATCGGACGGTACGTCGCGTGCCGGAAACGCCGGTCCGCAGGCCTATAAGACAGCGAGCCGCCATCACCACCCGCGCGCCCATACCACGGCGATAAATTCCTCTCGCGGCATTCAGCGGCGATCGCCATCTCGGCTGCGCTGTATGGCGCTCATCACAGGTTGCCACGCGCGCTTTTTGCTTCGCCCTCTTGTCTCAGTTTTCTGTCAGCGCGCCCGCGCGTTCTTTGCCGCGAGCGCCATGCCGATCATCGCGATGCCGTCGAACAGCATGTTGATGCCGACCAAGAGGCCGAGCGCCCAGGTTGCCGATTCCGGCAATCCGGCGAAAATGATGCCGGCGATGATCAGATCGACAATGCCGCTCGCCAGCATCCAGCCCCAGCGGTCGGACAACTGGGCGCGATGCTCGATCGCATACATGATGGTGGCGACACCTTCCATGACGAAGAAGGCGATCAGAACGAGGGTGAGGGAAACCGTGCCGCTGATCGGCCACCGGATCAGGACGATACCGGCGGCAATGCCGATCACCGCCGAGAACAGCGCCCACCAGAAGCCCGGCGCATGGCGCATCCAGAAGGTGGTGATCAGGCCGACCCCGCCCGAGATCAGGAACAGCCAGCCGATGACCAGGGTGAACGCGAGGGTAGCAACATTCGGCAGAATGATTGCTGCAGCGCCGAGGAGTACCAGCATGATGCCTTCGAACAAGAAGAGCCCCCAATGGGCGTGAAGGGCACTGGCGACTGAACGTTCGATTGCGCTGACGTCTGGCCCGTTGATCGTCATCGTTTGCTCCCTGCAATTGCGCTGCGGTTGCGGCAAAATCCGGCTACGACAGCTTCGGTTAACCTTTTGGAACCATTTCTAAGTCACACTGTTGTGTTGTTGCCAATCTTGCTAAAGGGCGGTTGAGCGCTTAGCTTGATTGTGCGGCGTTGAGCCGTAAGGTTCCGTCGCGGGACGGCCATGAGACGGGAGGTGACGCCGGATGTACGCGCGCCTCTTCGTTCGTGGCCGTTGGCAATTTTCACGACGGTTTTGCTTCTTCACGAGCCCCCCGCTCAATTGATGCCTCCATTCGCGGGCGACGATAATACGCCGCCTGTTCGCATATGACAGCCGGCGTAGTGCTATCATCGAGCCGTAGTCTGGACGCATTATGCCGGTGCAACAGCGTCATGATCATTTTTGACGGCCTTTACGCACTCAGTCGTTCAATCAGCGCCAGTCGTTCAATGAGAGCCATGGCGCCGGCTGGCGCGCGCACTTTTCCTTCATGAATGACATAGGCGAACACGTCGCGCGGCCCTGCTTTGAGCTTTTGTGACGGCTCAATACGGGGCAGGTCATCCGGCGCTTGGCCCTTCGCCCATGCGCGCAAGCGCGCGGCCCAGGCGTCGATGTCCTTTTCCGGATAAGCCGTCTCGATCGTGTCGTTGCCGCGCTGCAGCCGCGCATAAACGAAGTCGCCCGTAATGTCGGCGATATTCGGATAGTTGACATGATCGGTGAACACGACCGCCTTGTTGAAGCCGCGCAGTAACGCCGTGAATTCCGGTGTCTTGAAGCTGTCATGACGGACTTCGAGCACATGGCGCAGCTTGTGACCGTCAAATGACTCCGGCAGCAATTCGAGAAAGCCGCCGAAATCGGCGGCGTTGAATTTCTTGGTCGGCGCGAATTGCCAGAGCAGAGGGCCCAAATGCTCGCCGAGCTCCGTCACGCCAGTGTCGAAGAACCACTTGATGGAGTCCCCGGCCTCTTTGAGCACACGCCGGTTGGTGACAAAGCGCGGACCTTTGACCGAGAACACGAAGCCTTCTGGTACTTCGCTCGCCCATTTGCGGAATGTCGCCGGCGTCTGCGAGCGATAGAATGTGCCGTTGATCTCGATCGAGGTCAGATGCTCGCTGGCATAGGCGAGCTCTTTGCTGTGCGGCAGGTCCTCGGGATAGAACACGCCCCGCCACGGCTCGAAAGTCCAGCCGCCGATGCCGATATAGATTTTGCCCCCGGTGGTGTCCACGGGCCTTTCCGAAGCCGCGGCCGGCTTGGCAGGGGCCTTCGCTGGCGCTCTTTTCGCCGTTTTTTGAGTCGTTTTCTCGGTCATGCGCCTGTCACGGATCGATGCTACACAAACGCCCCAAGTGGTGGCGCATTGTAAGGCTTTGCCGCCACAACGGCCACGGGACAGGCGACGCCGGACGAACGCGCGCCCATCGCTCGTGGTCGTTTCGCTTCAACGGCAACTGAGAATGTTGTGGCCGACGGTTCGCCGTTCGGCACCGTCGGCCTCCACGTGCTGCGCGGCGGCTGGAACTGGAGGTTCCAGCCGAATACTGCGCAACGTCATTAGTCGCCGAAAGCAAAGGGCCTGGAGCGATCCCGCGCGCTCGCCCCCGCCAGGCGAAAGCTCACGTGCTTTGCGCGGCACCCGCAAGCGGGCGGGCTTGCTGAACGCTTGCCCCGCCGGCCGAAATCTCTTCGAGCGCCAGTCCGTTGGTGCGCGGCCCGAACACGCCGATCGAGATCATCACCACGATCATCGCCAGCGCGATGAAGCCGAACACGCCGCCGGTGCCGAATGCGGTCAGCAAGGCACCGATTATCAAGCTCGTGAACACCGTCGAGAGCCGGCTGAATGAATAGACAAAACCGACTGCGGTCGCCCGAACCCGCGTCGGAAACAGCTCGGCCTGGTAGGCGTGATACGAGTAGGAGAGAAGATTATTTGAGATCGTGATCAGGACGCCGAGCCCGATCAGGATCGCCGGCGCGGCATGCGCCGACTGCCAGAACAGAAGCCCGAACACGGCGGTGCCGCAGGCGGCCATCACGATCTGCCACTTCCGCTCGATCTTGTCGGCGAACAGGCTGCAGAGCAGCGGCCCGAATGGATAGGCGATGGCGATCGCGGCGGCATAGCCGGTGCTCTTGGTGAGCGTGATGCCTTGCGCGGCGATCAGGGCCGGCACCCAATTGCCGAAGCCATAGAAGCCGATGGTCTGAAAGAAGTTGAACACCGACATCATGATGGTGCGGCCGCGATAGGGCGGCTGGAAGATTTCCGCAAACCGCGCCGAGCCGGTCTCCACGACCGGCGACGCCGGCTGCGGCAGCGGCGCCTTGGTCTCGGCAGCAACTTTGGCTTCGATGGCCGAGATGACCGCCTCGGCCTCCGCGGCGCGGTCGTGCTGCGCGAGCCAGCGCGGCGATTCCGGCACCGCAAGGCGGATCCACCAGACGACGAGCGCGCCGATCACCGGCACGAAGGCGACCCAGCGCCATCCGGCAATGCCGAGCGGCGCGGCGTCGATCAAAAGCCACGACAGCACCGCGGCGATCGGCACCGATGCGAATTGGATCGCCTGGTTGATCGCGAAAGTGCGGCCGCGCGCGTGCTTGGGCACAAGCTCGGCGATATAAGTGTCGATCGTGACCAGTTCGACACCGACGCCGACGCCGGCGATGAAGCGCCAAATATCGATGCCGACGCTTGTGTTTTGCAGCGCCATGATGAAGGTCGCGGCGGCGTACCAGAGGAGGGAGAAAACGAAGATCGAGCGCCGGCCGTAATTGTCGGCGATCTGCGCGAACAGGATGGTGCCGACAAACAGTCCGGCGAAGGTAACCGAGGCGAAAAAGGCCTGATCGGGCAGCCCGAACCATCCGCCCTTGCTGCTGAAAATGCCGGCCTTGATCAGCCCGGGGGCGATATAGGCGGTCATCAGCAGGTCGTAGAGCTCGAAACAGCCGCCAAGCGAGATCAGGATGACCAGCCGCCAGATATACGCCGATTGCGGCAAGCGGTCGAGGCGAGCGGTGATTGTGGCTGCGTGCTCTGACGACATGACTCCTCCCGTTTCTTTGTGCCGCCCGAGTGCCTGATGCTTCTCTTGCGAGCATTCGCCGGGCGGCGGCCGTCTTTGTCCTATAAGAGCAGACTTGAAGGCGTGTGTCTTGGTTCTTATTCCAACGTCGCTTTTGGCGCCGCATCCGGTACGTAGAGGTCGACATAGTCGTTGACCGCCATCGCGTTGAGCCGCGCCGGATCGAGCGAAACATCAAGGATCCGCTGCTGACGGTCGGCGGCGAAGCGACGGGCCAGGTTGCGCCGGAATTTCGCCTCGAGCAGCGGCATGCCTTCGGCGCGGCGGCGCTTGTGACCGATCGGGTATTCGACCACCACTTCGGGCAGTTCCGTGCCGTCCTTGAGCGTGACGGTCAGCGCATTGGCAATCGAACGCTTATCGGGGTCATGGTAGTCGCGGGTAAAGGCCGCATCTTCGACACAAGTGATCTTGGCGCGCAGCGCGTCGATCCGCGGATCGGCGGCGACCTCGTCCTCGTAGTCGGCCGCCGTCAGCCGGCCGAAGATGAGCGGCACCGCGACCATGTACTGGATGGCATGGTCGCGATCGGCCGGATTGTGCAGCGGCCCGCGCTTGTCAATGATGCGCATGCAGGCCTCCTGCGTGCGAATGCGGACGGCGGCGATGTCGTCGCTGCTGCGCCCGATCTCGACGAGCGTCTTGTGCAGCGCCATCGCCGCTTCGACCGCGGTCTGGGCGTGAAACTCGGCCGGATAGGAGATCTTGAACAGCACGTTCTCCATCACATAGGAGCCGTAGGCGCGCTGAAAGCGAAACGGCTGGCCGCGAAAGGCGGCGTCATAGAAGCCCCAGGTCTTGGCGGTGAGCGCGGAAGGGCAGCCCATCTCGCCGGTCTTGGCGATCATCGCGAGCCGCACGGCGCGGCTGGTCGCATCGCCTGCCGCCCAGCTCTTGCGCGAGCCGGTATTGGGCGCATGGCGATAGGTCCGCAGCGCCTGGCCGTCGACAAAAGCAAGCGACAGCGCATTGCCGATCTCTTCGCGCGTCAGCCCGAGCAGCACGCCGACCACGGCGGTCGAGGCCACTTTGACCAGGATGACGTGATCCATCCCGACTTTGTTGAAGGCATTTTCCAGCGCCAGACAGCCCTGGATCTCATGCGCCTTGATCATCGCGGTGAGCACATCGCGCATCAACAGCGGCGGCCGGCCCGCGGCGGCCGCGCGGCGCGACAGCCAATCGGCGACCGCAAGAATGCCGCCGAGATTGTCAGAAGGATGGCCCCATTCCGCCGCGAGCCAGCAATCATTGAAATCGAGCCAGCGGATTGCTGCGCCGATATTGAAGGCAGCCTGCACCGGATCGAGCTGATAGGACGTGCCCGGCACGCGCGCGCCGTGCGGCACAACCGTGCCGGGCACTATCGGGCCGAGGAGTTTCGTGCAGGCCGGATAGTCGAGCGCTTCGAGGCCGCAGCCGAGCGTGTCGATCAGGCAGTAGCGCGCGGTCTCATAGGCGAGGGGACTGTCGATGCGATAGGTAAGCGCATAATCGGCGATGTCGGTCAGCACCGCGTCCGGGGCCGGACGCGCATTGATGTTGAGATTGGTCATCGCGGCGGGTGTCTTCACAGACGGATGAACTTGGCTCCTAACAGCAACCGCTTATTGCTGCGCGAGCAGGAATCCAGTCCTTTTGACACTGGGTACCCCCGGTTTCGCGGGACGAGCGGACGACTGCGATGATCGAAAGTCATTCTCTAGGAGCCTGTCCGTTTAGTCGCGAGTCGCGGCATAACCGCAACGTTAGCATGCCAATGCTCATGCGGCGGCCAGCGCGAGCTTTCGGAGATTGTGACCGGTGCAG
>JAJPJB010000048.1 GCA_021324465.1 Hyphomicrobiaceae bacterium
CCTTCGACTCGTCGAACAACGCCATGACGGTGCACGCGTCAGCATCGTGCTTGGGCGGCCGACCGATGCGCGGCCAGGGCACCGGCTCGATGTAAAGATCGTTGGGCAGAACGCCCAGGCTGGCGCGTAGTCAAGAAATTCCGTCAGCATCGCTCGAAGCCTCCGGGACCGGAACGGCCGATTTCCACATCAGAGCATCTTTCCTCTTCCCGGTAACAAAGATCACGCCGCAGTACCGAGCGGCGTCGCACGTTCGATCCGCTCGCGCTCGCGAGGACTGTTCATCGCCTCCCACAGATCGCTGCGCCGCTGCACATTCAGCCAGAAGTCCGGACTGTTGCCAAACACGCGCGAGGATCAGCGCGGTCGCCGCCGTCACGGTCCGGCGGTTGTTGCACAGCTCGTTGACGTGCTTGCGCTGAACGCCCATCGCCGCCGCCAGCGCGGCCTGGGTCAACCCCATCGGCTGCATGAACTCCTCGACCAGGATTTCGCCGACCGTGGCCGGCTTGCGCTTCGTCGTCAGCATGGTTCGCCTCGCTTCACCTGCAGCTGTGGTCGTCGAGATAGACGCCTTCCGCCTCGCCGCGGCTGCCGCGCCATCGGAAGACCAGCCGCCACTGACTGTTGACGCGGATCGAGTGAACGAGCGGCTGCTTGATCTCTACGGTTAGCGTGCAGCCAATCTTCCGCCGGATCGCGAATACGGGCAGTCGGCGCGAACCTCGTGTCTGCGTGAAGTAGCCAGGGTGATATTGCTCCATGCTGTGACGCCGAGAATGTCGCGCGCCGGTTCCGTGGCAAAGGAGTGCAGGAACAGCAAATCCGCCCGCAGCAGTGCGCCACGCGTTATCAGTGGATTTCGCCGACTTTGACACAACTGATACGCGGCTTCCGGCTACGATTGAGTGATTCGCGGAGGCAGTGCAGTTGAATCAAGCCCAGCCGAAGTTCTCGTCGACGGATGAGCATGCCCGGCGGATCGCGCGTGCGATCGCCAAGGGCCGCTCGCCTCGATTCAGCGCCGACCTCGATCGGTACTGCGAAAGCTGCCCGGGCGAAATCTTTGCCGCTTTCAAGGGCGCAGCTCGGCACATGCCTCCGGCCGGCGAAGACGAGACGCTTGCCATCGGTTATCTGTTTTTGCTCCAGCGTCTGCTGGAACACCTGCGTTATCGCACCGATCGGGGCTATGCGGACGCGGCCAAGCTGATCGCGGATTTTCAGGCCGAAGTCGTCGCGCAGGTCGAAGCGGGACAGGTCAATAAGCGCATGCTCGTCTTTGTGGGAAGGGCGCTCCATCAATCGGATATCCCCGCATCGCCGCAGTTCGCCGCGGCGTCGGCCAAGCGCCCTGTCGATCAGAACGAAGGCGGACCGCTTCCGGCCAACGTCCACGCCGCTCTTGCCGACGTCCTCGAAGCCTGCGGCGGCGATCCGTTCATCGCCGCTGGGTCGCTCATTGAAATCGGTCATGCGTTACCGCCGGAGGCCCGCGGTACTCTGGCGGGCGCCCTTGCGCTCGCCGACGGCGCCGAGACGCGCAGCGTCGCGGTTCTGTTCTTGCTGGATCCAGAGCCGGCTGTGCGTCGCGCGGTCGCGGGAGCGCTGGGCCAGGTCGCAACCTCGCTGACACCGATCGATGTCCGGCGGTTGATCGCGATACGCAATTGGCGGCCCGAGAACGAGCGCGCCGAAGTCGACGTGATCATCCACAGGGCACGGGCGGCCGGCATTGCTTGCGCGCAATGGGCGGCGGGCAGCATCGAGACGATTGTCGCGACCTGCATCGATGGGGCCACAGCGCAAGGTTTCCTGCTGCTGTCGCCGGTTGGACGGAAATGGCGGATTTCCTCGCTTCTGACCAAAGGCGGGATTGCGGATGCCTGGATCGGCGAGCCCGAATCGCGCCGCCGCGTCGAGGCGAGCGTCGCTGATGCCGGAATGGAAGCCCCCAGGCTTGCCGCGTCGCGATCGTACCTTGACCGCGCCGTGGCGCATCACCTGGCGCTCAGCACGGAGAAAGGTCGAGCGCCGCCGCCCGGCCTGCTCCAAATTGCTGAAACGATCGGCGGTGCCGACTGGCAACCTGCGCGCAAGCCCTTCAGTGAAACGCTCGCCGAGTTGGTTGCCGAGGTCCCGAGCGCGATGCGCGAGCCGGCGGCGCTCGCATCGGTGCTACGAGACAGCGGCGACTTGCCCGGTCTCGATGCCGTCGCCCAATCTTGGTTTGAGGACGACCCGGAGGTCGCACGAGCGGTAGAGAGCGCGCGTGGCCGTGGTCGCGAGAAGCTTGCCACCTATCTCTTGCAGAGCGCCATAACACGACATCGCGACCGGTGGGCCGACGTTGTTTTGCGCACGGCCTTCTGGATGCGCGAAGCGCTGCCGCAGGCCGATCTATGTTGGCGCGAGCTCGCGCTCGTCGCAAAGGCGCTCGCCGACGGACGGGATATGACGGAGATCGGATTGATGTGGGATATCGCATTGCGGACGATTGCCGTGCTTGAAGACGCCGGGCGAATGTAAGTCCTCATGAGCGACGCAACACCAGTACTCGCCGCCGCCAGCGGACTCGGCGAACAGGTGGGTCTTGCGCCCGAACCCGAAGAGTATTTTCCGGAAACGTGGGTGGCGCTTTTCCGCAAGAAAATACGACAAGACAAAAAATCTGGAGCGTTTTCCAATTCCAGCTAATCGAAAAATGCTCCAGGCGTTTGCCGCGCGCCGGCATCAAAAACCGGTGCCGCTTCGTAGGTCGAAGGGATTGGAGTCCTCACCAGGGGTGCCCGCGCTGACTGTTGCGCATCCGATTTTCCGCGACGCGCGTGTAGGCCATGCCGCGCGCGGCAGTTTCACTCGATTCGTTATCGGGCGAGCCAAATGGCCGGACATTCGCACGGCGGGCGTATCGCCGTTCGCCGAGCCCCAAGCTTCCGCCGACATATCGGAAGGCAATCGCGCCGCGCAGCGAGCGGTAGCGCGTGCGCACCGCGTTTCCATCGTTGCCCGACTCGACGAGCCATTGTCCATTGCTGTCCGGTCCTCCGCGGATCACACCCACATGGTGGGGCCACACTACAACGGCGCCGACGCGCGGACCCCCGGCATTTGCGCCGACGCTCGCCCAATTGCGGGCCAAATTGAGTCTTGCATCGGCAATGCCGAAGACGTGGCGCATATACGCGCCGCACCAGGCTCTGCCATGCGCGGCGTAATGACGGCTGCCGTGCTGCCCATGCGTATGATGATGATGACGATCGGAATGTACCTGATGATGGGCGAAGGCTGGCGTGCTCACAAGCGCGAGCATGGTGGTGGCTGCGAACAAACAACGCATACTGATCTCCTGATCTTAGGTTGGCTGGCCGACATACCGCTGGTCCCCGCGTGCACGGAGCAACAAACAACACACAGATGAGATCGTTCCGTCATTGCGGACAAAGCAACGACTCGCGATTGCGTCAGCGAGGAACTTATCTGTTTGTGCGAGCGCGACCGGCGCTGTTTATGGCTTTTTTTTGAACAACGCGCCCGCCAAATGCGTTTGTCGAAGCATCCCGATGCTTGCGCTTTGATTCAACCTTACTTACTGCATCGGACAGGTATGAAATTCGACGAGCACCGACCTGACGGCGGCGTCGCCAAGCCACCATGCCCCTCGGCCATAGCCTAGGGGCCGACACGTTCGAGCTCAATCATCGACGTGATTATCCACACCCACGCCGCTGACAATGGCTGAGGCAATCTATTCGCGCCGGCGCCTCAGCATCGAAAATCGGTGAACGACGCCGGAATTGCGTTTTCAGTCATGTTGTGGAGCGCAGCCAGGCGTCTGCTTCGCAATTCGCGCGAGCGATGCTTGTGAAAACTCTGAACTATGTGGACGACTCTGAATCGTGATCAGGGATGCGATCACGGAAGGCAGAATTCGGAGTATGGATAAGCATGCACGGGACGCTTCCAGTTTCCGAAGAGCAGGCGCTCGCGTCATTGCAGACGCGTGCCGCCGCCGATATCGGCGTCGCGGCGCTGTCGCGCGAATGGGGGCGGAGCCGTGCGCGAGTCCGCAGCCGGCTCGATTCTTGGTGCAAGAGCGGACAGCTGCCGCCGATACACCAGCGGCCAAGGGTGAGCCGCAAGCGGAGAGCGGCTAAAGGTGCCGTCGCGGCAGCCGTGGAACCGTCTATTCCTCGAATCGGTCGAAGCGATAATGTCGTCTCGGATCGTGCGCCTATCGCTTCGCATGCTTCCGCCGCGGGTGAGCCGATCGGTCCATTGCTGGGCGTCACTATCATTCTTGCGGTGGTAGGCATCGCGCTTGCCGGCGTCGGCATGGTTGAGACTACTGCCTTCGCGGCGAAAGCCGGAGGACTGCTGTTCGCAGCGCTCGCGCTGTGCGCGGATGCCGTGGTTTTGCTGATGCCGTCTTCTGCTGCGATGCTATGGCGGCGCCGCTCGCCGGCGGTCGTCGCGGCCGTCGTCCTATGGATCGTGGCAAGCGCGGTCACGATCGCCAACCTGTCCGGCTATATCGGCAGCAGCGACGATCAATTCCGCGCTGCGCGAGAAGGCGAATCGACTGCACGCGTGCTCACCCTGCAGCGGCTCGCGCAGCTGCGCCATGAACGCGATGCAATTACCGAGATGCGGCCGGTCGCCGCCTTGATTCTTGCCGTCAATCACGCGCGCGGCTGGAGAAAGGTGGCGCTTGGCGAAGCCTTGGCCGTCGCTCGGCGGCGCGATGCGCTTGATGCCGAATTGCCAACGGCGGTCTCAAGCATACCCGACCTGCCCAAGATCACGACAGTCGATCCGTCGGCGAACGTGCTGTCGGACATAATCGGCGCGACTGTCAGCGAAAGCGGGCTGCGGCGGCTGCGACTCGCGGCTCTGCTGGCGTTGCCGTTGTGCGGCGGGTTCGTCCTGACCGTCGCTTTGAATCTGCTGCCGCGGCGCGGCCGGCGTAGCGAGCCAGCGTTGGAGCCAGGATCAAGTGGTGATGAGCGTCACCCGAAATAGATCAGATAAATGACCAAGAACGCGATAATGATCGCTGCAAGTCCGAAGCCGAGCACAAAACGGACATTGTGTCCGACGACGCCTTGCCGGGCACGCACAGCCGGCACGGCGGTTGTGCTCGCCTGATCAGCCTCCTTGTATTCGGGCGATCGCGTATCAGGACGAGCGTTCATGTGGAAGACCTGGCGCTATCGCAACGTAAACGGAGATGATACGAATTCTGTTCCCCATAGCGCGATTCACTATGAGTTGTTCCGCAAATGCGCCGGCGCGGGACGGAGGGAACCGGAACAATGGGCCTCTTCATCTGCACTGCATGCGGCACCCAGTATCCGGAGAGCCCGCAAGCTCCTGCCCGTTGCGTTATCTGCGAGGAGGAACGGCAATATGTTCCGCCGCGTGGGCAGACCTGGACCACACTTGAAGCGCTGCAGCAGGCCTACACCAACACGTTCCGCCAATACGAACGCGGCATTATCGGCATCGGCTCAACGCCGGCGTTTGCGATCGGCCAGCGCGCTTTGCTCGTGTGCACGGACGACGGCAACGTTTTGTGGGACTGTGTTGCCACGCTCGACGACGCCACAGTGACAATGATCGAAGGTCTCGGCGGCATTGATGCTATCGCTATCTCGCATCCGCATTTCTACACGACGATGGTGGAATGGGCGCATGCGTTCACGGCGCGCATCCACCTGCACGCGGCCGACAAGCAATGGATCATGCGAAACGACCCGGCAATCGAACTGTGGGAGGGCGAAACCCAGACACTATGGGATGGCGTGACGCTGGTGCGCTGCGGCGGGCATTTTGAAGGCGGTACGGTGTTGCATTGGGCCGGCGGAGCAGGGGGGCGCGGCGTCATTTGCGCCGGCGATATCCTTACCGTGACGACCGATCGCAAATGGCTGTCCTTCATGCGCAGCTATCCGAATTTTATCCCGCTGTCGGCGCGAACGGTCGAGCATATCGGAACAGCGCTCAAGCCATTTTCGTTCGAGACGATTTATGGCCACTATTTCGATCGTGTTATCGCGCAGGACGCCAAATCCGTGCTGGAAAGATCGGTGCTGCGCTACGTGGCGGCAGTCGAAGGCAGGCGAGGTTATGAATGAGCGGCTTGCACGCGCTTCTTCCGTCGAGCACCGCGACGCCGCGCGCCGCATGGGGCTTGCATTTATCGGGATGCGGCCATACGCATGGATGCTAAAGGCAAAGTGATATTGGTTACCGGGTCAACCGATGGCGTCGGCCGGCGGGTGGCTCAGTGCTTGGCTGAGCAGGGCGCTCACATTCTGATCCACGGTCGTGACCCTCACAGGGGTCGGCAACTCCTGGAACAGGTCGAGGCCGGCGGCCGCGGTTCTGCGGTCTTTCTGCCGGCGGATTTTTCCTCGCTCGCCGAGGTACGTCGCCTCGCCCAGATGGTGCGGCAACAATGCGATCATCTTGACGTGCTCATAAACAACGCGGGGATCGGCTCGGGCGGCTCTGCGGCGAAGCGAGAGATTAGTCAGGACGGCTACGAGTTGCGCTTCGCGGTGAACTATCTGGCCGGCTTTCTACTCACGCGCCTGCTTCTGGGTCTGCTGACGCGTGGCAAGGGTGCACGCATTGTGAACGTTTCTTCACTTGGCCAGCAGGCGATCGATTTTGACGACGTCATGTTGATCCGCAGCTACACGGGAGGGCGAGCCTATGCGCAAAGCAAGCTCGCCCAGATCATGTTCACGTTCGATCTTGCTCGCGAGTTCGATCCGGCCACGGTCACGGCAAATTGCCTGCATCCAGCGACTTATATGGCGACCACCATGGTGCGACAAAGCGGGGTTACCCCGCTCAGCACCGTCGAGCAGGGCGCGGAAGCGATCCTCAATCTCGCCGTGTCATCGCAACTCGATCGCCATTCGGGCGAGTTCTACAACGGCCTCAGCCCGTCGCGCGCAAATCCACAAGCCTATGACGATGGCGCGCGTGAGCGGCTAAGGATGCTTAGCATGAAGCTGACTGGGCTCGCGTGACCGCAGAAAGTCACCCTCCGGACAGTCGCTTTGCCCATCGGTAGAGTGTTTTGGGTATAGTATTTTATGGCCTCGGTTCTTGATCTTATCGGCGAAACGCCGCTTGTTGAAGTTACCAAATTCGACTGTGGCCCGTGCCGCCTGTTCTTGAAGCTTGAGAGCGCCAATCCGTCGGGCTCGATTAAGGACCGTCCGGCGCGCTGCATGATCGAGGCGGCGGAAGCCGAAGGACGCCTGAAACCCGGCGGCACCATTGTCGAGGCAACCGCTGGCAATACGGGACTTGGCCTTGCGTTGGTCGCGGCGCGCAAAGGCTATCGCATTGTGCTCGTCGTGCCCGACAAGATAGCGCGCGAGAAAATCCTCCATTGCAAGGCAATGGGCGCGGAAGTGGTGCTCACCCGCTCGGACGTCGGCCGCGGCCATCCCGATTATTACCAAGACCTTGCGCAATCCATCACCGCCCGTACACCTGGCGCAGTGTTCATCAATCAATTTGACAATCCCGCCAATCCGCGGGCGCACGAGACGACGACCGGACCGGAAATCCTGCGCCAGATGCAGGGCGACGTTGACGCCGTCGTTGTTGGCGTCGGCTCCGGCGGCACGTTGACCGGTATCGGGCGCTTCCTGGCAAAACATTCGCCGAAAAGCCGCATGATTCTCGCCGACCCAGTGGGCTCGGTGCTTGCGCCGTTTGTCGAGACCGGAACCATACCGAGCCCAGGCAACTGGGCCGTCGAAGGAATTGGCGAAGACTTTATACCGGCCAATGCCGACCTGAAGCTTGTGCACAAAGCCTACGCGATCTCCGATCCGGACAGCTTCGCGGCCGCGCGCGAGCTTCTGCGTTTGGAAGGCATTCTTGCGGGCTCGTCCAGCGGGACCTTGCTGGCGGCGGCGCTGCGCTACTGCCGCGAGCAAAGCGCAGCGCGGCGTGTCGTCAGCTTGGTCTGCGACTCCGGCGCAAAATATCTGTCGAAGGTTTTCAATCCGGTCTTCGCCGCGCGCGAGGGCTGGGATCACGAGCGCCGCGGCCAGGTGCGGGATGTCGTCTTTAGCCGCTTCCCCGAAGGCGAAGAAGTGGTCGTGCACCCCAACGATCCGTTGCGCACCGCGTTCACGCGCATGCGCGCTGCCGACGTCTCACAGCTGCCAGTGGTTGACGGCGATCGCATTGTCGGCCTCGTCGATGAGAGCGATATGCTCGGCGCCGTGCTCGAAGGCTCTGCTCGTGCGTTCGAACTGCCGGTGAAAGACGTGATGGTGACGCGGCTCGAGACCATCTCGGCCGATGCGCCGATTCGCGACCTTGTGCCGTTGTTCCGCCGCGACCTCGTCGCCATCGTCATGGAGCGGGATCGCTTTCTGGGTATCGCGACGCGTCTTGACCTCGTCAATTATTTCCGCATCGCGCAAACGAGATGAAATGATGGCACCGAGCAACACACTCGACTTCGCGACGCGCTGCGTCCATGCCGGTCAAGATCATGATCCGACCACTGGAGCGGTGATTACGCCGATCTACGCGACGTCGACCTATGCGCAGTCCAGCCCCGGCGTACACAAGGGCTTCGAATATTCGCGCTCGCAGAACCCGACACGCATTGCGCTTGAACGCTGTGTTGCCGATCTCGAGGGCGGCGCAGCGGGTTTTGCTTTCGCCTCGGGCATGGCCGCGACCGCAACCGTGCTCGACTGCCTGGAACAGAACTCACATGTCGTCGTGGGCGATGATGTATACGGCGGCACGCGCCGGTTGTTTGATCTGGTGCGGAAGCAATCGGCAGGAATCGAGACAACTTATGCCGATCTTTCCAACGCCGACGCCTTGATCGCCGCGATACGTCCCAACACACGCCTGGTATGGCTTGAGACGCCGACCAACCCAATGCTCAAGATTGTCGATCTGGAGCGCATCGCCGCCATAGCGCGAGGCAGAAGGATTCTGACTGTTTGCGACAATACATTCGCCAGTCCGTGGACCCAGCGGCCGCTCGAATATAGCTTCGATTTGGTCATGCATTCAGCGACCAAATATCTCAATGGCCACTCCGACATGATTGGCGGCATCGTGGTCGTCGGTGAGAATGCCGAGCTGCGCGATCGCATAGCGTTCCTGCAAAACGCGGTCGGTGCGGTGCAAGGGCCGTTCGATTCGTTTTTGGCCCTGCGCGGAGTCAAAACCCTCGCTTTGCGCATGGAGCGGCAATCGGCGTCCGCTTTGCGCATCGCGCATTGGCTGGCGAGGCATCATCGGATTGAGCGCGTGCATTATCCGGGCCTTGCCACGCATCCGCAGCATGCGCTGGCGCGCCGGCAAATGCGGGCTTTTGGCGCCATGATCACGGTCGAAGTTGCAGGCACCTCCGATGATGCACGGCGCTTCCTGGAACGATGCCGAGTTTTCACATTGGCCGAAAGCCTTGGCGGTGTCGAAAGCTTGATCTCGCTGCCGGCCTTGATGACCCATGCCTCAACGCCGGAAAAGGTGCGCGCGGCACTGGGCATTAGCGATCGTTTGGTAAGGATTTCTGTCGGTATAGAGGATAGCGACGATCTTATCGCCGACCTTCAAACGGCGCTCGGTTAGTGCCGTCGCACGCGATCTGCAGGCCACGACAAGAATGGGACGATTTGGATTAGCTGGGCTTTGAAGATTATTCGAACGAGCTACTTAGCTTGTTGGTAGTTCCCCACTCGTTAGGTGTTCAGGCGTTTGTTGCTTGATTTGGAGTCTGTTGCGCATGAGTTCGCTCGATATTGACGAGAAGCGCCGGAATACCCGTCAGCGTCTAGGCCGATTGGCGACCATCAAACTCGGCGCCGGCCTTCCACCGCGATACGTGCTCGTCACCAATGTGTCCGAGGATGGCGTTCGTCTTCTCCTCAACGGCGTCGAGGTCGTCGACGAATTCGTACTCCTTTTCCATGGCAACGGCGGGCCGGCGCGAGACGGCACGTACAAGCTCGTGTGGCGAAAAGGCAATGATGTTGGCGCCAAATTCGTGAGCGACGCTACGCGCAGCGCCTAGGATCATGCTGAAGTCTGCGGCCGCTCACGGCGGCCGCGACGACGCTACAGGATGGCGTCGGGCCGTGGACTCTTGCAATCGGCGCCTGCCTTTCCGCCGCAAAGCGACGGACTGGTCGATCGAGGCGACGAAATTTCACCTCTCACACCTGGACCAGCGATCGTTGTCAGGATATTCGTGCAGCCGACGCGACCCTTCTGGCTGTCGAATTAAAATGATGTGCGATGGATGATATCTATTTCGAGGACGTGGTGCCCGGCACCACGCTTCACGCAGGTCCCTACGTTATTTCCGAACAAGAGTTGATGAGGTTTGCGGCGGCATGGGATCCGATGCCGATGCACGTGGACAAGGCTTATGCCGAGAAGCATGGCGGGCTGACTGCGCCTGGGACCTACCTGCTCGCTGTCAAGCTGAAGCTTGTTCATTCCCTGCCGCTGCGACGCACCGTCATTGCGTCGATCGGTTATGACGAAGTGCGTTTTCACCGACCGGTCCGTGCGGGCGAATCGCTGAATCTGATGCTTGAGTGGACCGGAAAGCGGCGCTCGGAATCAAAGCCGGACCGGGGAATTGTCAAAGGGCGCTATGCGCTCGTCGACGCGGCGGGCGAAGCCGTGCTGTCGCATTTGGATACGGTGCTCATGCGACTGCGGTATCCGAATGTCTGAGCTGTCACTTTTCTCAACTCGTTCACACAGGCTCGATGACCCTGGTGCTCATTGCGTAGTGATTGTTCGGCCCGCTGAACTTTGGAAAAGCGCGGAAGTCGGCGCGCATATCATGACGCACCGGTGAGTTCAGCGCCTGCGTCAAGGCCTCGGCGCTGTCAAAGGCAACCTTGTTGCGCTGCATGAAATGCACGCGCGTAAAAGGCAGCGCACTGACCCAGTCCATGCGCGTGTAAACTTCGAGCTCGCGGATTCCGGGCAACATCGCCATGTGCCGGGTGTGGTTGCCGAGATAATGACTGTGCCAGGCATTCAAATCTTCCGCTTCGCCCTCATAAGATACGAGATAACTAAAATACGGCTCGCCCGGCGCACTTTTGCGCACCGGATCCGGCACCGCGAAGCGGCGAACCAGCATGGCCTGCTGCGTGATCTCCGCCGCGCTCAGCGCGGGAAATTCGTCCCGCGAGGTCAGCGCGCGAAGCTGGCCGTCCCGCGCCAGCGCCGCTTCAAGCTCGTGCACTTCTCGAAAATAGAGCTGCACCAGCAACGACGGCGGCGGACCGTCGCTGACGTAGGGGTCGCTGGCACTCGATGCCGTGTGCACAAGCGCCCTGGTGAGCCCCGGCGCGGAGCGCAGATGCTTTGCGAACTCGGCCAACTCCCCGGTGACCGGCTCGGTGCGGCATCGGAAGGTCAAAAACAGGCAGGTGCTCATAGGACCCTTCTATGCGGCCGCGGCGCGGATGCAATATAAACCGGACAGCGGCGGGGCCACTCTCACGATCGGGGATACCGCCGCGCGGAGCAGAACGTGCAATTGGCGCAAGTCGGTCTGGACGACAAATATACCCTTCAATCCGGACGCATCTACCTGTCCGGCATCCAGGCTCTGGTACGGCTGCCGATGATGCAGCGCCTGCGCGACCGTGCAGCAGGCCTCAATACGGCAGGCTTCATCTCGGGCTATCGCGGCTCGCCGCTTGGCGGCTATGACAACGCCTTGTGGCAGGCGCAGCATTTGCTCGACCAGCACGACATTCGCTTCCAGCCGGGCCTCAACGAAGATCTGGCTGCGACCGCCGTCTGGGGCAGTCAGCAGGTCGGGCTATTTCCGGGCGCCAAGGTCGATGGCGTATTCGGCATCTGGTACGGCAAGGGTCCCGGCGTCGATCGATCGCTGGATGTGCTCCGGCACGCAAACTGGGCGGGGACCTCGCCGCATGGCGGCGTTCTGGCCATAGCCGGCGACGACCACGGCGCCCAGTCCACGACAACGGCCTATCAATGCGAGCAGGTGTTCGAAGCGGCCATGATGCCGATTCTCAATCCTGCGACGGTTCAGGATTATCTCGACTTTGGCCTGTTCGGGTTTGCGCTCTCGCGATTTTCCGGATGCTGGGTCGGCTTCAAGGCGACCAGCGAGGCCGTCGACAGCTCGGCATCGGTCGACGCCGATCTGCGGCGCGTGAGAATAGTCCCGCCGCGCGATTTCGAAATGGCGCCGGGCGGCGTTCATATCCGGTGGCCGCGGGCCGGGATGGACTACGGGCTGGAGCAGGAGCGCCGGCTGCTTGGGCCGAAGCTTGCGGCGGTGCACGCCTTTGCGCGCGCCAACAGGATAGACCGGGTGGTCATCGATTCGGCGCAGCCGCTGATCGGCATCGTTGCCACCGGCAAGGGCTATCTCGATCTCCGGGAAGCGATGGCGGAGCTTGGCTTGACCGAATCCATCGCCGCCGAGCTTGGCATTCGCGTCTACAAGGTCGGGCTTAGCTGGCCGCTTGAGGCCGAAGGGGCGCTGCGGTTTGCCGCAGGGCTCAAAGACATTCTTGTGATCGAGGAAAAGCGCGGCTTCATTGAAAATCAGCTCGTCCGTCTCCTCTACAATATGGATGCTACGCGCCGGCCTAGCGTTGTGGGCAAATGCGATGAAGCTGGCGCAGTGCTCGTCCCGAGCATCGCCGAACTGAACCCAACCATTGTCGCGCATGCCCTGGTCGCGCGGCTGAAGCGGCTGGCGGTGGATGAGTTGCACATGCGGCAATTTGAGCAGCGTTTGGCGCAGCTTGAAGCCTTCGGGCGTCCGCGTGCAGTGCCGTCGTCCAAAATCGTGCGCGTCCCGTACTTCTGTTCGGGCTGTCCGCACAACACCTCGACCCGCGTGCCCGCAGGCAGCCGCGCCATGGCAGGGATCGGCTGCCACAGCATGGCGCTGTTCATGCCGGGGCGCGAAACCGCAACTACGACGCAGATGGGCGGCGAAGGCGTCAACTGGATTGGCCAAGCGCCATTTACGACCGAACGGCACGTGTTCCAAAATTTGGGCGACGGCACTTTCACGCATTCAGGCTTGCTGGCCATTCGCGCCGCGGCGGCGGCAGGCGTCAACATCACCTATAAGATTCTCTACAACGAGGCGGTGGCGATGACCGGCGGCCAGCCTATCGAGGGCGCGCCTAGCGTACCGCAGATTGCGCAGCAGGTCATGGCGGAGGGCGCGCGGCGCGTCGTCGTCGTCAGCGACGAGCCCGACAAATATCCTTCCAGCGCCGGCTTTCCGAAAGGCACTGAGGTCCGGCATCGCGACGATCTCGATAGTGTTCAGCGCGAATTGCGCGAGACGCCGGGACTTACCGTGCTGATCTATGATCAGACCTGTGCGGCGGAGAAACGCCGCCGCCGCAAGCGCGGGCTTCATCCCGATCCACCGGCGCGCGTGTTCATCAACGACGCCGTCTGCGAGGGTTGCGGCGACTGCTCGACCAAATCCAATTGCATCTCGGTGCTGCCGGTCGAGACCGAATTCGGCCGCAAGCGACGGATTGATCAGTCCGCCTGCAACAAGGATTTCTCATGCCTGAAGGGCTTCTGCCCAAGCTTTGTCACGGTGCGTGGCGGCAGCCTGCGCAAGCTTGCGGGCGCAGCCGTTGCGGACGGTGCGTCCATCCCTTTGGCCGAGCCGCCGCGGCGGGTTCTTGATCGACCGTACAATATTCTCATCGCCGGCATCGGCGGCACGGGCATCGTCACGCTCGGTGCTCTTCTGGGCATGGCGGCGCATCTGGAAGGCAAAGCCGTCACCGTCCTCGACACCACAGGGCTCGCGCAAAAGAACGGCGCGGTGACAAGTCATATTCGGCTCGCGCCGCGATCCGAGGATCTGCATGCGGTGCGGATTGCCGCAGGCTGCGCCGACCTTCTTCTCGCCTGCGATCCCGTTGTCGCGGCGACTCCGGCCGCGCTCGCATGCAGTCAAAGCGGCGTTACCAAGGCAGTCATCAACAGTCATTTGCAGCCGACCCCGGCTTTCATCTTCAACCCGGATGTCGATTTCGAGGCAGCCGCGATGCTTGAGGCGATTAGGACCGCTGTGGGCGCGAATGGAACGGACCTGATCGATGCCACCGCCCTCGCGTCGGCGCTGATGGGCGATGCCATCGTCGCCAATCTGTTCATGCTCGGCTATGCCTTTCAGAAAGGCTACGTACCGCTCAGCCTCGCTGCTCTCGAGCGTGCGATCGAGCTGAACGGCGTCGCTGTCGAAAACAACAAGCTGAGTTTCACATGGGGGCGCCGTACCGCCGCTGATCGCAGGCAGGTCGAAGCGCTTTTGCGCGATACGCTTGACGATGAGGGAGCTCCAAAACTGCAGGGGCTCGATGCGCTGGTCGAAAGCCGCGCCGCTTTTCTCGCTGACTATCAAAGCGCCTCCTACGCACAGCGCTATCGCAACGCCGTTGCAGCGATTAGAGACGCGGAGGCCACGCGCACGAGCGGCTATTGCGGCCTGGCCGACGCGGTTGCACGGAACCTGTTCACGCTGATGGCTTACAAGGACGAGTATGAAGTTGCACGGCTCTATACAGATGGCACGTTCCGCAAAAAGCTGGAGCGGCAATTCGACGGGCCGTTCACCATCGAATACCATCTGGCGCCGCCGCTCTTTGCCGCGCGCGATCCAGTAACCGGCGAGCCGCGCAAGCGCGCCTATGGCGGCTGGATGACGCGCGTGTTGAAGGTTCTGGCGCGGCTGCGGCGGTTGCGCGGAACGCCTTTGGACATCTTCGGCTACACGGCTGAGCGCCGCATGGAACGCCGATTGATTGCACAGTACGAGGCGATACTCGTCGAGCTTGCTAGTTCGCTCACGCCCGACAATCACGCGCTTGCCGTGGAGATTGCGTCGATTCCGGCAAAAATTCGCGGCTTTGGCCACATCAAACAACGCAGCGTCGCGAGCGCCAAAGCTTGCGAAGCCGAGCTTCTAACGCTGCTACGCCGAAAACACACTCCGGCCACGGCGGCATAGTTCAAAGGCTAAACAGTCGGCTGTGCAACATCGAAAGCCGGCCACGGCGCTTCGGGGTTATCCGGCGGAACGGAGGAGACGAGGGCGCGGGTATGCGAATGCCGCGGATCGGCGAAGACCGTTTCTGTCGGCCCCTCTTCGACGATCTCGCCGCGATACATGACCAGCACACGGCTGCAGAGAAAGCGCACAGCCGACAAATCGTGCGAGATGAACAGCATCGCGAAGCCGAGCTCGGCACGCAGACGCGCCAACAAATTGAGCAGCTGCGCCTGAATGGAAACGTCGAGCCCGGAAACGATCTCGTCGGCGATGAGCACGGTTGGCAACGTGCAGAGAGCGCGCGCGATATTGATCCGCTGACGCTGGCCGCCGGATAGCTGATGCGGGAATCTGGTCGCCAAATCGGACGGCAAGCCGACTTCCGCAAGCAGGTCTCTGGTACGTGCCAGCCGCTGGTCCCAATCGGCATGGCGGCTGCCCGCCTCCATTGCCTGCGTGACGATGCTGGCAATGCGTCGCCGTGGATTAAGCGCCGAATAGGGATCTTGAAATACCATCTGCAGGCTCTTGGTGCGCAGGTCGTGATTACGCGCCGAAGCCGAACCAACGTCCTCGCCGTTGAGCAGGATGCGCCCGGCGTCCGGCTGTTCCAGCCCGACCAAAAGCCTTGCGATCGTGCTTTTGCCGCTACCGCTTTCGCCCACCAGCGCCACGAATTCATTTTCGCGGATGCTAAAAGAAGCATTCTTGACCGCGGTGACGATGCGCGCCGTGCCGAGAAGTCCGGCCCGCACGATGTAGCGCTTGTGCACGCCTTCCAGCGCGAGCACAGGGCGCGCAGCCGCGGATGCGGCCATCGCGGCAGGCGCCTTCGCAGCAATGCTCGGCGTCGTGGCGACGTGAAGGCAGGCGGCGCGGCGGCCGGGCGCAATAGTCTGGTCCGGCGGCGCCACGCGCTGGCAGTCTTCCATGGCGAGCGGACAACGCGGCGCAAAGTGGCAACCGGACATGCCGGCAAGCTGGCGCAGGCTGGGCATCTGCTCGGGCATGACATAAAGCGCCCGGCAATCTCCCTGCATCGACGGGTTCGCAAGCTGCAGGCAGCGCGTATAGGGATGCGCAGGGTTCGACAGAACCGCGCGTGCCGGACCGCTCTCCACGGCGCGTCCGGCATACATGACGATCACATCGTCGCAGATTTGGGCGGCGAGCCGCAGGTCGTGTGTGATGAAAAGCACAGCGGTTCGATGCCGCCGCTGCATGTCGGCGATCAGGCGGATGATCGGAGCATGCAAGGTCACATCGAGCGCGGTGGTCGGTTCATCGGCAATGACCAGGCGCGGATCACTGGCAAAGGCCATCGCGATGAGCACGCGCTGGCACATACCTCCCGACAGTTGGTGCGGATAGCATCGCAGCAAATCGCTCGGCCGAGGCAGCCGCGCCGCCTCGAGCATCGCCACGGCGCTTTGACGGCGCTCGCGGCTCGATGTACAGCCAAGTCGCGCAAGGTGTTCGTCGAATTGCGCCCCGATGGTCAGCACGGGATTAAGTGCGGTCAGCGGTGCCTGCGGGATAAAACCGATTGCCCGTCCCAGCAGAAAGCGCCGGTGCGCCGGCGGCATTTTAAGAAGATCTTTGCCTTCGAAGAACAACGCGCCCGCCGTTATCGCAAAGCCCTGCGGAAGAAGCTGAGCGACCGCGCGGCCGACCATGGACTTTCCCGCGCCCGACTCGCCGATCAGGCCGAGAATCTTTCCCGCCTGAAGCTCGAATGACAAATCGCGGATCACTGGAACCAGTGCGTCGCCGATCCTCGCGTCGACAACAAGGTCGCAGGCCTGCAGGGCGGCGGCCATGCTAATGGCCTGTTTCCATCAGGCGCACGTCGAGGCTGCGCCGCAAGCCGTCGCCGAGCAGGTTGAATGCCATCACTGTGAAGCAGATGGCGGCGATCGGCAGCAACAAATTCGAGGGTGACTGATAGACATATTGGCGCGCATCGGCGATCATTTGCCCCCATGCTGGTTGATCGGCGCTGACGCCGAGCCCGACAAAGGAAAGAATCGCTTCAACCACGACGGCGATTGCCATTTCGAGGCTCAAAAGCGTGATCAGCAGCGGCAGTGTCGCCGGCAGCACTTCGCGAACGATGGTTTGTCGATGGGTGAAGCCCAGAAGGCGCGCGGCAGCGACATATTCATGTCGCGTTACAACCAGCACTTCGCTGCGCAGCACGCGGCAGAAGCGCGTCCAGTCGACAAGGATGATGGCGAGGATGACTTTGCCGAGACCGATGCCAAGCCCGACCATCAGGATGAGTGAAAGGATGACGGGAGGAAACGACATCCAGATGTCGACCAGACGTCCAATGACCCAATCCACGGCACCGCCGAAATAGCCGGAAATATGCGCCAGAACCGAACCAATGATCATGGCGCCGAGCGATGCGAAGAACGCGACCAGCATCGCGGTGCGGGCGCCGTATATCAGGCGCGACAGCACGCAGCGACCGAGACTGTCCGTGCCCAATGGATAATTCGGATCGCCGCCCGGCATCCATTCGGGAGGCGTGAGGATTGCGAGCAAATTTTGCTCGCCCGGCTCATGCGGCGCGACAGCCCCGGCGAAAATCGCGCAGGTTGCGATGCAAAAGATCATGCTCAACGCGATCAGGACCTTGGGCGAGCGGAGCGAATGTGCGAGCGGACCCTTCATCAGCGCACTCGCAGTTTCGGGTTGAGCACGAGATAGAGGCTGTCGACGGCCGTATTGATCAACAGTACGACGATGCAATAAGTGAGGCCGATGGCCTGGATCAGCGGCAGATCGGCATTGCGGACGGCATCGACCATCAGATTACCCATGCCGGGATAGGAATAGATCACCTCGACCAGCAGTGTGCCGCTGAACAAAATTCCAAACTGCACGCCGGCGAGCGTGAGTGTCGGCAGCGCGGCATTCTTGAGGGCGTGGCCGAGCAGGACTTGCCGCTCCGACAGGCCGCGCAGCCGCGCCTGTTGAATGTACTCCTCATGATAGACGTCGAACAGGCTCGAGCGCAGAACCCGCATGATGGTCGGAGAAAATGCCAATCCCAGCGCGGTGGCGGGCAGAACGAGGTGACGGCAGGCGCTGTAAAACACATCGGGGTGTCCGATCAGCAGTGAATCGATCAACAAAAATCCGGAAATGTGCGGCACCGGCAAACCCGGTGCCACTTCGCCCGTGAACGGCAGAGCACGCAGCAGGACACCGAACACAAACAACAGGATCAAGCCCCACAGAAATTCCGGTATCGACAGAAGGAGGATCGAGACGAGGTCCGCCACCGGCTCGAGCATCGTGCCGCGCAGGTGGAACAGCAGAAGCCCGCCGCCGAAGCCCAGGGCGCCGGCGATCACCATCGCGGCGACAGCGAGCTGTATGGTCGCCGGTAAGGTTGCCGTCACCAGGGAGCCGGCCGGCCGGCGCAATTGGATCGATTGCCCAAGGTCGCCATGCAGCGCGCCGTGGAGCCAAATCACATATTGCTCCGGCAGCGGCCGATCGAGGCCCATCTCACGACGTTTGGCCTCGATCTCCGCTATCGTCGCATTCGGCGGCAATGACATCGCGGCGGGATCAACCGGCAACGTGCGCAATAGGCAGAACAGAAGTGCCGAGACGATCAGGAGAATCGGAATCGCCGCGAGCAGGCGCCGTGCGATCAGCGTGATGACGGTTGCAATCATTCGGCTGCGCGTGCAGCGCAATCCCGAAGCTCGGCTTTGCGCGGGTAGGCCAACATCATGCTCAATTCGAGCTCAGCCAACGCAATACGGCCAATGCAACACAGCCGAGCCTCACCCCCACCGCAAAGTCTGCGGCAATAACCAGCCGTTGCCATACCTCTGGTAAGCCAAATTTTTCTTGCGCACCACCGTCACGACGCTCTGCAGCAGCGGCATACTGGCGCCTTTTTCAACGGCGTAGCGCTCGAGATCGCGATATCCGGCAATCCTTTTATTGTAGTCCGCGACATTAAACAGCGCGAGCACTTTGTTGCCGATGTCTTCGTCCTTCCACGGCGAGAACGGCATTTTCGGATTGAGCTGATAGCCCAGGAATATTTCCGGGTCGCCGGTCGCGTTGTCCCAGCTGTAGAGCGTCGCTTCCGGCAATTTACCGCCGCGGTTGAGCTCGAAATATTTCGCATATTCGATGACCTGCAGATCCGCCTCGATGCCGACATTCTTCCACATTTGCACGATCGCGCGCGCAATGTCGTAATCGCTCGGGAATTGTCCATTCGTCGTAGCAAGCCCGATCTTGACCGGATGGGTTGGCCCGAAATTCGATTTGGCAAGCAACTGCTTGGCGAGGGCGGGGTCATATTTGAAGGTAAAGTCCTCGATAAAGCCCGGCGTTCCCGGCGTAGCCAGCACCGATAGCGGCACCGCGGCGCCGCCGTAAAAGGCTTTTGACAGGGCGGACTTGTCGATGGCGTGATGCGCGGCCAGGCGGACATTCTCATCCGCGAAGGCCAAATCGGCACGCACATTGAGCATGATCACACGGGTGATCGGATTGATTTCGGCCGCCAATTCGGCTTCGGCGCCAAAGCGCTGCGCCTCGCGCACCGGAATATTGATGGTGCAATCAACCTGTCCCGATTGGATCGCCGCGACGCGGGCCGATGGATCTTTAATGATCTGGATGGTGATCCGGGCGATCTTGGCCGGCGGCCCCCAGTATTTGTCGTTACGCTCAAGCACGATGCGTGAATTCAGCTCATATTCAGCGAGCTTATAGGGACCTGTTCCGACCGGCTTTTTCAGAAAATTGTCGAGCCCTTGGCTTTCGATGTAATTCTTGGGAACGACATAGCTGCCGAGAAAGGCCAGCCACTGCGGCATTGTCGGCGCGGGCGAATCGAATTTCATCACCGCCTTGGTCGGCGATTCGATGACGATGTCCTGCACCTTCTTCATCGAGTTGGCGATGTCGAGCTTGAGCCCCGACCTGACCCGATCGAGGAACGAGTAGCGGAAGTCCGCCGTCGTCATTTTCTCGCCGTTGTGGAACGTCACGTCGTCGCGCAATTCGACCGCCATGCTCAGCGCATCCGGCGCGAGCTCCCAAGCCTTGACAAGGCTTGGGATCAGCTTGAGCTGAGGATCCTGGTTGAGCGGCTGATCGAACACCGCCTTGAAGATCGGCTGCGCATCGGGTGTGAAGCGCTGATTGGGATCCCAGGTAGGAACGTCGTTGGGCCATCCGATGGTGGCGGCGTTGGTATCGGCGGCGGCGATCCGCCCCAGAGGCGCAGCCAAGCCCAAGCCGGCCATCAGCTGCAGTAAAGTCCTGCGCGGCAAGTCAATCGGCATTTTGCGCTCCCCGTGCCTGGCTGCGATCGATTATAGCTGCAATTATCGGGCCGTCACGCCGGGCTCTGCTCCTCGAACTCGCGTCCGGTTGCGAAGCTATCGCGTTTTGGCCCTCGGTTTGCGGCATGGTCCTTGGGCGCGGTGGGCCTTTCAAATCTAAACTCACGGTGTGTAATGCACCGCACAAAATCTGCTGAGGGCGGCTCCGGGCTTCGTGACCATCCGACGCATGTTCCGCTTTCGCATGGACAGCGCCCGCCCGCAGTCGTAGCTTTGCTGCAATAATCAGAAGAAAGCGTCAGCTCAATCCAGGGAGGAGTAATCATGCCGCGCATGAATCGGCGTAAGCTATTGAAACTCTCCGGTGCCGGAGCGCTGGCGGCACGCACGGGTGGAATAGCAGCGATACTGGCCTCGGGTAAGGCGCCAGCCTATGCGCAGGGCACGACGGTGCACTGGCTGCGCTGGAACGATTTCGTTCCGTCGTCGGATGTGTTGTTGCGCAGCCAAATCATCCCCGCCTGCGCCAAAGATCTCGGCATCACGCTCAATATCGAGATGATCAACGGCAATGACATCCAGGCGCGCACCACGGCGGCGATCCAGTCGGGCACAGGCCCCGATGTCATCTGCGCGCTGAACAATTGGCCGCAACTTTATGCCGACAGCGTCGCCGACGTCAGCGAGGTTGCCGAAAAGATCGGCAAAGACCAAGGCGGTTTCTATGCCGAATCGACGGCTGTCGCCAATAACGGAAAAAAATGGCTTGGCGTACCCTGGTGCATCGTCGGTGCTGAGAATGCTTATCGCAAATCGTGGTTCGAAGCGGTCGGCCTCAGCAAGTTCCCGGAGACCTGGGACGAGTACCGCGCGGCGGGCAAGAAGCTCAAGGCCAAGGGCCAGCCAATAGGCCAGGCACTTGGTCACAGCTTCGGCGATCCGCCGACCTTCTGGTATCCCTTCCTGTGGTCCTTCGGCGGCATGGAAGTCGACAAGAACGGCAAGAAGGCCGCTCTCGACAGCAAAGCGACCGTCGAATCCGTCAAGTTCGCGGTGGCATTCTGGAAGGATTGCTGCGACGAAGGCGGCCTTGCCTGGGACGATTCCAGCAACAACCGCGCCTTTCTGTCCAATACGATCTCCTCAACGCTCAACGGCGCCTCGATCTATCTGTTGGCCAAGCGCGAGCCGGATAAATATCAGACCGAAAAGGGTACGCCGCTCTGGCAAGACATTCTGCACGCGCCGCTGCCCAAAGGCCCGGCCGGTCAATTCTCTTATCAGCTGCCCATGACCAACATGCTGATGGGCTATTCCAAGCAACAGGATGCCGCCAAGAAATTTCTCGCCTGGATCACATCGAAGCCGGTATATCAGGCGTGGTTCGATTCGCAGGGCGGCTATACAGTCGGCGCCACAACAATCTGGGAGCAGGATCCGCTCTGGAACAAGGATCCCGTGATGCAGCCGTTCCGGCTGGTCGGCCGCGGCGCGCAGTTTCCCGGCTATCCGGGGCCGGCCGACCGCAGGGCGGCTGAAGTGCTAAGCAAGTACGTGATCATCGACATGTATGCCAAGGCGGTCCAAGGCATGCCGGCGGAAGACGCTGTGAAATGGGCGACCGGCGAGGTCGAGAAGATCTACGCATAAAAATGCCGCGTCTGCATGTTTGACTTGCAAATGCTCAGGGCGCTGTAGCCTTGCCGCTCGCTCGGTCGAGAGTGGGACAGGGCCGGCGCCCAGGCGCGAAGGAGCCCGGTGATGGCAGTAAGCGAAGTCGTCAGCCAGCGGGCGTTCGCTCGCACGCCGCCACGCAGCGCGACGACACGCCTGCTCGAAGATGAACGCTGGCTGGCTGTCGTCCTGCTGCTGCCAACCGTCATCTTGCTCGGGCTCTTCATCGCTTATCCATTCGTCGATGGCGTTCTGCTGTCAGTCACCGATGCCAGGGTGGGCGTACCGGGCAGTTTTGTCGGGCTGCAGAACTTCGAAAGCCTGTGGCACGACACGATATTCCGAACCGCGGTGTGGAATACGTTCGTCTATACGGCGGTCGCTACCGTCTTCAAGCTTGCGCTTGGACTGTGGCTTGCGTTGCTGCTCAACCGTCACTTCAAGGGCAAGGCTTTCGCGCGAGCGTTCATCCTCTTGCCCTTCATCATCCCGACGGTGCTTTCGACCTTCGCTTGGAAATGGATGTTCGACCCGACCTTCAGCGTCATCAACTGGACGCTGTTCCAGCTCGGCCTCATCCACACGCGGATCAACTGGCTTGGCGATCCCAATCTGGCGCTGATCTCGGTGATCATCGTCAATGTGTGGCGAGGCGTCCCATTCTATGCGATCAGTTTGCTCGCCGGGCTGCAGACCATCAATCCCGAACTGCAGGAAGCCGCCGCCATTGACGGCGCGCGGCCTTGGCAGCGCTTCTGGCATGTAACCTGGCCGCTGCTCCTGCCGGTGACCATGGTGGTGGTGCTGTTCTCGGTGGTTCCGACATTCGCCGATTTCCAGCTGGTCTATGTGCTGACCGGCGGCGGCCCGGCCAATGCCACACAACTCTTCGCCACTTACGCTTATCAGATCGGCGTCGGCACCGGCCTGTTGGGCGAAGGCGCGGCCGTCTCGCTCGCCATGTTCCCGTTCCTGCTCATCGTGGTGATCGTGCAACTCCTCTACATTCGTCGGGTCGAGGTGCACTGAGCCATGATTGAGGGAGCGAAATGGCGGCGCTGGGTCTATTTCTACATTCCGCTGAGCGCCTTCATTCTGTGGCTCCTGTTTCCGTTCTATTGGATGCTGGTGACGTCGGTCCGGCCCGACCGTGAGCTGTATCGCCCCTGGATGGCGCCGAACTACGCGCCGTTCTGGACGGCGCACCCGACCCTCGAACATATCACCGATCTGTTGACCGGCACGCTGTTCATCCGGTGGATGGCGAATACGCTGTTCATCGCCGTGATATCGACGCTGATTTCGCTGTTCTGCGGCATTCTCGCCGGCTATGCGCTGGCACGCCTGAAATTTCGGTTTGCCGGCGCATTGGGCACCGGCATTTTCATCACTTATCTGGTGCCGCAGACGCTCCTGTTCATTCCGCTGGCCAACATCATTCGCAATTTTCAGCTCGGCGACTCGCCCTGGGCGCTGATCCTGACCTATCCGACATTCCTCATTCCGTTCTGCACTTGGCTGTTGATGGGATATTTCAAGGCGATCCCGCGCGAGCTCGAGGAATGCGCCCGCATCGACGGCGCCACCCGCTGGAAGGCGATGCTCTACATCATCATTCCGATCGCCGTGCCGGGCATCCTTTCGGCCGGCATTTTTGCTTTCACGCTGTCCTGGAACGAGTTCATTTACGCGCTGGTCTTTCTTTCGTCCGCGGAACAGAAGACGGTTTCCGTCGGGGTCACCTCGGAGCTCGTACGTGGCGACGTCTTTTATTGGGGCCAGCTGATGGCGGGCGCGCTGTTGGGCTCGATCCCGGTGGCGTTCATCTATTCGTTCTTTGTCGAGTACTACGTCGCCGGCCTCACCGGATCGGTCAAGGGATAAGCCTCAACGTTGAGGGTCGAGTCGATGGCACGAGTCCTTATCCGCAACCTCAACAAAATCTTCAACGAGGTCCACGCCGTCAAAGACGTGAACCTTGAAATCCGCGACCGCGAGTTCGTGGTCCTCGTCGGGCCATCGGGCTGCGGCAAGACCACCACACTGCGCATGGTGGCGGGACTCGAAACGATCACCTCCGGCGAAGTGCTGATCGGCGACACGATCGTCAATGAGTTGCCGCCGATGGACCGCGACATCGCCATGGTGTTTCAAAACTATGCGCTCTATCCGCATATGAGCGTCTACGACAATATGGCCTTCGGCCTGAAAATGCGCCGCTTCGCCCGAGCGGAGATTGAACAGCGCGTGCGCGAAGCGGCCGGCATTCTCGGCATCGAAAATCTGCTCCAACGCAAGCCGCGCCAGCTTTCCGGGGGCCAGCGCCAGCGTGTCGCGCTCGGCCGAGCATTGGTGCGGCATCCGCAGGTCTTTTTGTTCGACGAGCCTTTGTCCAATCTGGATGCCAAGTTGCGCGTGCAGATGCGGGTCGAGCTCAAAAAAATCCACGATCGACTGGGCACGACTGCGATCTATGTAACCCACGATCAGGTCGAGGCAATGACACTTGGCGATCGCGTCGTGGTGATGAAAGACGGCATCGTGCAGCAAGTGGGCGAGCCGCTCGATCTGTATAATGCGCCGGCCAATCGTTTCGTCGCGGGCTTCATCGGATCGCCCGCCATGAACTTCGCGGATGTCGGCCTCGCCGTGCAAGAGGGCGCTATGCTGGCTTTGGCCGACGGCATTCGGCTAAAACTGCCGCCAGCCATTGCCGAGCGGCTGCGGTCCCATGTCGGACGTCAAGTTACGCTCGGCATCCGGCCCGAGGATCTGCGCGTCGGCCCGGGCAACGGCGCCGATGGCTGCGACTTCCCTGCCATTGTCGAAGTCGTCGAGCGCCTTGGCGCCCAGATCCTGCTCGATGTCAAAGTGGGTTCCGGCACCATGGTGGCCGCGGTTGAACCGAGCGTCAAAGCCAATGTGCGCGAGCAGTTGCGCTTGGCCTTTGACGCCGAGCGGCTGCATTTTTTCGACCGCGCTTCGGGCAATGCGATCTGATCGCTCACGGTCGAGTCGGCGCACCCATCATCGCCTCGAGCCGGCGACCGGAATGTAGCTTTATTTCGCCATCAACGCGGCATCTGGGGATGCGCTGCCGCCGTTTGCAGCGCGTCGCTCAACCGGGCGTGAGGCGAATTCGGCGACGATTTCGTGCAGCCAGTCCATCTTGCGCAGCGCGACGTCGGTCTGGCCAAACGGAATGACAATGTCCGCGTGGTTGAAGGCATCGAGGATCGCCATTGCCAGCTCCGTCCGCACGGCGCCGGCTTTGTTAATGTCGCCGACGAAGGCATAGAGCGTGAAGTTGAGGCTTGCGGCGCCGAATTCGTCCAGCATCACGAATGGCTCGGGTGTTCTCAGGACGTCGGAATTCTCCTGTGCCACCTTTAGCAGCAAGGCGCGGACCTCGCGCGCATTGCTGCCGTAGGCGACGCCGACCTGAAGCGCCACACGGCGAATGCCGTTGCGGAATGTCCAGTTCTTGACCTTTTCGGCGATGAAATAGGAGTTCGGAATGAGGACGTTGGCGCGGTCGAATGTCTCAAGTTCAGTGGAGCGCACGCTGATCTTGCGCACAATGCCTTCCTCGCCGCCCACGACGACTTGATCGCCAACCCTGATTGGCCGCTCGGCCAGAAGAATGAGGCCGGAGACGAAATTATTGACCAGGTTCTGCAAGCCAAAGCCGATGCCGACCGACAGCGCGCCGGCAACGATGGCGATGCTCGATAGATTGAAACCGGCGTAGGAGACGGCGACCAGCGCGGCGATCAAAATGCCGATATAGCCGACGCCGGTGCGGATCGAGTTGCGCACGCCGCCGGAAATTCCGGCCGGCAGCAAAACCTGCGCGTCGAGCCAGCCCTGGAACAGCCGCGCCGCCGCATAGCCGACGCCGAATACGATGATCGAGGCCAGCAGTGCTCCGAAGGTCACATCGGTATTGCCGATGTGGAAGCCGAAGAAGAGCTGCCGATACCATTCGCGAATGTCCGGCCAAGTATAGCCCCACTGCAGCATGATAAGCGGCACCGACAGCACCAGCACGGCAAATTTCAGTGACAGGCTGATCGGCAGTGCCAATTGCTCACGCCGAGCGGGCTCCATTCCGGCAGTGCTTCTGAGCCAGGCGCCGACCACGGTGCCGTCGTCGCTCAGCCCTTGCGCGAAACCGTCAACCCACAGCAGAAGCAAATAGACGACCGCGAGAATGGATCCGGTCACGATTAACTGCTGGGCCAAAAAGCGCGCCAACGGCAGGTAACCGGTCACTGCGCAGACGACAATTGCGCCGACAATGCCCCAGGCAGCGATGCGGATCGGCTTGATCAGCTTCGGCGATGCTGCATCCTTGTCGTGCGCGATGGGCGTGCGCAGCAGTGCAACTACAAGCCCGGCCAACAACAAGCTTGAGGGCAGCGCGACGGCGATGGTCAGCGCGAATGGCGCATCGACGAGCCGCGTTATCACGTAAAGCAGCGTCGTCAGACTGTAGACCAGCGCCAGCAAAACAGCGAGGCCGCAGAGGCGGGTGGCGGCCGCATCCGAAATAGGCACGAGCCGCCATTGCGGCGCGCGGGGCGCAAATGCCGCGCTCGCAAGCGCGCTGACGGTGGCGACAATCACGATCGACTGTGCTGTGAGATAGAACAGCCAGTCGATGCGCTCGGGAAGAGCCGCAGTGCTGGCGACCATGCCGTAGAGAAAGGCGACCGGGCCGACGATCGGAAATGCGCGGAAGAACAGCACGCCCGCCGCCACGGATGCCCTTCGCCAGAATGGCGGTTCGACGCCGTCGTTGCGACGCCGCAGCCGACGCACGAGTCGCGAACTCAGCAGGCCCAACGCCAGCGCGGCCAAGAGCGCGCCGAGGACGATATGCGTCACGTCCTCAGGATCGACCAGCGTGCTCCACCAGGTCGCAACCAGATCATAGAGCTTGCTCGCCGCGACCGGCACCTCGCGCGGCAGCTTAGCCCAGGTCTCAAAGGAATAGACGCCCGGAATCGGCTGAAACAGAATCGATGCGAAATTCTTGCGGCGAATGTCTTGAATTGTATTGAGTAGGGTGTCGATGCGCAGGTTGGCCGAATTCACTGCCGCCTGACCCGCCTGCAACAGGCCAAAATGATAGTTCAACTCGGCGCGGTGCATCGCGGCTTCGTCCGGTTCCGGCGGCTGACCCGCGGTCGGAGCCGGGCCGAGTAGATTCATCTGCGCTTTATCAGCGTTGAGCCGCGGCTGCAGTCGGCCCGCAACATCGTCGAGTTGCGCGCGAACGCGCTGCAGCGCATCGCGCAAGCGGTTAAGATCCGAGTAGCGCAAGCGCGGCCGGCTAAGATCGCCTTCGATGTGGTCCAGTTCGTGCTGCCAACCGGTCGCGGTTGCTTGGAGATCGATCCCGAGTTCTTCATTGAGCCGGTTGGTGACGTCTTGGCCGTTGACCTGAGGGCCAGCTGCCGGCGGCGCGCCTTTGAGGTCGCTCGCGGCCGGGGCAGCGTTTGCGGCGGGCTTTTCAGCGGACGGTGCTGCTCTGGGTGCTTGCGCCAAGGCGCGCGGGCTGCTTGCAAAGGCGATAGCGAGAATCGCCGCAGCCATCAGAAGGTTGCAAACACACGCAAATCTCCGCAATGAGGCCGCCATCGGCTCCCCCGTCATGACCGATCCGCTCGGAAGGGCGCGCTCTACGGCTGGAACGAGGGCAGATTATGGCAGGTGAATATCAGGGCGATCCGCGAGCATTGTGGATCGTGGAGGCGGTCCTGGCATAGTGTGGCCGGGCATGGAGCATCAAGCGGTGGAGCATCAGGCGGTGGAGCGTCAGGCGAAGCCGCTGCGCATCAGTATAGATCAATCGTCGTCAGTTTCGGGCCTGCTGCTGCGGCCGCCGCGCGCAAACGCGTGCTATGTCTTTGCGCATGGTGCTGGCGCCGGAATGTGTCATGGCTTCATGCAAAGCGTTGCCGACGGTCTGTACGACCGCGGTGTCGCGACGCCGCGCTATCAGTTTCCTTACATGGAGAAAGGCGCGCGTCGGCCCGATGCCCCGCCCGTTGCGCATTCGGCCGTACGCGCCGCGGTGGCGCAGGCGCAAAGAATTTGCCCGGACCTCGCCCTGTTGGCTGGAGGCAAGTCGTATGGCGGCCGCATGACCTCGCAGGTTCAAGCATCGCATGTATTGGGCGGCGTTCAAGGTTTGGTGTTTTTTGGATTTCCACTGCATCCGGCCGGCAAGCCATCGCTGGAGAGAGCCAAGCACCTCGCCGGCGTGCATGTGCCGATGCTGTTCATCCAGGGCACGCGCGACAAGATGGCGGAGCTCACTTTGATTCGGGAGGTGGTCAAGACATTGGGACCCACCGTATTGCTGCACGAGGTCGAGGGCGCCGATCACAGTCTTCACGTGTCAGTTCGGTCCGGCCGTCGCGATGCGGACCTGTTGGCCTTGGCTCTGGATGCCTTTGTGGGTTGGCTGCAATCCGTCACGCGTTGATGTTTTCTCTCAAGCTGCGCCGATTGCGCGACTTAGAATCCGCTCGGCCTCTACGCCTCTATTGTCGCCGACCCATGCGACATATTGATCCGGCCGAACAAGGATCAGCGTCGATTCGTAGGCCTCCCGGCCGCCGTTTCTGGAATCGGCAATGACGGTCAGCGGGACACCCAATCTGCTCGCAGCGCCTCTAAAATCGGCAATCGCGGCATCGGGCGCATCGAAGGCGAGCAGACTGAACCCGCTGCCGAGCGCCTCGAAGGTGTTGCCGCCGAGCGACAGCGGTGCAGGCGCAAGATGGTGTCCCGGCCGCGCCTTGAGCGAATGGGTCCCGTGCGCGCTTGTTACTCCCTGCGGCGGGCCGAAAATCACGGGTGAGCCCTCGTAATTGGGCTCGTATTGCTGGACCCGCGAGCCGATGTCGCTCTCGCGCGCCTGCCACGCAGCCTCGAATTCGGACAGGTCCTTCTCCGGATTGAAGCGCTCGAGAAACGCGGCGTCGCGCCGAATCCGCGAGGTGATGAAATCGTCGGCCGTCTCCCAAAAGACCGGCCGCCGCTCGAGGCTGTAGCTCGCCAGCAAAGCGTCGGTGCCCCAGCCTTGCAGCCGAGCCGCCAACTTCCATCCCAGATTGATGATGTCCTCCAGCCCGTTATTGAGCCCAAAGCCGCCGTAAGGCGGATGACTATGGGCCGCATCGCCGGCGATGAACACGCGCCCACGCTGATACTCTTCCGCAACTGCGACCCGCATATTCCAGAACGAAAGATGCTCAAACTCACACGCGCAAGGAAAGCCTGCGGCTTGTTGAATAAGGCCTAGCGAGTCGAAGCTTTCGAGTTTCGCATCGGGCGGCACGGGTGCGTGAAAGAACCAGTGATCCGGCACCGATATGCGCCCGAAGAACTGCCAAAACCCCTTCAATTCCGGGCGCAACACGCGATAGGTCGAACGCTGTGGAAAGCGCTTGAGCTTCGCCTCAAGTTCGCTCGAGCGGAAGACTGCAAGCAGCATGGTCTGTTCGTAGTCTTGTTTGCTGCGCTCGATTCCGATCTGAGCGCGTATCGATGAGTGCGCACCGTCGCAGCCGACTAGATAATCGCAAGCGAGCGTTTTCCGCTCTGAACTGTCCTCTCTGCGGATAGAGACTTGAACAGCATGTTCGTTCTGCTCTATCCGCTCGGCCCGCCAGCCAAAGAATGGGTGAACAGTCGGGAGAGACGACAGCTTTTTCTGTAATACCTTTTCCATCTGATATTGGGGCAAACGCTCGTTGTCTTGGGCGTAGAAAGACCGCACGATTTCTCGTCCAGCCGGCGCATGCCAGTACTTGCTCATCAGGTCGCCGTAGGCGGTGAGCTCGCCGATCGCATAGCCCTTGGGCATCAGCCGTGCCGCGCGGAGCTCTTTTTCGATTCTCCATTTGGCGAAGTGTTCGAGCGTCCGCTGCGTCAGATTCTGACCCTTTGGAATTTTGCTAAGCGTTGTGCGCGGCTCAATGATCGCGCAACCAATTCCGCGCAGCCCGAGGCTGATTGCCAGGCCAAGGCCGACCGGTCCTGCGCCAACCACTACGATCGGGTATTCATGAAGCATCGAGACGCTAATCTCCTTTGCGATCGCCGTCATGTGCTTGCCATTGAATGCAGTGAACGGTCAAACGGTCCGTCTCAGGGCGACGGGAGCCGTCCGGACGTCGCGTCCCGCAAGCTTGCACTGGGGTGCGCCCTGCTGTTATTCGAAAAGGCGCGCGACCAATCGGGTCCAAATACGTCCAGGAGAAGAGAAATGGTGCTCTCCCGCCGTTCATTGTTTAGAAGTCTCGCTGCCATGCCGGCGGCTCTACTGGTGTCAGAGAACGCGCTTGCGGCGGACTATCCGGACAGACCGATCCGATTGATCGTGCCTTTCGCCGCCGGCGGCAATGCCGACATCGTCGGCCGCATTGTCGGCGAGCAGATCAGCAAGACGCTGGGCCAGCCCGTCGTAGTCGACAACCGCGCCGGCGCCGGCGGCAGCATCGGCGCCGAATATGTGGCGCACGCCAACGCTGACGGTTACACGCTGTTGGTCGGCTCGAACGGTCCGCTCACGGTGAATCCCTTCGTCCAGGCGCGGCTCGGTTACGATCCCTTGAACGACTTTGCGCCTATTGCGCTTACCAGCTACGTGCCGCATGCGCTGATCTTAAGCAACGGCATTCAGGCAAAGACGGTTGCGGAGGTCATTGCGCTGAGCAAAAAGACGCCGCTGACTGTCGCGACCAGCGGTGTCGGCAGCGCCACGCACATGACTCTGGAGCGGCTGAGGGCGGCGACGGGCGCCAACATCACGCATGTGCCATATCGCGGCGGCGGCGCGTTGCTGCCCGACCTCATCGGCGGCAATGTGAACGGCGCGATGACGGAGTTCTCCACCGCCCTGCCGCTGCACAAGGGCGGCAAGGCGCACATTGTGGCGATTGCGGCGATACATCGCTCTCAGCTCGCGCAGGACATTCCGACCTTCGATCAGAGCGGTGTCAAAGGCTTTGTCGCGCAAAGCTATATCGGCGTCGTGGCGCCGGCGAAGACGCCTGCGGACATAATCGCCAAGCTGCAGGACGCCATCGCCAAGGGGCTCGCTCCGGGTTCGCAAGCGCAGGAGCGCCTCGTCGCTCTAGGTTCCGAGGTCGCCACCCCTGACCAGATGACGCCGAAGGGCTTCGCCGAATTTATCCGAACCGATTACGACGCGATGCGCGCGGCTGCGAAGCTCGCCGGCATCAATCCGACGTGAGCGGCTTCGGTTTCAGAGATCGAACTTGCTTCGCAGCGCCGGCATGACCTGCGATGCAAATATTTCGACCGAATGGAGCATGTGCTCAAGCGTCAGATTGCCGAAGCAGAACTGGCCGACCACGTAATTCACGCCGCACTCGGCGATCTGCGACGCCAGAAAGTCACGCACCGTTTCCGGCGAACCGGCGATGCCCTGTCCCTGGCGCACGAGCGTGTCGAAGCTGTCCACCTGCAGCGGTGATTGCGTTGTGACACCGTGCAAGTCGGAGAGATAAGTGAAGCTCGAGCGCCAGCGCAGATAGGCGCTGCGCGCGATTCGCATCGCCTGCGCGTCGGTGTCGGCAACCAGAATGAACCTTACCATGCCCATTTTGGGCGGCTCGGCGCTTTCCATTTGCCCGCTGTGGACGTCGCGCCAGACATCAAGGTAGCGCGCGACGATGGCCCGGGTATTGGCGGGCATGTCATTGGTGACGATGTGGAGGCCTCTACGTGCGGCGCGCTCGGCGCTGTCCGGTGAATGCGCGCCGTACCACAGCGGCGGGTGCGGCTTTTGGTAAGGTGTCATCTCCATGGGCACGTTTTCGAATTGATCGTAGCGCCCGCTCCAGCATAGCGTCGTGACCGTAAACGCCTTGAGGATGAGTTCGAGCCGTTCGGCATAGATTTGCTGCCGCTCCTGCGCATTCTGCCCGTAATACGAAATCTCGAACGGCACCGAACCGCGGCCGAAGCCGATCTCCAGGCGTCCACGGCTTAAGTGATCGAGCATGCAGATCTCCTCCAGCACGCGCAACGGATGATGGACCGGCAGCGCGTAGACGAAAGTGCCGAAACGCAGCCGCTCGGTGCGCTGTGCGATGGCGGAGAGAAAGACGCTGGGCGAGGGGGCCATGCCAAGCGGCGTGAAATGGTGTTCCGCGACATGATAGGCGTAGAAGCCGCAGCGATCGAAGGCCTCGATGACTTTAAGCCGTTCTTCGTAGAATTCGCTCAACAGCAGGTCATTGCGGTCGAGATGATCGAATACACCGAATTCTAGGCCCATGTGATCCGCCCAGCTGACGTGCGATTAACGCAGCCTGTTTGACCGACGCATCGTTGCGGCCAAGGTACCGAAGCCGCAAAACGGCATCCTCCGTAAGCTTCCTTATCGAGGCTGCGGTGCCGCCGCAACACCGCGGCTCTGCGGAGAAAGGCGGACGACCTTGCTGAAACGCCTCTAGCGAGCCGCGCGGCACTGCGCTTAAGATGACGACGGCCGCCATCTGGCGCCTAGGGAGAGCGAGCATGAAAAAACACAATTCGCGCGCGGGCGCAGTGTCACGTCGTACATTCATGAAGAGCTCGGTCGGCGCCGCATTGGCGTCGAGCCTGGCCGCTCCGGCTGTTCGCGCCCAGGGCAGCGCGCCGATTCGCATCGGCAACATCAACACCTATACCGGCGGGCTCGCTTATGCTGGGCAGGCCAATCTCGACGCCATGAACCTTTATTTCGACAGCATCAATTGGACTGTCGCCGGCCGCAAGATCGAACTCATCAAGGAAGACGACCAGTTCAATCCCCAGATCGGCTTGCAAAAGGCCAAGAAGCTTGTCGAGAGCGACAATGTCGATCTCATCATCGGCATTCAAGCCAGCAATGTTGCGCTCGCTGTGCTCAATTATATGAAGCAGCAGAAGGCCTTCTATATCGTCTCCGGCGCGGGCACCGACGCGATCACCTGGGATCGCTACCCTTATTTGTTCCGCACCTCGATTTCGACCTTTCAGCTTTCTGGGCCGATGGCCGACTACATCTATGACCATCTCGGCAAGGAGATCGTCACCACGGCCTCCGATTATGCTGGCGGCCACGACGTCATGAATCAGTTCAAAGGCCCTTACCTCGCCAAGGGCGGCAAGGTCCTCAAGGAAATCTGGCCGCCGCTCGGCACGACCGATTTTTCCGCCTATCTCACCGATATCAAGGCGATCAATCCGCCGGTGACCTACGACTTCATGCCGGGCGCCGACGCGGCGCGCTTCGTGCAGCAATACACCGAATTCGGCTTGAAAGAGAAGATGCCGCTGACCGGCTTTACCATGATCGATTCGCAAACGGTGAGTGCGGTCGGCAAATCGGCCATCGGCGTCATCTCGGCGCTCACCTATACCGATACCGTCGACAATCCGGAGAGCAAAGAGTTCGCCAAGAACTTCAAGGCGAAATACAAGTATGCGCCGGATCTGTTCGCCGATTACGGCTATGTCGGCGCCCAGGCCCTGGCCGAGGCATTGAAGATGACTGGTGGCGATGCTTCCAACAAAGACAAGCTCGCTGAGGCGATGAGCAAGGTATCCTTCAAGGCGCCGCGCGGCCCGTTCCGCATGGATCCGGCGACCCACAATCCGATCCAGAACATCTATATCGCGCAAGTGATCGAAAGCGGCGATGGCATCTCCACCAAAATCCTCTCCACCGCCAAAGACGTGCAAGACCCGGGCAAGAAGGTCTACTAAGGCGCCCACATCGCAAAATACCGTCGGCTGAGGAACGCATGGAGCTGTTTGTCGCCCAGCTTCTGAACGGGCTGGTCTACGGCGTCCTCCTGTTTCTGATGGCGGCCGGGCTTTCGCTGATCTTCGGCCTGATGAATGTGGTGAGCCTGGCGCATGGCTCGTTTTTCATGCTCGGCGCGTACTTAGGTCTGGCCATCTTCAAGGCGACCGGCAGTTTCTGGCTGGCTTTTGTTTTGGCGCCGATCCCGGTTGCCGGTATTGGCATTGTGATGGAGCTTCTGTTCCTTCGCCCGCTCTATCGGCGCGGTCACATGGACCAGGTGTTGCTGACCTTCGGCTTCACCTTTGTCTTTCTCGATCTGGTGCAAACAATCTGGGGCCGCGCCGTGCTGCACCTGTGGGCGCCGGCCGGGCTGCACGGTATCGTGCATATCGGGCTTGGTGTGTTTTCGGCCTATCGCCTGTTTCTGATCGGCTTCGGTTTTGCGATTGCGCTCGTATTGTGGCTCCTGCTCGAGCGCAGCCGGATTGGAGCGATGGTCCGGGCGGGCGTCGACAATGCGATCATGGCGGCCGGCCTCGGCGCCAATATTCCCGCGCTGTTCAGCGGCATTTTCGGCTTTGGCGTGGCGCTTGCGGCCTTGGGCGGCATCGCCGCAGCGCCGATCCTCGGCCTCTATCCCGGAATGGACAGCGAAATTTTGATCCCGGCTTTCATCGTTATTGTGATCGGCGGCATGGGCAGTTTGCGCGGCGCCTTCGTCGGCAGTCTGCTCATTGGCATCGTCGACACATTCGGCAAGGCCTATTTCCAAGGTGTGGCGCTGTTTCTGATCTATCTGGCCATGCTGGCCGTGCTCCTTGTCCGGCCGCAGGGGCTGTTCGGCATCAAATATTCCGATGCCTCCGTTGCGCCGGCCGTGACTACGACCAGCAGGCCAGCTTCGCTGCAGACGCGAACGTCCGAACTCGGGGTGCTGGTCGCGCTTCTTATCCTGCCGTTTCTGATGGGCGATTATCCGCGCGCGCTCGTATCGGAAATTTTCATTTTCGCGATTTTCGCCATGAGCCTTGATCTTCTGCTCGGCTTCACCGGCCTGATGTCGCTCGGACATGCCGCGTTTTTCGGTCTCGGCGCGTATGCGGTGGCGATTCTCGGTACGCAGTTCGAGCTCAATGCCTGGCTTGGGGTTGCCGCAGGCGTCGCGATCGCCGCCTGCGGCGCGGCCCTGATCGGTTTCTTTTGCGTGCGCACCGGCGGCATCCCGTTTTTGATGCTCACGCTCGCCTTCTCGCAGCTCGTATTCTCGGTGGCGCTGAAATGGCGTGACGTCACCGGCGGTTCGGACGGACTGACCATCGCCGAACAGCCGAGCTTCTTCGGCTTTAGTCTGTCAAGATCGCTCGTCATGTATTTCATGACCCTGAGCTTCTTCGCTTTGACCTATTGGGTCCTGCGCCGGCTTCTCAACGCGCCGCTTGGCCATGCCTTTGTCGGCATCCGGGAGAACGAGCAGCGCATGATGGCAGTCGGCTATCCGACGCGGGCCTACAAGCTGCTGTCGTTTACGATTGCCGGCGCGATCGCCGGCCTTGCGGGAGGGCTCTACGCGATTTTCAACGGCTTCATTTCGTCGGACGCGATCTATTGGACCGCCTCCGGCGATATTTTGATCATGACCATGCTCGGCGGCGCCGGGACGCTGGTCGGCCCCGCGATTGGTACCGCGCTGTTTCTCCTGATGAAGAATGTGGTGAGTTCCTACAGCGAGCATTGGCTGTCGATCATCGGTGCAATATTCATCTGCTGCGTCATGTTCTTTTCCGGCGGCCTGTGGGGCGCCGCGCAAAAGCTGCAGTGGCGGCGGGTGGCAAAATGAGCGTGCTCCGCCTCGATTCGCTTTATAAGTCGTTTGGCAACCTGGTGGTCACCGACAATATCAGCCTCATCGTCGACGCCGGCGAACGCCACGTTATCATCGGGCCAAACGGAGCCGGCAAGACGAGCCTGGTCAATCAGATCGGCGGCCAGTTGCGCCCGAGCGCAGGCCGCGTATTGGTCAACGATCACGACATCACCGGCTGGCCGCCGGACAGCATCAGCCGCATGGGCGTGGCGCGCACGTTTCAGCGCAACAATCTGTTCCAGAATCTCAGTGTCGTCGAGAATATTCGGCTCGCACTCGAAGTCCGCCTCGGCAATCCGCTCAACTTTTTCGCTCCGGTCGGCCGCGATACGGCGATGTCCGAGCGCGCTACCCAATTGATGGCGCAGGTTCATCTCGATGGCGATGGTGCGCGGGCTGCCAGGACATTATCCTATGGCGAGCAGCGACAGCTCGAGATCGCCATTGCGCTTGCGGGCGAACCCGAGCTTCTGTTGTTGGACGAGCCGACCTCCGGCATGTCGCCGAGCGAAACCGCTCGTATGATCGCTTTGATCGGCTCGCTGCCGCGAACGCTGTCCATCCTGATGATCGAGCACGACATGAAGGTCGTGTTCTCGCTCGCCGATCGGATCACCGTGCTCCACTACGGCAAGGTGTTGGCTACCGGGACGCCTGCGGAAATCCAAGCCAACGATCGCGTGCGGGAAGTCTATCTCGGCATGGTGCACTGATGCTCGAAGTCGATGCCATCAATGCCTATTACGGCGACAGCCATATCCTGCATGGCGTGTCCTTGTCCGTGCGGCCAGGCGAAGTCGTATGTCTGCTTGGCCGCAATGGTGCCGGCAAGACCACGACCATTCTCACCATCATGGGATATCTGCAGCCGCGGCCTGGTCGCATCCGCTACAAGGGCCGCGACATCGCTGGTCTGCCGCCTTACGCGCTTGCCCGGCTCGGCTTCGGTTTCGTGCCGCAGGAGCGCGGCATCTTCCCGAGCCTGACGGTGCGCGAGAACCTGACCGTCTTTGCGCGAACTGGCCGGGGCGGCGCGGGCTCCTGGACGCTGCCGCGAATTTTCGAGCTGTTTCCGGCTTTGCAGGCGCGGCAACGCAATCTCGGCTTTCAACTGTCGGGCGGCGAGCAGCAGATGCTCTCGATCGCCCGCGCGCTCATGCTCAATCCGAGCCTGCTTCTGCTGGATGAGCCCTCGGAAGGACTCGCGCCGATCATCGTGCAGCAGATCATCGAAGTCCTGCTGCGGCTCAAACGCGAAGGGCTCGCGATCGTTCTGGTCGAGCAGAACCTGTCGGCGGCTTTCGCCGTTGGCGATCGCCATCACGTCATGAACAAGGGGGAGATCTGCTTTAGCGGGAGCACGGCACAGCTTGAACGCGATGACTTTGTGCTGCGCGAATATTTGAGCGTGTGACGCCTTGGTGCAGTGCAGCTATTCCGAAGCCGGCATTCTCGTGCTCATGTCAATGTGCAATGCTTTGAAATAAAAGTAATAGTGGAAAAGTTTCGCGACGGGAGGAATTCGCGTGCAGATGGTGACCAGACCGGACATGGCAGTTGTGAAACTGTCCGGAATCGATCTTGAACTGTTCGATTCGGGACAAGACACGCAGCCCCAATCTCCGATTTTGTTTCTGCACGGTGGCGGCGGTTTTCACCCGCAACAGCCTTTTGTTGCACCGCTGTCGACGAGGCGGCGCCTTGTTGTGCCGTCGCATCCGGGATTTGGCAGATCGAGCCTGCCCGACTGGCTCGATAGCGTCGACGACATCGCCTATCTCTATCTCGAATTGATGGACATCCTGCAATTCGATCGCATCGATCTGATCGGCTGTTCGATCGGCGGTTGGGTCGCGGCCGAGATGGCGACCAAGGCGCCGGAACGGTTTCGCCGCCTGGTCATGGTCGGCCCCGTCGGTATCAAGGTTGGGCCGTCCGATCGGCTCGACATTCCCGACATCTTCGCCATGCCGCAGGCGGAGGTCGACAAGCTGCTTTATCACGACCCCGAGCGTATGAAGCCGGATCCCGCCAAAATGTCGGACGACGAGCTAGCCGCCATGTTTCGCGCTCGCGAGACGGTCGCGCTGCTGACCTGGGAGCCGTGGATGCACAATCCGAAGCTCAAGCATCGGCTGCATCGCATCAAGGCGCCGACTTTGTTCATTCGCGGCGACAGCGACGGCCTGGTGTCGCAGACCTATCTCGAGGCCTATGCAAGTCTGTTACCTGATGCCCGCACCGTGACCATTACGGCGGCAGGTCATGTGCCGCAGCTCGAGCGGCCCGCGGCCTTCGCGGCCGAGGTCATGCAATTTTTCGGAGAATGAGATGAGAGCGTGGCACTTCAGTGAGACGGCCTATCCTTATCTGCCGCCGGCCGAGACCTATCCGTCGATCCGGGTGTCGCTGCCCAATCGCATCTATGATCCGTTAAAGGGCGCGGCTTTGTATGACCGATTCATCGACGAATGGTTGGTTGCCGAAGACGAAGGCGTCGAGATCATGCTCAACGAGCATCATCAGACTGCGACCTGCGTCGATCCGGCTGCGCCATTGATGCTCGCGGCGCTGGCGCGCTTGAGCAAAACGGCACGCCTTCTCATCCTAGGCAATCCGATCGCCAATCGTCGGCAGCCGGTTCGCGTCGCCGAGGAAATGGCAATGATCGACGTGCTGTCGCACGGGCGGCTCGAGGCCGGCTTTGTGCGCGGTGTGCCCTACGAGGTGCTGCCGGCCAACAGCAACCCGGTGCGCATGAACGAGCGGCACTGGGAGGCGCTCGATCTGATCGTCAAGTGCTGGACACATCACGACGGCCCATTCAGCCATGAAGGGCGCTTCTTTCATCATCGGGCGATCAATATCTGGCCGCGCCCCATTCAGCAGCCGCATCCGCCGATCTGGGTCAGTTCGACATCCACCGGCGGCGCCGCGCAGGTCGGCGCCCGCGGCTATATCCAGGCAACATTTCTCACCGGCTTCGAGACCACCAAGCGCATTTATGAGTCTTATCGCCGCGGCTGGCGCGAGGCCGGTCGCGGCCAGGACGTGCCGATCGACCGGCTTGCTTATGCTGCGCTGATCTATGTCGGCGAAAATGACGCGCGGGCGCGTGCCGGCGCGGAAAAGCTGCTCTGGTATATCACCGCCAACAAGGTGCCGCCGCACTTCTCCAATCCGCCGGGCTATGTGCCTGTGGCGATGAATGTGCAATTGGCCAAGGGCGCGCACAATGTGGTGAGCGCTTACGGCACCAAGCAATCGACCGTGGAAGGCGCGATCGAAGCCGGTACCATGTTCGCCGGCACGCCCGATCAGGTGCTGGCGCAGATCAGGAAGCATTGGAATTACGTCGGCGGCTACGGCAATCTCCTGATCATGGGACAGGCGGGCTTCCTCGATCACGAGGACACGGTGCATGGCATCCGCATGTTCGCGCGCGAAGTCTATCCGCAGCTCAAAGAGCTTTATCCCGACACCACGATTTCGGGGATGACGGAGCAATTGAGCGCGGCGAGCTGAGCGAGATTGGCGCAAGCCAGGCTCAACGATGCCCGGCGTCCGACCAGGGCATGACGATGCGTTCGGCAACAACGACTGCGGCGAATAATAAGATGCCGAGCGCGCTCAGCCAGACCAGCGCCGCCCAGGCGAGGGCGCTGTCGAGCTGCGAATTCGCGCTGAGCAGCAGATTGCCCAGGCCGCTCACCGAGCCCACGAACTCGCCGATTACCGCGCCGATCACGGCCAGCGTCACCGCCACCTTCGCGCCGGCAAAGATGAACGGCAAGGCCGCAGGAAATTGGATCTTGAGAAAGATCTGAAGCGGTGAAGCGCGCAGCGAGCGCGCCAGTTCGAGCAGCGCGGGCGGCGTCGCCCGTATGCCTGCCGCAGTATCGACGACAATGGGAAAGAAAGCGACCAAAAAAGCGATCACGAGCTTCGATTGCATGCCGAGTCCGAACCAGACCAGGATGATCGGCGCGATCGCGACCTTGGGAATCGATTGGGTCGCAATCAGGATCGGGTAAAGCGTCAGGTTTAGAATTCGTGAGCTTGCAACGCAGACCGCAAACGGGATGCCGACGACGACAGCCAGCAAAAATCCCAACACGCTCTCCGAGAAAGTCGGCCAGCTTTGCCGCAGTAGCGCGTCCCAATTTGCGGCGCAAGCATCAAAAATGTCCAGCGGGCTTGGCAGCACGATCCGGCTGATCGCGAAGACGTCCGTGTAGAGCTGCCAAACAACAAGAATGACAGCGACACCAAGCAGCGGAAAAAGGGAGTTCTTGATTGCTCCTCGGGTCATCGGGTGATTCCGAGCGCCCGTCCGGCTCTGTGTTCCAGCGCGGTGAATGCGGGCAGGTAGCGCATTTCCGACGCGCGCGGGTAGGGCAGGTCGACATTGATATAGTCGGCGACAACCGCCGGGCGCCTGCTGAATACGACGATCGCATCGGAAATGTACACGGCCTCACTGATGCTGTGGGTCACAAACATCACGGTCGCGCCGGTCTTGCGGCGAATATCGAGCAGCAGGTCCTGCATCTCCATGCGGGTGAGCTCATCGAGCGCGCCGAATGGCTCGTCCATCAGCAGCAGCTTTGGCTTGTGGATCAACGCCCGGCACAGCGCGACGCGCTGCTGCATGCCGCCGGAAAGTTGCGACGGGTAGGCGTGTTCGAAACCCGCAAGACCGACGAGCGTCAGCATCTGCTTGGCGGCGCGCACCGCCTCGGCATCGGCGCGTCGCAGGATCTCCATCGGGAAGAGAACATTGGCAAGCACGGTCCGCCATGGCATCAGGTTGGCCTGCTGAAACACCACACCGAAATCGGGCTGTGGCTCCTGGACGTCGCGGCCGTTGATCTGAATCGTGCCGCTCGACGCCGACAACAATCCGCCGACGATCTTGAGAAAAGTCGTCTTGCCGCAACCGCTCGGGCCAAGGAGCGTCACCAGATGGCCCGCTTGCAAGTCGAACGTAATATTTTCGATGGCAACCAGCGGCGCCCGGCCGGACTGAGCGAAAGCTTGATGGACATCTTTGAAATGGCCGAACGGAACAGAGGCGCGTGGCGTGAGAGCTCCGCTGCAGATGTCTTCGCGTGTCGCAGCGCCCATCAAGGCAGCATGGGAGTAGCTGGCAGAAAGCCCGCGGCGTAAATGTCTGCCGGGGCCGGCGGGGCGCCGCTGACACCGATATATTTGGTGACAAAATCGACATTCGCTTTCATCTTCGCCGGATCAAACCAGCCGAGCCCGTTCTTTTTGGTATCGGCGATCACGGCAAGATCAGCGACCACGCCGATCTCTGCCACGATACCGTCCGCTTTAAGCGTCGGCACGTATTGGATTTCATCGGCTGCCGCCTTTTGCGGATTGGCCAGCGCGAATTTCCATCCTCTCAGCGACGCGCGCACGAAGCGCCGCAAGACGTCGGGATTTTTTGCGATGGTGTCTTCGGTTGCGGCGATCCCGTTGCCGTAAAGTTCAAGTCCGTAATCGGCGAGCAGCAGCGTGCGCAATTCTGTATTTGCACTTTTTGCGCCAGCCTCGAGACTAGGCTTGGCCATGACAAAAAACTCAATGGCCGGGATTTGTCCGGACAGCAACGTCGAGGCGCGTGCCGGCGGTGCTACATTGCTGATCGCGAGCTTGTTCGGATCGAGCCCTCTCTGAACCATAAAGCCCTGGATGATCTTCGGCGTGAAACTGCCGGCGCCGCTGCCGAGTGTGAGGCCTTCCAGTTGCTTCGGCGTGGTGACGTTGGCGCCGTTGGCGAGACTGAAAATCGCATAAGGTGCTTTCTCGTAATTCACCGCCAGTATCCTGAGCTTGGAGCCGTTGCCGCGGGCGATCACGACGCTCGGCACATCGACGAAACCGATATTCGCGGTGCCCGATTCCACAGCCTGGATCACCTGCGCCGTGCCCTGGGCCGGTATGATGGAGATGTCGAGCCCTTCGTCCTTGTAATAGCCTTCGGCGAGCGCCGCATACCAGGGCGCGTGGCGGCCTAACGGAATGAAATCGAGCGAAAACACGACTTTGGTCGGTAATTGCGCATTTTGCGCCATAGCCCGATCGGACAGTGGCGCGATCAGCAGCGCGATGGTCGATATTGCGGCAGATGCGGGAAACCACGAACGCATTGGACCTATCTCCAGCGCCGCGAAAGCGGGTGAACCGGCGGTCATGGTGCCATCGAAAGTTTCGATCCGTCAACATATTTTCGAAAATCCGTTGATCCTGTAAAAAGCCTCGTGTATTCGATTAGAGCCGTGCGCCGCGCGGCTGCAGTCCCGGGAGGTCTGATGCCGCCGTCGCCTGCCAAATCCGTCGCTCCGCCGACCCTGCAGGAATCCGCGCTGCGGCAGTTGCGCGCCGATATCATCGCCTGCCGGCTGATGCCGAATGAGCGCTTGCGCGTCGAAGCTTTGCGCGAGCGTTACGGCATGGGCATTAGTCCGCTGCGCGAAGCGCTGATGCGGCTCGAGGCCGAGGGCCTTGTCGAGCTGGAGCAGAACAAGGGATTTCGCGTTGCCGAAGTGTCGCATGAGAATCTGCGCGATCTGATGCGAACCAGGATCGAAATCGAATCGATCGCGCTGCGCTGGTCGCTTGAGAAAGGCGGCGTCGAATGGGAGGCCAATCTGCTAAGCGCGTTTCATCGTCTGTCGCGCCAGACCAAGATCGATCCGGACAATCCCGACGCCCTCAATGCGGCATGGCGCCGGGAGCACGCGGAATTTCACGCAGCGCTCGTAGCGGCGTGCGCATCGCAGACAATGATGTCGATTCGGTCACGATTGTTCGAACAGGCTGAGCGCTATGTCGCTCTTTCGATCATGGCGAACGCACCGCCGCGCGATGACGTGGCCGAGCACAAGCAGCTGATGCGGGCCGCGTTGAACCGGGAAATCGACAGAACACTGGATCTCAACCGGCTACACATCACCCGCACCTTCGATAAGGTTGCAGCGTCGCTCGCCGCTGGCAGAGACGCGGCGGCGCGCGGCAAAGCGCAGAACGGCAAGGCGCTCAAATGAGCGTTGCCGTGCAACAGGGGGCCGTGGCGGTGCCTGCGCCCGGGCTCGCCAAATTTGTCGCGCAGTTGTTTGTCGCCGCAGGCGTTCCCGAGCCTGCAGCCGCCGCTGTTGCCGACGGGCTGGTTGAGGCCGAGCTTGACGGCCTGTCGTCACACGGCGTGATGCTAATCGACATGTATATCGAGCGCCTGCGTCGGGGATCGGTTTCGCGCAAAACCAAAGCTGAGGTGGTCTGTGACCGGCACGGCGCCGTTGTGCTCGATGCCGGACATGCGCTCGGGCAGGTAACCGGCCTGCAGGCGATGACCGTTGCGATCGACAAAGCCCGCCAGTTCGCCGCGGGCATCGTCGCGGTTCGCCATGGCTTTCACTTCGGCGCGGCCGGCCGCTATGCGCTCCACGCCGCCAGAGCCGGCTCCGTCGGCATCGCCATGTGCAACACGCGCCCGCTGATGCCGGCGCCGGGCGGCGCTGAACGGGCGGTCGGCAACAATCCTCTCGCCATTGCGTTGCCCACCGATGGCGAGATCCCAGTTGTGCTGGATATGGCGACGAGCGAGGCCGCCATGGGCAAGATCCGGTTGGCGGAGAAGGCCAGGGAAGCGATTCCGCCGACATGGGCCGTCACCGCGCAGGGGCTGCCCACCACTAATGCCTCGGAGGCGATCGCCGGCATGCTGTTGCCAGCTGGCGGGCCCAAGGGCTTCGGCCTTTCGTTTCTCATCGATCTGTTGTGCGGACTGTTGTCACAAGGCGCGACCGGCGCGCAGGTACGCCCGCTCTACGGCGATTTCAGCGTGTCCTACGACTGCTCGCATCTTTTCATTGCCATCGACGTCGCGCATTTCTGCGATCTCGGTTGGTTTCGGCAACAGGTGTCCGCGGCTGCGGCACGCATCCGCGGCGGCGCGCGCGCTCCCGGCGTGGCCGCGCTGTTCACGCCGGGAGAGGCGGAATGGCGGCGGCGACAGGGGTGCGGTGGCAGCGTGCGGCTCGAGCCATCCGTCGTCGTGATGTTGCAGCGCTATGCGCGGGAGCTTGGCGTTGCCGCGACATTGTTTTGATAACCGTGTCCAGGATGAGCACCATGCCCAAGGTACAAATTTCAAGTCCAAAGCTGCGGCAGCCGAACGGCGTCTTCTCGCACGCCACGGCAATCGAAGCGACCGGCCGCTTCGTCTTCGTCTCCGGCATGACGGCGCGCCGGCCGGACGGCAGCGTCGCCGGCATTGGCGACATTACGGAGCAGACACGACAGGTTTGCGAGAACGTAAAATCCGCGGTGGAAGCTGCCGGTGGCACGCTCGACGACGTCTGCCGCGTCGACGTCTATGTGCGCAACATGGAGCACTTTGAGGCCATTCACAAAGTGCGCGCCCAGTATTTCAAGCCGCCGTTGCCGGCCTCGACCATGGTCGAAGTCGCCAAGATGACCTCGCCGGATTATTTGATCGAGATCAATGCAATCGCGGTCGTTCCCGCGCGATAGGAGCCGAAAACGGTGGACGACAGATTCGGACTAGAGGCTGCGGCGGATCGCGGTGTCAGGCTCGGCGAGATCGGCCAGAAAATTTTGTTCGAAAATGAGCTGGTGCGGGTCTGGGAAATTCGGCTCGAGCCGGGCGAGACCATCGACTTCCATATTCACTATCATCCCTATCTTGTCGTTTCGCTTGGCGGCGGCGAGAACGAGATCGAGACGATTTTCGGCAAGAAAATCGCGACGCAGGAGCCACTCGGCTCGTTTGTCTTCATCAACGAAATGCGCGAAGTGCACAGGCTGACCAACAAATCGGACGTGACTTATTTATCGCGGCTGATCGAAATCAAGTCGATTACGTGGAGCGTGGAGCATCCCGCCGCGTGATGCCGGCCGCCGTTGTCAATCATCGCGAGTGTGAGGTCCAAATGACAGAACTACCAGAGGGCGCGCCCACTCTCACCGAAATTCTCATCCAATCCGAGAACGTCGCCTGGCGCGAGAAGTCGCTCAAGGGCATTCATGAGAAAATGCTGTGGCGCAACGAGCAAACCGGCGCTTCGATCGCCCTGATCAAGTTCGACAAGGGCGCCGGTATTCCACAGCCGCATCTTCATGCTGCCAATCAGTTCATGTTCTGCCTGAAGGGCAACTATGAATACACCTCGACCGGCGTCGTCCTCACCGCCGGATGCTTCTACTGCAATCCCAAAGGCAACGTGCACGGCCCCGCTATCGCGCATGAAGAGACGATAGTGATCGAGATTTACGACGGTCCGCATTACCCGCAGAAGCCGTCATGGTACACCGATGAACGCGACGCCCATTGAGGACACGGCTTCGCGCTGCAAAGGCGTCGGCGGTGCCGCTAACGGTGCCGGCTTTGGCTCGCAGGCTTCGGCCAATAGGGCAGACTGTACTGCGCCGAAACGTCAGCTCTTCGAGCCTGCGTCCTGCGCGCAATTAATCGCAATTCGCGCAGCCCGAACATGATCATGGCGAGCACGAGCGGCAAAAAGAAGTCGATCACGCGGAATGTGAGCAAGGTCGCCAGCAATTCCTCGCGTGGATATTGCGGCAGGCCGATCAGAATCGCCGCTTCGACCACGCCAAGGCTGCCCGGAGTGTGGCTGACTGTGCCGAGAAGCGTCGCCAGGACGAAGACGACAACCAAATGCACGAAGCTGATGCTTGGGCTGGGCGGCAGCAGCATGAAAATCGCCAGCGACGCCAGTAAGCGATCGGTGGTCCCGATTGCGATCTGCAGAAGCGTGCGGCGTAGATTGGGCAGGACGATCTTCCAGTTCGCGCGCCCGACAGCACGCGGCTGCGGCGCGAGCCACAGCAGATAACAGCCAATCGCCGCGAATCCCGCCAAGCCGAGCAGGCGGTTGACCCAGAGCGGCAGCTGATCGATGGCCGTCAGCGCACCCGGCGCGATCGCGACCCCGCCGCCAAGCACGAAGGCGTTGCCAAGCCAAAAGGTCAGCCCGGTCATGAACGCAATCTTGGCAACATCGACAACGGTCAAGCCCCAAAACGAGTAGACGCGGAATCGCACCAAGCCGCAGGTCAGGGTCGCTGCGCCGAGCGAGTGGCCGATCGTGTAGCTTGTGAAGCTTGCAAAGGCGACGACATGCCAGGGCATGCCGCGCTTGCCAATCGTATGCAGCGCGAACGCGTCGTAGAGCACGAGATTGGAATAGCCGGCAATCACCAGCAGCGCCGCAATGAGGATATTCCAGCCCGGCTGCGCTTGCAGCGCTTCGACGACCTTCTCGACATCGATACCGCGCAGCAGGTGATAAAGCGTGGCGGCGGCGATCGCGACAATCACCAAGCTGAGTGCGACGCTGATCCTGTTCCGGCCGACGCCGCGCATGATCGTCTGCGCAAGGGGAGGAGTTTCAGCCAGGACCTGTACAACTCCGTGGACGAATCGCGACGGCAAGTTCCCATCCGTTTGTAACAGCATTGTTACGGTCCACCCGGGGGTAGACGTATGGCCGTGCCGGGACCGTCACACGATTGAGATATGAAATGGCAATTGTTGTTTACATGCGATTCGAACAAACGACGCCGCTGCCCAGTTCCCGGCCGAAAGCAATCCCATGAAAGTCCTGGTCGGGACGGACGCTTGGCGTCCGCAAGTCAATGGCGTGGTGCGCACGCTGGGTTCGCTGGCGCGGGCCGCCGGCAAGCTCGGCGTCGAGATCGACTTTCTCTCGCCGGATGGCTTTTGGACCTTTCCGGTGCCGACTTATCCGGGTCTGCGGCTCGCTCTGCCGCGCAGGAAACGCATTGCGGAGCGCATCGAAAGAGCAAGGCCGGACGCCATTCATATCGCGACAGAAGGACCGATCGGCCACGCGATACGCGCGTATTGCCTCCGGGTCGGCCGGCCCTTCACGACGAGCTATACCACGCGCTTTCCTGAATATATTTCGGCGCGCTCGCCGATCCCTGCGGCGTGGATTTATAACGCGCTGCGGCGTTTTCACGCGGCGGCTGCGGTGACCATGGTGGCGACGCCATCACTGATGACGGAACTCTCCGCACGCGGCTTTACCAATCTCGGCATGTGGACGCGCGGCGTCGATGTCGATCTGTTCCGTCCCGATCGTGCCATTGATCTCGGCTTTCCGCGACCGATTTTCATGTCGGTCGGGCGCGTCGCAGTCGAAAAGAATCTGCCGGCTTTCCTGTCGCTCGATTTGCCAGGCACCAAGGTCATCATCGGCGCCGGGCCGCAGGAAGCCGAGCTCAAGCGTCGTTTTCCCGACGCCAAATTCCTTGGGCAGCTGGACAACGGCATCCTTGCCGCGCATCTGGCGGCCGCCGACGTTTTTGTCTTTCCAAGCCTCACCGATACGTTCGGCATTGTGCAGCTCGAGGCGCTTGCGAGCGGCGTACCCATCGCCGCTTTTCCGGTGACCGGACCGAAAGACGTTGTCGCCAACAATCCGATCGGAGTGCTCAACGACGATCTTCGCACTGCCTGCATGCAGGCGCTCTGGATTTCCCGCGAGGCGTGCCGCGAATTCGCGCTGCGCTATTCCTGGGAGAACAGCGCGCGCCAGTTCATTGGTCATGCGCGCAAGGCGGCCCAAAGCGGTGCGCGCGCGATCGAGTCGGCGATGGCAACCGCCGATGACGCACACGAAACAGCCGGGCAGAGCCTGGTGCCCGGCTGTAACACAAGGGTCACGCATGAGCATTCTATCTGACGCGGATTTGGACAAGCAAACGGTCGCCAAAGCCTATGCGCGCTGGGCACCGGTTTATGATCTGGTCTTCGGGGCGGTTTTTGAGCGCGGCCGGCAGGTCGCGATCACGGCCGCCGAGCGCATCGGTGGCCGCGTTCTTGAGGTCGGCGTCGGTACCGGAATTTCGCTGCCGCAATATTCGAAGAACTGCCAAATTTCCGGCATCGACATTTCCGAGCCGATGTTGCGCAAGGCGCAGGAGCGGGTCGCCGAGCTTGGCCTGACGAATGTCGAGGGCCTGTGGGTGATGGACGCCGAGCATCTGACGTTTCCCGATGATTCGTTTGACGTGGTCGTTGCGCAGCACGTCATCACCACGGTTCCCAATCCGGAGGCGACACTTGACGAGCTTGCCCGCGTGCTCAAGCCCGGCGGCGAGATCATCCTGGTGAGCCGTGTCGGCGCCGAAGCGGGCTTGCGGCGTTCGCTTGAACATTGGTTTCAGCCCGCGGCGCGCAAGCTTGGCTGGCGCTCCGAATTCTCATTTGAGCGCTATTCGCGCTGGACCGCGCAAACCCCTGGCATGCATCTGATCGAACGCCGCGCGGTGCCGCCGTTCGGGCACTTCAATCTGATCCGCTTCGGCAAACAGGGTGCCGTAAGGGCGGACGACATTTCCAAGCGAGAACGCGCGGCAGGTTGAGCCCGCCGCGGAGCATCGGTTTTCACCCCTTTGTCACATGCGGACCCTGGCGACGCGACTCACCGAAGGCTCCCGTCACACGGGGTTCATCGAATCGCCATACGCAGAACGAACGCCTGCAGGACGGGGGTTGCCAAATGGAAAATTTCCTGGGTGCCTTGCGGAGTCAACGCTGGGACGACCATCGTTATTATCATCACAGCCGCATCAATCAGTCGCTGCATTTTGTCAGCGCGTTAAGCTTTCTCTTTTCCTACGTGATGATCTTCAAGGATCCGGCGATCTCCGCGCTTGCGGGCTGGCTGGTGGCGATGACGACACGGCAGACCGGCCATTTCTTTTTCGAGCCCAAAGACTACGATCATGTCAATCACGCCAGCCATGAATACAAGGAAGAGATCAAGGTCGGATATAACCTGCGTCGCAAGGTCGTTCTGCTGTCGATCTGGGCGCTGTCGCCGCTGCCGTTCCTGTTCAGCCCCAGCTATTTCGGCCTGTTCACACCGGCCACCAACAAATCAGAACTGGTACATCATGTTGCCATTGTCTGGCTCGCGCTCGGGATCGGTGGGGTGATCTTCCGGACCATGCAATTGTTTTTCGTCAAGGACGTGCAGACCGGTCTGGTCTGGGCCACCAAGATTCTCACCGACCCGTTCCACGACATCAAAATCTATCACAAGGCGCCACTTGCGCTCTTGCGCGGCGAGCTGATCGACCCCGAGATCGGGCTGAACCACTGGTGGGACGCGGAAGACGATGATGATGTCGAGGAAGTGCCGCGGCCGACCTGAGCGGGCGTTCTGAGCGGCGAATTTCGACGAGATGGTTCTAACGTCGCCGCAAGCGAAGCGATCCAGATCGGCGGCACCGCACCCCTGCGCCTCGCCGCTGACGCTCCTTGCAATGACGTGGCGCAGGCGATTGCGGGCGGAAAGTGCGGCGGCGGCAGAGTCATGGAGCGGAGGAAGCGCGGCTGTTGCGATCAATGCCGTCTCGTCATCATACCGGCGCGATTTTGGATACCGGTGCGGTTTTGCGGTCTGGCACGATGCCGAATTCTCGCGCTTTAGCCATTGATCCGCACTGCCGGGCCAAACAGGCGCACGCGGACCATTTCCTTGAGCACGGTCCGCCTGATCGATTTGTTGGTGAGTGCCGGATGGTGCCACCACCAGCCGTCCTCCTGCATGGCTTTGGCGGCGGCGACGAAACGATCGGCGACGGCCTCGAAATCGGTCTGCGTATAATTCAAACTGAAGATCAGCCGGCCTGTGCCGATCCAGCTCAGCGCCAGGCCTTCGGCGCGCAGATAATATTGCAGCATCCAATTATAGCGCAGCGGCTTTGTGTAGCAGACGCACCAGATCGACGACATGTTCGCGACTTCCACCGGCAGGCCTTCGGCGGCGAGGAGCGCGTTGAGCTGCTGTGTGCGTCGATCCCAGATCGCATCGAGATCACGATAGAGCGCATCGGCCGCCGGGGTGCGCAAATAGCGCAGAAACTCGTTCATCGCCGCCATGACATAGGGATGCGAATTGAAGGTGCCGCGCGCAAAGCAAATGTCGGCGGGGCGGTCGTCGCGAAAGCGCTTCATCAGATCGTGGCGGCCGCAGACCACGCCGATCGGCAGGCCGCCGCCCAGCGTTTTGCCGTAAGTGACAAGGTCGGCACGCACCCCGAAATAGTCCTGTGCGCCGCCTTTTGCGAGGCGGAAGCCGACGAAGACTTCATCGAAGATCAGAACGATGTTGCGCTCGGTGCAGACTTGGCGCAGTCGCCTGAGCCACTCGGCATAAGCCGCTTTGTCGAACCGGGCGCGGCGGCTGGAGTCGAGCAGCGCGGAATCGCTGGGCGCCGAAGCATTGGGATGCAGCGCCTGCAGCGGATTGATCAGCACGCAGGCGATATTGTGCCGCGTGCGCAACACGCGCAGCGCGTCCTCGGACATGTCGGTCAGCGTATAGGTCTCATGCGCCGGCACGGGATTGCCGACGCCCGGCTGCACGTCGCCCCACCAGCCGTGATAGGCGCCGCAAAACCGCACCAGATGCGAACGCTTGGTGTGATAGCGCGCCAGCCGCACCGCTTGCATGACGGCTTCGGTGCCGGACATGTGAAACGAGACTTCGTCGAGCCCGGAAATATCTTTGAGGAGCTCGATATTCTCAACGATCAGCGGGTGATAGAGGCCGAGCACCGGTCCCAGTGCGCGCACCCGCGCGGCGCCGCGCTCGATGGCGTCCTTGTAGAAATCGTGCCCGAACAGGTTGACGCCATAGGAACCGGTCAGATCGTAAGCGCGATTGCCATCGAGATCGGTGACGGTGACACCGCTCGAAGACGCCAGAAAGGCGGCGGACGGCAAGTGTTCGCGGACCACGCGGCGATACTGGAACGGCACGCGATACGCATCGGTGAACTGCAGGTCCGAAATCGACCGGCTCGCCTCGGCGGTTCGTCGAATCGTTTCGGCGAAGCGCTTTTTGTAAAGCGCCGACAATCGCAGGAAACCGGCTCGACGACGCGCCGCAACTTCCGCCGGCGCTCCATCCGTGCAAAAGAACCGTTCTTCGTCGTATTCATAGAACGGCACAAAGGCAGCGAGCCGGCGCGCGATCCGTGCATGACCGGCCAGCGAGCGATGCTTGGCTTGCGACAGTTCAAGCCGTTTTTTCAGTTTCGCGACCGAAGTCGCCACTGCCGCGGCGCCAAGCCCGTAAAAGGCGAGAATCGTGCCGTCCATCGAATCGCGGTTTAGCTCGAACTTTTAACAAGCACATGACGGTCAGGACTCAAATCCTCCGCGTCGTCGAGCAGGAAGACATCAATTTTCTGCTCACCAACCGCATTCCGCGGCGGCTTGCGACGCAATTTATCGGCTGGTTCAGCCAAATCGAGCAGCCGGTGATCCGGGATCTGTCGATCGCCACCTGGCGCTTGTTTTCCGATCTCGACCTGTCGGAGGCCAAGAAATCCAAATTTTCAAGTCTGCACGACTGCTTCATTCGCGAGCTCAAGGATGGCGCGCGACCGATCGATGCCAGGCCCGATATTGTGATCAGTCCGTGCGATGCCATCATTGGTGCACACGGCATGCTGGACGGCACCCAATTGTTTCAAGCCAAGGGCTTTCCCTACACGCTGGAAGACTTGCTACCCGATCCGGCATTGGTCGAAAAGCATCGCGATGGGTGCTATGTGACGCTGCGGCTCAAATCGAGCATGTATCATCGTTTCCATGCGCCGCACGACGCCCACATCGATCAGGTGATCTATGTCTCGGGGGATACCTGGAACGTCAATCCGATCGCGCTTAAGCGGATCGAGCGCCTGTTCTGCAAGAATGAGCGCGCGATCGTCCGCATGTCCCTGGCCCACGGCGGCCATCATGTGACGCTGGTCGCGGTCGCCGCCATTCTGGTGGCAAGCATCCGCCTGCATTGCATCGACGGGCTGCTCGGCCGCGACTACCGCGGCCGCAATGTCATTGTTTGTGACAGTCAGGTGCGCAAAGGCGACGAGCTCGGCTGGTTTCAACACGGCTCGACCGTCATTGTGTTCGCGCCCGACGGCTTTGCGTTGTGCGAGAATGTTCAGGAGGGCGCGATAATCCATATGGGGCAGCCGCTGCTGCGGATGTCCGGAAGCATTTTGAAGTCTAGCCGGCCTTTTTCATGTCCCTAGCCTGGGCATCATCAAGCTCATTGGCGCGCTTGCAGGCCGGCCGGCTGCTCACCCGTTTCCAATACTGTTCGAAGGCGGGCCGCCGTTCGAGCATGCCGAACATCATGCCGAAGCCAATATGCGATCCGACATAGAGATCGGCCGCGGTGAAATGGTTACCGACGAGATATTCGCTCTTCGATATTGCAGCCTCGAGCGTATCTATCGCCCGTGCGTAGTTGCCATAACCCATCATCCGTTCGCGCTCGGGCGGCACGACAAAACCGAGCGCCTTGTTGCTCGACGCGGCCTCGATCGGGCCGGCGCAAAAGAACAGCCAGCGATAATAGGGCGCGCGCAGTCGGTCGCCCGCCGGCGGGGCAAGCCGCGCTTGCGGAAAGGCGTCCGCCAGATAGGCGCAGATCGCCGCCGTCTCGGTCACGATGGCATCGCCGTGGCGCAAGGCCGGCACCTTGCCCATCGGATTGATGGCGAGATAGGCAGGTCCTTTCATGGTCGAGGCATAATCCAAAAGTTCAACTTTGTAAGGCTGGCCGACTTCCTCCAGCATCCACCGCGCGACACGGCCGCGCGACTGTGGATTGGTGTAAAGCACGAGTTCGTCTGCCATCGGCGTCTCCTTCCTCCACGGCTTGCGTTGATGTGCCGGGATGAATGTGGAGTGTCAATGGCGAGCCCATCTACATTGTCATTGCACCGGGCGGACTTCTTTATGGGTGGCGCGCCGGTGGGGTGACCCGGGGGATTCGCAGGCGATGATTGGACTTTGCTTGCCGCCCAAAAGGCGTTCAACCCGCATGTTGCCGGCACGCTATGCACCGGGGGCGCGCAGCAGTGCTAAGCCAATACCGCGAGAACGGTATGAGCAAGATGAAGCAAATGCGCCGCTGCGCCGGTCTTGGCGAGCGTCGCCGCCAACAGAATGCCGGCCACCGGCAGCAAGGCGGAAAGCATCGGATGCTTCCGGTCATCCGTAATAAGCCGCTTCACCATATTCCGCTCACCGGAATCTCAACAGTCCGTACGCGCAAAATCTGCAGGCGCACTATTTGTTGCGCGGATTAAGTCGAATTAATGTGATTGGGGTCACACCAAGCGCAGTGCGTACCGATGTAAACGCGGAGTAAAATTTCACAAAGCGCCCGGCGCCGGAACTTCTCGATCGCTATCCGGCCAAGATCGGTTATGAAGCACAGGAGACTGCCATTCCCATCGTGCCGGACCGACAGGACAGTCTCTTGGCGCCGTGAATTGCTCGCAGGCCGCCGCCGTCTTTGACGGGCATTTTGGCGCCTTACCGGGACGGCAGTCGCGCCGACTGCAGCGCGGTCTTGGCCGTGCGGCTGCGGAGCGATCGGCGACTGAGCACGCGCGCAGCGCTGAGCGGAATGTCGAGGGCTGCCGGCCAGGGGTCGTCCCAGGCAAAGACCGCTGCCGAAGAGGCGCGGCGCAGCGAACGGATGTAATCGCCGGGCGATAGCCGTCCGCTTGCGATCTCGTGCAGGCAAGCGACAAGGTCGCGCGCAAAATACACCCACTTCACGCCGCTGCGCGCCGCGCGCGGATTGACTGCTTCGCCGCTTGCGAGCTGCCAGGCTATTGCCGGAAAGTCGAGGCCTGCCGCGGCCCCGAGCGCGATCCAGGTCCAGGCCCGTGCGTTGACATCGAGAATTTTGTAGAGACCTTGGCGCCCGTCGAATTTGAATTCGATCTCAACCAGGCCGCTATAGTCGAGCGACGTGAGGAAGCGCACAGCCGCCGCTTCGATCTCGGGCGCGTCGATGGTTTCGACGAGAGTGCTGGTGAAACCGAATTCGACCGGGTACTGCCGCCGCCGGCGCGCCACGAGTGCACCGATCGGAGCGCCGCGATCCCATATGCCGGCATAGGAAAACTGTGCTGAGCCGTCGCCGGGTATCAGCTCTTGAATCATAATATTGTCCGTGCCGACCAACGCCTTCGCTTGTTCATAGCGGGCGCGCAGCACTTGCCCGTTATCTGCTCGCCAGGCCTTGGCATCGACAAAGGCATTGCGCGCCTCACGGACCGTGGGCTTGAGGATCACCGGAAACGGCAGATCGATCTCGGCGAGATCGTCGTGGGCGCGCGGATAATAGGTGCCTGGATAGGGTAGACCGAGCATCGCGGCGCGCGCATTCATTTGCCGCTTGTCATAGGCGAAACGGACCGTCTCCCAGGCCGGCGTCGTGAGGGTGAAGACGGTCGAGAGTGCGGCGTGATTTTGCGCAACAAAGCGCAGGTCAGCGTCGCTGCCGGGAAACAGCATCCAGCCCGAAAGGCCGCAGCGATGATGCAGGTCGCCGAGAAAGCGGAGCGCCCCCTCGTCACGCGGTCCCGGCCAGGTGAAGCTGCGCGTCACGTAACGTGAAAGCTTGGCGAGCGGGCTGTCGTCGGTGACGAGCCAGACCGGAATGCCGCGCCGGCCGAGGCTGCGCGCAATTGCGAGAGTGCCATGCGCGCCGCCGAGGAGGATGGCGCCGCGCCGCGTCTGTGTTCTGATCTCGGTCTGCAATCTCGGCGCCGCTTGTTCGGATTGTCTCATTGCGGCTGCGACAGGTTGTGCGCGGCCGCGCCGAATTCGGAATCGGCAGACGACAAAAATTCGCGGCCGACGCTGGCGGTGTCGGCCAACGCCGCCTTTGTCACTGCGTATGCGGTGAAAGGCGCGCCGGCAATGAAGCGCAACAGCGGTCCATAGCTTCGAACGGCGTAGGAACCGACAAAGTGCAGTTTTGCCACGGTCGATTCAAAGCCGGTACCGAGCAGGGGCGCGCCGCCATCGCAGGCGATCTTGTCGAGGATTCGCCGCGACAGGATCCCAAGCCGTGCAATGTCGACGCGATAGCCAGTACCCAGCAAGACATGATCGAAAGTTCGCGCGCCATTGTCGAGCTCGAGCACGATGCCGGCGGTTGTCGCACGCACCCCGGTAATGATGCGCCCGGTATTGCAGCTCACGTTGGCAAAACGCGGCTTGAGCCAGCCGGCGGCGGCGGGCTTGAGACAGCGTCGGGAAAATTCTTCGCGCAAATTTTTCGGCAGATGCCGGGTGAGACCGGGAAATTCCGCGAGCCAGCTCAGTGGAAACGGTCCTACGGCCGAGGGTGCGTCGAGCGCTTGGCGTAACCGCCGCAGCGAGGATTTGGCCCCTCCGTCGGTCAGATTGTCCAGCCAGCGAATATCACCCCGGCTGATGAGCTCGGCTGCCGCGCCGGCTTCCGACAACAGCGCTGCGGATTCGCACGCGCTTTGGCCGCGGCCGACGACCGCAACACGCTTGCCGCCAAAGATCGACAGGTCGGCGTGATCGCAGGTATGCGAAACAACATCCTTGGACAGGCCGGCGAAGAGCGGCGGCCGATAGTCCTGATTGCGCAAGCCCGTCGCGACGACGACGCGGTCGGCGGAGATCGTCTCGCCGTCGCGCAGCGTCAGCGTGAAACCATTGCTGCCGGCATCGACGAGACGTACGGTGCGATCATCGAGCTGCGGCACCGCGCGCTTTTGGAACCATTCGCCGTAATCGATGAAATCTTCGAGCGGCAGGAGCCTGTCGTCATCGATGTTATGATCGCGCGCATAAGCATCGAGCGAATGCGCGTGGTTCGGGCTCGCAAGGTGCGTGCCGTGCCACGGCGAGCGCAGCTTCATGCCTTTCGGCATGTTCTCACGCCAAAAGCCCATGGGCGCGCCGAACACGCAGGTTTTGACGCCAGATTGATCAAGATGCGCGGCAATCGACAGCCCGTACGGGCCCGCGCCGACGATGGCGACCTCGCAGAAGTTGATTGGTCTCGACGTCATATTGCGACGTTGGGCCTGCCGCCTAATATTGGTTAAGGCGCTGATAACGGGCGAGAAAGTCTGCAACCGCAAGGTAGCAGATTTGCGCGTTCCGGTGCGAATACGGTCGCATTAGCGTTAAGGCGACTTGAGCATCGGCGGAGGGATCGCCGGCAGGCCGGAGAAATCAATGGGAATACCGACGCGATTGTCGGAAGCGGAAAAGATGCGCTAGTTTTCCGCGGCGCTTCGGGCGCGGGTGTAGCTCAATGGTAGAGCAGAAGCCTTCCAAGCTTATGACGGGGGTTCGATTCCCCTCACCCGCTCCACCTTCTTCATCTTCGGTAGGTCATCTCCGGCAGATTGCCGGCAAGCGTGGTTTCCCTCACGCGCGCGGGGCGGTGTCAATGAATATAGATCGAATATGATCGCCCTTCGGTCTTCCGCCCTGCCGTCACGCAGCCCGGGTGATGTTGTTAATCCGCCAGGCGCTGTTGACCGTCACAACCTCGATCACCGTCGTCGTCGGCTTGCGATCATTGAGGAATTTGACGGTAACGCCGGCTTTGGCCAGGCGCAGCACCGGTGGCGCTAATCTCGAAGTGCTGTGCGTCCCAATCCCGCGCGTCAAGCGACATCCTTGGCGTCTTTGCCCCGGTAGGAATTGTGGATGGCCGCGACAAAGGTGCGTGCCGAACTGTCAGCAGCGCGGGCAGCATCTTTGCAAAGAGGGCTGCCAAAGCTGGCGCGGCAAAAGCCGCATGCGGTGAGTGTGAAGGCGCGGCGCGAAAGCATGAAGGGCTCTCTTAGGGATTTCACCGATGAGTCGATCGGCGGCCTGGTTCGGTTCAAGGGCGTGGCGCGGCATCGCAAAGACTTGCCTTATGCGCCGGCAAGGGGCATTTCTCGGCTGCCTAGGAGTGTAGCTCAATGGCTAGAGCACCGGTCTCCAAAACCGGGGGTTGGGGGTTCGAGTCCCTCCACTCCTGCCATTTTCGGCGTGGGTCCGGTACGTTCCGTCGCCAATCTCTCAGGTCGGACACTTGGCAGTGGACGGCCGGCAGACCGCAAAACGCGCGTTTTATCAGACGCCTGTTGTCCGCCTCACTGCGGCGGCTCCCTTGACGCTTCGTTCGCCCGGCAGTAAGTAAGACGCATCGTCAGCGGCCCGGGATCGGACTTCCGCGACGAACGTATTCCCCAAAGAAACCGCGGGTCGGTCTCGTCCGTAAAGTTGGGCGGGGGCGGGGAATTCTATTGGAATAAGCGCATGGCAAAGGTCAGCCCGTTCAAGTTTCTGCAGGAAGTGCGTGCCGAGGGCCAGAAGGTCACTTGGCCGACCCGCAAAGAGACCACCGTCACCACCATCATGGTGTTCGTGATGGTGTTCATCGCATCGATCTTTTTCCTGCTCGCCGATCAGGCCATGCGGCTCGCTGTCAGTTTTCTGCTCGGCATCAATATGTGAGCGCTGCAACGCGACGATTTGGAATTCAGCTATGACCAGTCGGTGGTACGCGGTCCACGCCTATTCGAATTTCGAGAACAAGGTTGCGGATTCCATCCGCGAACAGGCGAAGCAGCGCGGGCTGTCGCACTTGTTCGAGGAAATCCTGGTTCCGAAAGAGAAGGTGGTCGAGGTCCGCCGCGGGCGCAAGGTCGATGCCGAGCGCAAATTCTTCCCCGGCTATGTGCTGGTGAAGATGGAGATGACGGATGACGCCTATCACCTGATCAAGAACACGCCGAAGGTGACGGGCTTCCTCGGTTCCGACAACAAGCCCATGCCGCTGGCCGAGGCCGAGGCGCAGCGTCTTCTTCAGCAGGTGCAGGAAGGCATCGAGCGGCCGAAGCCCTCGGTATCGTTCGAAGTGGGCGAGCAGGTGCGCGTTGCGGACGGACCGTTTGCCTCGTTCAACGGCACCGTGGAGGAGGTCGACGAAGGGCGGTCGCGGCTCAAAGTGGCGGTGTCGATCTTCGGCCGCGCCACGCCGGTCGAGCTCGAATTTGGGCAGGTGGAGAAATTATAGGTGATCCTGTATCCCGGATGCGGTGCAGCACGCAGTGATGCACCGCTGTTCCGGGATCGTAACGGTCCCGGGTCTGCGGCGCACCGCTTCGCGCTGCACCGCGCCCGGGAAACGAAGTGGACCCGTGGGAGGTGAGGCGGTCGCCAGCTGTCAAGATCCGCACCACTAACAGGAGTAGCGAATGGCAAAGAAAATTACCGGCTATGTGAAATTGCAGGTGCCGGCGGGCGCGGCCAATCCGTCGCCGCCGATCGGACCCGCCCTGGGCCAGCGCGGCCTCAACATCATGGAGTTCTGCAAGGCCTTTAATGCGCAGACCCAGAAGATGGAGAAGGGCGCGCCAATTCCGGTGACGATCACGGTCTATGCCGACCGCTCGTTCACCTTTGAACTTCGCACCCCTCCGGTATCGTACTTCCTCAAGAAGGCCGCCAAGCTCGAAAGCGGCTCAAAGACCCCGGGCCGCGACGTCGCGGGCTCGGTCACCCAGTCGCAGGTGCGCGAGATCGCCGAGCAGAAGATGAAGGACTTGAACTGCGACACCATTGAAGCGGCCATGCGCATGGTCGAGGGATCGGCGCGTTCGATGGGACTGGAGGTGAAAGCATGAGCCGGCTGGGAAAGCGCACGATCGACGCGCGCAAGGGGATCGACCGCGAGAAGCTTTATCCGCTTGCCGAGGCCGTGAAGATGGTCAAGGCGCGGGCCAAGGCCAAATTCGACGAGACCGTCGAAATTGCCATGAACCTTGGTGTCGATCCGCGTCACGCCGATCAGCAGGTGCGCGGGGTAGTCAATCTGCCGAACGGCACCGGCCGTACCGTGCGGGTCGCCGTGTTCGCGCGCGGCGCCAAAGCCGATGAGGCCAAAGCCGCGGGCGCTGATGTGGTCGGGGCCGAGGACCTGGTCGAGAAAGTGCAGGGCGGCAATATCGACTTTGATCGCGTCATCGCAACGCCCGATCTGATGCCGCTGGTCGGCCGTCTTGGCAAAGTGCTGGGCCCGCGCGGACTGATGCCCAATCCAAAGGTCGGCACAGTGACCATGGACGTGACCAATGCGGTCAAAGGTGCCAAGGGCGGCTCGGTCGAGTTCCGCGTCGAAAAGGCCGGCATTGTCCAGGCCGGGGTCGGCAAGGCCTCGTTCAGCGAGGAAAAGCTGGTCGAGAATATTCGCGCTTTTGCGGACGCCGTGCAGAAGTCGCGGCCGCAGGGCGCCAAGGGCCACTTTATTAATCGCGTGGCCATCTCCTCGACGATGGGTCCCGGCGTCAAAGTCGACGTGAGCAGCGTCTTCGGTGTGTCGGAGCAGGCCCGCTGAGACGGCCGCCGCCTCTTGTGGCGCAGGGTGGTGGGACGCCGCTCGGCAATTGCGGCTTGGCAAGGCTCGGCAATTAGGGCTTGGCAAGTCTGTCGCGAACGGCTAAATATCGCTGAGGGCGTGCCGGCCCGTTTTGTCGGCGCGCCTTTGTTCGCTTCTCAAAAACCTGTGAGTGAAATGCGCTCTTAGGCTGATCCGAGTCGGATTTTCTAAGAGACACAAGAGCTTGCGGAGTTTGCTAAGCGCATTCCTGTCCAAGACTGCGGGCGCCAGCAACGGCTTAATCCAGCCCTCGACGAGGGCCAAGCCAGCATAGACGGGCGAAGGACGAGGGCTGGGGCCTCAAATGGGCCGGTTGCCCTTCGGTTCTGACCTCGACGACCCGGAGTAGCGCGAGCTACGCGCCGGGGGGCAGGCTCAACGTCGTCCTGCCCCGGTTTGCCCTCCTTGCAAGGAGGGACCGTGCGGGACGGCCGGCATCAACCCGGCGGGTTTCGCAAGGCGCGGACCGCCAACCGGAGAGAGCTTTTGGATCGCGCGGCAAAAAGCGAGTTCGTGGCGTCTCTTGGCGAGGTCTTCAAGGCCACCAAGGTTGTCGTCGTGGCTCATTACTCCGGCCTCACGGTCGCCCAGATGCAGACTCTGCGTCGGCAGATGAAGCAGGCTGGCGCCAGCGTGAAGGTCGCGAAAAACCGCCTCGCTAAAATCGCTCTTGAGGGCTCCGACGTCGCTTCCATTGCGTCCCTGCTCAAGGGACCGACCGTGATCGCCTATTCGAACGATCCGGTAGCGGCGCCGAAGGTCGCCATCGATTTCGCCAAGGCCAACGAGCAGTTTGTCATTCTTGGCGGCGCGATGGGCAAGACCACGCTCGATCCGAACGGGGTCAAGGCGCTTGCCGCCCTGCCGTCGCTCGACGAGTTGCGGGCCAAAATCGTCGGCCTCATCCAGGCGCCCGCAACCAAGATCGCCCAGGTGGTCAATGCACCCGCGGCGAAAGTCGCCCGCGTGGTCCAGGCCTATGCCTCAAAGAGCGGGGAAAGCGCGGCAGCCTGAGGCTGCCTCAGCTCACACGGTTAGAACCGAAGGACATTGAACATGGCTGATCTGCAGAAAATCGTCGACGACCTCTCGAGCCTCACCGTGCTCGAAGCCGCCGAACTCGCCAAGTTGCTTGAGGAGAAGTGGGGTGTCTCCGCGGCTGCCGCAGTTGCGGTTGCGGCCGGTCCGGCCGCCGCTGGTGCCGGCGGCGCCGCGCCCGCCGAAGAGAAGACCGAATTTACGGTCGTTCTGGCCTCTGCCGGCGACAAGAAGATCGAGGTCATTAAGGAAGTCCGCGCCATCACGGGGCTCGGCCTCAAGGAGGCCAAGGACCTGGTCGAAGGCGCGCCCAAGAACGTCAAGGAGGCTGTCAGCAAGGATGACGCCGCCAAGATCAAGGCGCAGCTGGAAAAAGTCGGCGCCAAGGTTGAGCTTAAGTAAGTAGTGCTTACTTATAGGGAACGCCCGGCCGAGCGCGGTGATGCCGGGCTTCCAAGAGCGTGAATAGCGGTGATCCCTGGGCCTTGGACCTGGGAATCACCGTGATTGTCGCCTAGCGGCGAGAAGAGAATCCGGCGATTCGGTTCCACTGCGGGTCGCTTGACCTGCGGAAGGGCCAAGTCGCTGACGCAACAGGGGCGCTCGACGCCTGTCCCGATGGTCGCGACGGATGGCGGCCTTCCGGAGAGTCGCCTTGATCGCCTCCAATGCCTCGAGCCCGCGGGCTTGAGGTGGTGGTTCGAGCCGGCGGTTCGGGCCCAACGGGTCGATTGAGCGAGAGGACATGATGGCGCAGACGTTTATCGGTCGGAAGCGCGTTCGCAAGTTTTTCGGAAAAATCGAGGAAGTCGCAGAGATGCCGAACCTGATAGAGGTTCAAAAGGCGTCTTATGACCAATTTTTGCTGGTGCAGGAGCCGCCGGGCGGCCGCCCCAATGAAGGCCTGCAGGCGGTGTTCAAGTCGGTATTCCCGATTTCCGACTTTTCCAACACGTCGATGCTGGAATTTGTCAAATATGAATTCGAGCCGCCGAAATATGACGTCGATGAGTGCCGCCAGCGCGGCATGACCTACGCGGCGCCGCTCAAAGTGACGCTGCGGCTCATCGTATTCGATATCGACGAGGAGACCGGTGCCAAATCCGTGAAAGACATCAAAGAGCAGGATGTCTACATGGGTGACATCCCGCTCATGACCAATAACGGCACCTTCATTGTCAACGGCACTGAGCGCGTCATTGTCTCGCAGATGCATCGTTCGCCCGGTGTGTTCTTCGACCACGACAAAGGCAAGACGCATTCTTCGGGCAAGCTTCTGTTCGCCGCCCGCATCATTCCTTATCGCGGCTCCTGGCTCGACATCGAGTTCGATGCCAAGGATATCGTCTATGCGCGCATCGACCGGCGGCGGAAGATTCCCGTCACGTCGCTTCTATATGCGCTCGGCATGACCGGCGAGGAGATCCTCAACACCTTCTACAAGCAAGTGTCCTATAAGCGCGCCAAGGACGGCTGGCGCGTGCCGTTCGATGCCACGCGCCTGCGTGGCTACAAGGCCATCAACGATCTGGTCGATGCCGACACCGGCAAGGTCGTGCTCGAAGCCGGCAAGAAGCTGACCGTGCGCCAGGCGCGCCAGCTCGCCGAGAAGGGCTTGAAGGCGCTGCGACTCTCCGACGAAGAGCTCATCGGCCATTACATCGCCGAGGACCTCGTCAACGCGAAGACCGGCGAAATCTATGCCGAGGCCGGCGAGGAGATCACCGAAAAGACGCTGAAGATGCTGAGCGAGCAGGGCTACAAGGAACTGCCCGTGCTCGACATCGATCACGTCAATGTCGGCGCCTATATCCGCAATACGCTCGCGATCGACAAGAACATGACGCGCGAAGACGCGCTGTTCGACATTTACCGCGTCATGCGTCCAGGCGAACCGCCGACGATCGATACCGCGCAGGCGATGTTCAATTCGCTGTTCTTCGATCCGGAGCGGTACGATCTCTCCGCGGTCGGCCGCGTGAAAATGAATATGCGGCTCGATCTCACCGCGGAGGACACCGTGCGCATTCTGCGCAAGGAGGACATCATCGCGGTGATCCGCACGCTGGTCGATCTGCGCGACGGCAAGGGCGAGATCGACGATATCGATCATCTCGGCAATCGCCGGGTGCGTTCGGTCGGCGAACTGATGGAGAATCAATACCGCATCGGCCTTCTGCGTATGGAGCGCGCGATCAAGGAGCGCATGTCCTCGGTCGATATTGACACGGTCATGCCGCAGGACCTGATCAATGCCAAGCCGGCGGCTGCCGCCGTGCGCGAGTTCTTCGGCTCCTCGCAGCTCTCGCAGTTCATGGACCAGACCAATCCGTTGTCCGAGATCACGCACAAGCGGCGGCTTTCCGCGCTCGGACCGGGCGGTCTTACGCGCGAGCGTGCGGGCTTCGAAGTGCGCGACGTGCACACCACCCATTACGGCCGCATCTGCCCGATCGAGACGCCGGAAGGGCCGAATATCGGTCTGATCAATTCGCTCGCGACCTATGCGCGGGTGAACAAATACGGTTTTGTCGAAACGCCCTATCGCAAAGTAAAGGATGGCCGCGTCACCGACGAGGTGGTCTATCTCTCAGCAATGGAGGAAGGCCGCTACACTGTGGCGCAGGCGAACTCGGCCATCGACGCCAAGGGCCGCTTCACTGACGATCTCGTCGTGGTGCGCCATGCCGGCGACGTTCAGCTCATTCCGCCGGACAAGGTGGACTTCATGGACGTCTCGCCGAAGCAACTGGTCTCGGTCGCGGCCGCGCTGATCCCGTTCCTCGAGAACGATGACGCCAATCGCGCGCTGATGGGCTCGAACATGCAGCGGCAGGCCGTGCCGCTTGTTCGTGCCGAGGCGCCGTTCGTCGGCACCGGGATGGAAGGCGTGGTCGCTCGCGATTCCGGCGCCGCCATCGCTGCGCGCCGCACCGGCATTGTCGACCAGGTCGACGCCACTCGTATCGTGATCCGCGCCACTGACGAGCCGGATCCGACCAAGCCTGGCGTCGACATCTATCGGCTGATGAAGTTCCAGCGTTCCAACCAGAACACCTGCATCAACCAGCGGCCGCTGGTGAAGGTCGGCGATCAGGTCTCGAAGGGCGACATCATTGCCGACGGTCCCTCGACTGATCTCGGCGAGCTCGCGCTCGGCCGCAACGTGCTGGTCGCGTTCATGCCGTGGAACGGCTACAACTTCGAGGATTCGATCCTGCTCTCCGAGCGTATCGTCAAGGACGACGTCTTCACCTCGATCCATATCGAAGAATTCGAAGTGATGGCCCGCGACACCAAGCTCGGGCCGGAGGAGATCACGCGCGACATTCCCAATGTCTCGGAAGAGACGCTGAAGAATCTCGATGAGGCCGGCATCGTCTATATCGGTGCCGAGGTCCGCGCCGGCGACATCCTGGTCGGCAAGATCACGCCGAAGGGCGAAAGCCCGATGACGCCGGAAGAGAAGCTCCTGCGCGCCATCTTCGGCGAGAAGGCTTCCGACGTCCGCGACACGTCACTGCGCGTGCCGCCGGGCGTGCAGGGCACGGTGGTCGAAGTCCGCGTCTTCAATCGCCATGGCGTCGAGAAGGACGAGCGCGCGCTTGCCATCGAGCGTGAAGAGATCGAGCGTCTCGCCAAGGACCGGGACGACGAGCAGGCGATTCTCGACCGCAACGTCTATGGCCGTCTGGCCGAGTTGCTGGAAGGTCGCCAAGGCATCGCGGGCCCGAAGGGCTTCAAGAAGGACACCAAGATAACGCGGGCGGTTCTCGACGAATATCCGCGCTCGCAGTGGTGGATGTTCGCTTCGCCCAACGACAAGATCATGGCGGAGATCGAAGCCATCCGGAAGCAGTACGACGAGTCGAAGAAGCGTCTCGAACAGCGCTTCCTCGATAAGGTCGAGAAACTGCAGCGCGGTGACGAGTTGCCGCCCGGCGTGATGAAGATGGTCAAGGTCTTCGTCGCCGTGAAGCGCAAGATCCAGCCCGGCGACAAGATGGCCGGCCGCCACGGCAACAAGGGCGTGGTGTCG
>JAJPJB010000082.1 GCA_021324465.1 Hyphomicrobiaceae bacterium
GACCGTCACAGGCTCCGCGCTCTTGGCACGCGCCACGCTTGCGCAGGCCCCGGATCAGCGGTGCACCGTTCCGCTTCGCTCCACGCTGCACCGCATCCGGGGAACGTGTGATGTTTAACTGCTGTGCCATTGGTGATTCCTATCCCGGGCGCAGCGCAGCCTTATAGTGCACGAAGACGCGCTATGGCGGTGCGCTGCCGCACCCGACTTAATGAAACTGATAATTCAGTCCGGCGCGCACGATGTTGTCGGTGAAGCGCGTGCGGATCGTCACCGTCCCGGCAAGGTCGGAAAAATTCGGCAAACCTGCCGAGGCCGCGATGAACGGAATCACGGTGTCGAGCGTGCCAAGATCGACGTAGAGATATTCCAACTTCCACGTCCAACTGGGCGGAAGCCAATACGAGAACCTGCCTTCCAAACCGCCGCCCGCGGCAAAGCCGAGCTTCATCTTCGACTCGCTAAAAGCGGCGGTGTTCGGCCCAAATGTCGCTCCAAACCCGACTGCGCCAGGAGCGCTGGCATTCGCATTGACAGAGCCCGAAAGCCCGACCTCGCCGTAAGCCAATCCGCCACTGCCGTAGAGCAGAACTTCATCGTTGATCAGCACACCGAGCCGACCGCGAAGCGTGCCAAACCATCCGATCTTGGCCTGCGCGTTTGTCATCGTGGTGCCGCCAAGCGGCGTAGTAAGCAAACACGTGCTGGGAGTGCCCTGCAGCACCACGGTGCAGAGCGTGCCCGCAAATGGATCGCTGGACGTGAAGCCCTTCCCCCGCTCACCCGAAGCCTGGATGTCAGATTCCAAGCCCAGCACCCACTTTGGATTGACCTGATAATTATAGCCCGCCTGAGCGCCGCCGGTCAGACCGCCAAGGCGTTGCGCATTTGAATCTGCAAATGTGTAGGGCGGATTGACGAAGGTGCTTCCGGGGAAGTTTGGAAAAGTGGTGATTGTCCCGTTTTCCGCGATATCGGAGCGGGCATTGCCCCAGCCATAGCCGATGTTGCCGCCGACATAGAATCCGCTCCAACGAAAAGGCGGTTCAGGGATGGGCGGGGCGGCACTCACGAGCGTCGTCGCCGCGGCCGTGTTGTACAGCGCTGGTTTCAGGTTCAAATCAGAGGCCGGATCGTAGTGAGCTGTTTTCTGCCCGAACGCTGTCGTATCGCCGACGCGCGGCTGCGAGCCGTCGCTTTGCCGTGACAGCCTAAGCTGCCTAAGCTTTTCATGCAGCACGGCAATCTCCTTTGCCGCCGCCGCCTCCCTGGCTTCGGCCGCGCGCAGACGGCGCAGGATGTCGTCCGCCGCCTGCGGCTCAATGGATTGTGCCCAGCACGACGCGGACGTCATGACTGAGACGGTGATGGCCGCAATGCCGATTGCAATTTGTTTCATAAGGCTTCCCAGGAAATCAGGCTCGCCCGATGCAGCGTGCGGAAGCAGAATAATGCAGCGGCCGGGGCCAGGCTGTTGCGCTTGCGCCACGGTAAATGGGGAAATTGCGGGCGGCCCGCTTCGCTCGCGCATGTGCCGCGCATCGAAGGTCCTCGAGCACAAACATCCTTAAGGACCTTGTGGCTTGTGACGATCATTGGCGCCTCGCCTGCAGCGCCCCTCTCTTGGATCGCCACGTCCAGCACGATGCTGGGTTTCGCCAGCGCTCAACCTGTCCTACGATAGTTCATGGACCTCACCGGCAAGACCGTCCTCGTCACCGGCGCGTCAAGCGGCATCGGCAAGGCGATCGCCATTGCCTTGGCGCAGAAGCGCGCGCAGGTGCTCGTGCATTACGGCAAGAACAAAGCCGGCGCCGAGGAGACGCTCGCCGTCGTCGCGAAAGTTTCGGGCGGCAGCCTGCACCAGGCCGACCTGATGGATCCCGAGCAGATCGCGGCGCTGTTTGCCGGCATCAAAAAGACGACGCGCACCATCGACGTGCTGGTGAACAATGCCGGCGATTCGCGCGCCGGCGAGATCGGCGACGACGACGTGTGGGACTATCAGTACAGGAACATCTTTCTGTCGGCGGTGCAGGTGAGCCGCGAATTTATCGCGCTGCCCGCGGCGGGGCTGCGCAAGATCATCAACATCACCTCGATCTACGGTAATCTCTTCGGCGGCGAGCCGGATTATCTGCAGTACTCGGCGTTCAAGGCGGCGCTGGCGAGCCTGAGCACGACGCTGAACAAATCGAGCGCTCCCGATGTCATCGTCAATGCGATTGCGCCCGGCTATACGCAGACGCCAGCGTGGGCCGGCGCGCCGAAGGACGTGATCGAGGCCTGCGCGCGCGCCACCGCGATCGGCCGCTTCGTGCGCGCGGACGAAGTCGCGCATGCCGCGGTGTTCATTGCCGAGAACGATGCGCTGGTCGGGCAAGTGATCACGCTCGACGGGGGCACCTCGCTCGTAGGGACGGCGTAGCTGCTTCTCCTGTCACCCGTTAGCGGAGAAGGAAAGATCATCAAGCCTGCGCGCTTTGCGACTGCGCTTCGCTTGCAGCTATAATCGCCGGACAAAGAGGGGGACACTGTGCCGCTGATCCATGACGCCGAGACTTGGCAGAGAAAGCTTGCTGCGCTGCCACTCAAGAGTTTTCGCGCCGACGAGACGGTGCTCGCCGCAGGGACGCGAACCGGGCAGCTGCTTATTCTCAAAAGCGGCGCGGTCAGCGTCAGCAGAGGCGGCACCACGATTGCCACCGTCTCGGAGCCCGGCGCGGTGTTCGGCGAGATGTCGGTGCTGCTCGATCAGCCGCATGCCGCCGACGTGCGCACGCTCGAAGCGTCGCAGTTCCATGTCGCCGATGCGGTGGCGCTGATGGCAAACGATTCCGCGGCGCTGCTTTATGTGGCGATGGTGCTGGCGCGGCGCGTCGATCTCGCCAACCACGCGCTGCTCGAGCTCAAGCGCGAGCTGGCCACCGGCGAGCCGGTAGGCCTGCTCGACGCAACCATCGACAAGATCCAGGGTCTGCTCGGCGTCATCGGCGAGGGCTATCTGCGCGCCGGCGCCGGCGTGTCGATGTTTCCGCCGGGGTGACGGTCGAACCGTATCGATGCCGTCCAAATAGTCGTCGATCGCAACGGCTGCTGTCGCTTTATAAAGGGTCGCCGTTGCGATCGACGGCGCGGAAATGATCAGACGATCCGTTATCGCCCCAGTTCGCGCATCGCGGCGTCGAGGCCTTCGATGGTGAGCGGATACATGCGGCCGCCGAGCAATTGCCGCATCAAGCGGATGGATGCAGTCATCTCCCATTCGCGCTCGGGCAGCGGATTGAGCCAGACGCAGGATGGATAAGCGGCAAGTACGCGCTGCATCCACACCTGCCCGGGCTCGGCATTCATGTGCTCGACCGAGCCGCCCGGCGCGACGATCTCGTAAGGCGACATCGCCGCGTCGCCGACGAAGATGACCTTGTAGTCGTGCGGATAGGTGTGCAGCACGTCGAAGGTCGGCGTGGTCTCGCTCCAGCGCCGCGCATTCTCCTTCCAGACTTTCTCGTAGAGGCAATTGTGGAAGTAGAGATGAACGAGATGCTTGAACTCGCTTCTTGCGGCGGAGAACAATTCTTCCGTCGCCTTGACGTGCCAGTCCATCGAGCCGCCGACATCGAGGAAGAGCAGCACCTTTATCGTGTTGTGGCGCTCCGGCCGCATCAGAATGTCGAGATAGCCCTTGTGCGCGGTGCCCTTGATGGTGCCGTCGAGATCGAGCTCGTCGGGCGCGCCGGTGCGGGCGAATTTGCGCAGCCGCCGCAGTGCGATCTTGATGTTGCGCGTGCCGAGCTCGACGTCGCCTGCAAGATCCTTGAACTCGCGCTTGTCCCAGACTTTGACGGCGCGGAAATTGCGGTTCTTGTCCTGCCCGATGCGGATGCCTTCCGGATTATAGCCATAGGCGCCGAACGGCGAGGTGCCGCCGGTGCCGATCCATTTGCTGCCGCCCTGATGTCGGCCCTTCTGCTCGGCGAGCCGCCGGTGCAGCGTTTCGAGCAGCTTGTCGAGGCCGCCGAGCGCCTCGATCTGCTTTTTCTCTTCTTCGGTCAAGAATTTTTCGGTGAGTTTTTTGAGCCAGTCGGCGGGGATCTCGGCAACGAGCGCGTCTTCGACGAGCGAAAGGCCCTTGAAGACATGGCCGAAGACGCGATCGAATTTGTCGAGATTGCGCTCGTCCTTCACCAAAGCCGCGCGCGCCAGATAATAAAAATCTTCGACGCGGCGGCCGGCGAGGTCCTGCTCCATCGCCTCCATCAGGGTCAGATATTCGCGCAGCGTCACCGGGACGCCGGCGGCCTTGAGCTCGTGAAAGAAGGCGGTGAACATCGCAAGCCATTCTAGTCCATGCGCGCGCGCCGGCTATTGGCCCGACCATCCGCCGCCATGGCTCTCTAGTATCAACTAAGATATTGAAACATAGGAATGTTATTTCATGTGTAGATATATCTTGCGTTATAGCTCGATATAAGCTATCTAAAGATATATCTTTAATAACGAGGTGCTGAAACATGCATGGACATCACTACGGAGGCTGCGGATCACGCGGTGAAATGTGGGGCGCCGGGCGGCACGGCGGCCGCTTTGGGCGGGGTCGCTTCGGCGGCTTTGGCGGACGCGGTCTCGGCGGCATGGACGGCGACGACGTCATGCGGGCGCGGCGCATGCTGGCGCAGGGCGACCTGCGCTTGATCGCGCTGGCGCTGATCGCGCAGGCGCCGCGGCACGGCTACGAGATCATCAAGCTGCTCGAGGAAAAGACCGGCGGCTGGTACTCGCCGAGCCCGGGCATGGTCTATCCGACCCTGACCTTCCTCGAAGAGGCCGGCTACGTCACCGCGTCGACCGAAGGTGCCAAAAAGCTCTACACCATCACCGACGAGGGCCGCGCCCATCTCGACAGCAACAAGGACCTCATCAAAGTCGTGCTTGATCGGTTGAGCGCGATCGGGGAGCGGGTGAACCGCTGGCGGCGAGCGCGCGCCGCGCGCGAGGCCGAGCTGCCGCCGCTCCTCGAAGCCGCCATCGCGCATCTGCGCGAGACGGCGAGCAAGCGGCTCGCCGACGACGCGGAAGCGGAATCGCGGCTCGTCGAGATTCTCGCGCGCGCGGCGACGGAATTGCAGAGCAAATAGGATCCCAGCCACCGCCCGTCCCCGCGCAAGCGGGGATCCGGCTCCCGGATTCCCGCTCACGTTGGCTTGCGCGGGAATGCAACAGGGAGGAGAGAAAAGCCAATTACAACGCATTCTTGTGGGCATACAGGTAATCGGCCGGAAGCCGCATGCGCCGACAGGCCTGAACGGCCGGATTGGCTTCAAGAACGAGCCGGTCCGCAAGCGCTCCCATTCTCTGCACCACACGAGCCTCCCAAGCATTCAGCCCGCGGCCGGCGAGGCCCACAATCGGCTGCAGCCGACGAGGCGTCAGATCAACAGCGGCCCGTATCAGCAACGGCTGCACCGGCCGCAGCGGCAATGGCAGAATCGGCGCCGAGCGCATGATCGCCAGGAACTCGAACAAAATGTCCGAGCGCTCCAGTCGATTGGACATTGCCTCGAATCGCCTCTCAACAGCGGCTTCCGATGCCGGTGCGCTGGCGCCGTAAAGAGTGGCCGTCAGGGTTCCTTCGGCATAATAGCGGTCGCGCTGCCAATCAGAGAGCGATCGGACATAGGTGTGATAAGCCTGCAGGAAGCCGTATGCCGCCGTGCTCTGAACCCAATTCAGAAGCTCCGGGTCATTGGCGCTGTAGACCTCCCCTCCTGGCGTCAAGCCGACGACACGGTCGTGCCTGCGGCGAATGGCGGCGATCATGGCTTCGGCCTTGCTGCGAGCCGCGTAGATCGTAACCATGGCGGCAAGTCCTGTTCGCCGCAGCCGTCGAATTGGATCGCTACGGAAGGTCGTGTGCTCCCACACGCCGGTGCGCACACGCGGCTCTGCGAGTTCCAGTATGACCGCCGCGACGCCGCCGATGAAAAGCGACAGCGGGTTCTTGAACACGCGCCAGGATACTGAATCGGACGGCACAAGCGCGGCTTCGCCAACGGGTCGCAAAAAATCGGCGGAAGATTGGTCGCCCAGATCAAACAGCGCCCGCGTTGCGGCCGCCAAGCCGCCCTGTAGCGGCCAGGGCAGCACGATCGGCGTGGTCGCCCTTGCGAAGCTCTTCATCGGCGTCGCCCGAACATCGCTTCGAGTTCATCCTCCGGCGCTGGTGGCGAGAGTCCCAACGAGCGCAACCCCGGCGGCTCCTTCGCGGCCGTGCCGTCGATCTGCGAGAATTCGATCTGATTGCGGCTAAGCGGCGCAAGACCGGAAACCTGACCGACGAGCTCAATGGTTCCAACATTGTCTGACCTCGCCACTACCAAGTCGGCGACGCCGGGGCGCACTGACTGATTAACGCGCACCCTCCGATTTCGTTGTGTGACGGCTGGCGCAGCGCAGTGAAGCCCTTCATTCCACCACGGCCCCGACCTACCTGTAGTTTGTCCGGGGGGAATGCCGACCGCGGCAGCTGACAGCGAGAGGCCTTGCGATGACCATCACTCTCAACCACACCATCGTCCCTGCCCGCGATAAGAGGGCAGCGGCACAATTCTTTGCGCGAATTTTCGGCCTCCAGGTCGATCCGAACGGCGGCCATTTCGCGCCGGTCCGTATCAACGACACGCTCACGCTGCTTTTCGATGACGGCGGGGACTTCGAAAGCCACCACTACGCTTTCCACGTCAGCGATGCCGAGTTCGATGCCATCTTCGGCCGCGTCCGCGCGGCGAAGCTCGCCTATGGCAGCGCGCCGTGGAGCCTTGAGGATGGCAAGCTCAATGACTGGAACGGCGGCCGCGGCGTCTATTTTCGCGATCCGGACGGCCATGTGCTCGAACTCATGACCGTGCCGCAGTGAACTTCGACCTCTCTGCCGCAGTGATTTGTTGATCGAGGTAATCCGTCGCTGCCGCAGCGCGGGCGTCGAATTCTGGCAACGCAGCAATCTGGAACACTTCAGATGTCCCGGATTGGCGGAACAGCGGACCAAGCCAGGATCGCCAGGGCAGTATCTTCGGAAAAGCGGGGACCGGCTTTCCGCAAGAAAATGCGACAAAACAAAAAGCCTGGAGCGGCTTGCAATTCCATCGAATCGGAAAACGCTCTGGAGGCGGTTCAGGGCCCAAATACGAGATCAAGTACGAGATCGCATATGCGATCTTGAAGCGGGCCGCCGCCACTGTGCCGTTCCTTCCGGTTTCTGACATAAACGAAAATCGAGAACGAAAATCGAGGCGGCCGGCAGCAGCAAGTGAAATCGCTGGAGCACGCAATTGGTAGCAAAGAAACGAGAACAACATTATTTGGCGAAACAGCTCCCACTTCTGGCACAGCTGAGATGAACGGCTGTACATCTCCCCTCACATTCGCTTGACGACTTGCAACGGTGATTTTGCCAGGCACGTTTTGCCATAGTTGCTTCCCCGACTTCATTGGAGGGCGAGATGGCCGACATAATACCGTTTCCTGGGCGGCTGAAAGTTTTCGATCCCGACCTGACCACAACGATGGGCAAAGCCTACGACAAAGCGGTGTCCAAACTCGTCGATGGCAGGTTCGAGCTCATGATCCGCGAGCTGATCGCAAAGCGCATCATCAGAATGGCACAAAGCGGCGAGGTCGACCCCGAACATTTATGTGCGGCGGCTTTGTCGGGATTCAGGAAGGCCGCAAGATGATCCTGCCGCACTGGCGGCAGCACGCGAGCAATGGCGGGATCGGCGATGCCTCGCGGCCTCGGCGGATTCGGGATGGCGAAAGCCGAGCGCGCATTTCGATTCGAGCAAATCGGAAGGCGCGCCGGCTGAATGATTTTGGGCATGTTCCTATCGGAAAACCGGCTGCCGCCTTCCCGCAGATGCGCTAAGTCGCGGCGCGCGATGCGCCTGCGGCCGGCCCAAAGACATCCGGCGTACGGACGTGCTCGGGACGGATGCCCAGGCCGAGCAGGCGCGCCGGGATGCGCTGCAAGAGCGGCACTGCATTCACCAACTTGAAAAGCAGCGGCGGCTTCGGCTGCCGGACGCCTTGCAGCGCCGGGCTGATGATCCGGTTCTGCATGGCGAGTTGAATGGCCTGCGTGAATTTCGCCGGAAACGTGCGGCGGTTCTGGATCGCCCGCAGGTCGTCGTCGGCGACCTTGCCGGCTTTGAGCGGCGCGGCGAGCTGATTGGCGGCGGCCACCGCGTCCTGCACGGCGATGTTGATGCCCACCCCGCCGATCGGCGACATCGCATGCGCGGCGTCGCCGATGCAGATCAGTCCCGGCCGCCACCACTGCCGCAGCCGATCGACCGTGACGGTCAAGAGCTTCACGTCATCGAAACTTCTGATCTCGCCGATGCGGTCGGCAAGAAACGGGGAGAGGTCGACGATGCTCCGGCGAAACGCCTCGACGCCGGCCGCGTGCACGCGATCGACGCCGCCCTTTGGGATGACATAGGCGCATTGCCAATAGTCGTTGCGGTTGAGCATCACCAGCAATGCGCCGGACTCGATATGGCCGAAGCTCTCGGGATCGTCGGCGCCCCTGCGGCTGATGCGAAACCACAAGACGTCCATCGGGGCACCAAAATCGTCGCTCTGCAGGCCGGCCTTGGCGCGCAACGTCGAATGGCGGCCGTCGCAGCCGACCACGAGATCGGCGCGGACGATGAGTTCGCCATCCGACGTCGTGGCGCGGATGCCGACAAAGCGGCCACCCTCTTCGACCAGGTCGGTCGCCTCCGTCCGCATATGCAGATCGAAGGTCCTGCAGCGCCCGCCATGCGCGGCAAGAAAATTGAGAAAATCCCATTGCGGCATCAGCGCGATATATTTGCAATGCGAGGGCAAATGAGTCAGATCGATTATCCGCAAGAACTGCTCGCCGATCTGCATGGTGAGCCGGTCGACCTTCGAGTGCGGCAGTTTCAGGAATTCCTCGAGCAGGCCGAGCTCGTAGATCAAATCCAGCGTCGAAGGATGCACGGTGTCGCCGCGGAAATCGCGCAGGAAATCGGCGTGCTTCTCCAGCACGGCGACCTCGACCCCGGCGCGGGCGAGCAGAAAGCCAAGCATCATTCCGGCCGGGCCGCCGCCCACAACGCAGCACTGCTTGGTGATCGTATTGGCCATTCAGGATTGCGTCATCGGCGCCTTCGCCCGCAAATCGTGGTCTGCAAGCTTTCGGATTACGCCCCGCACGGAGTCTAGCGCGCGTCGCCCGCAACAGGAACCGCCCGCCGGAGCGGGGGGCTTACCTCGCCTGCAACCGCCGGCATATGGTAACGGTCCCCTGCACTGCCCTCACATTTCCGCCGCAACCCCAATGCTAGAAAGGATGATCCATCGCTTCGCCCGCACTCATGCGCGTTTGCCTCCTCCTTCTCTTCGCCCTCCTCGTCGCGCTGGCCGCCGGCGTGGCGCCGTTTGATGACGCTTTTGCGCAGCTCGCCGGCACCGGCGATTTTCATATCCAATGGGAGGTCAAGAACCGGTTCCGCCTGTTCCGCAAGGAAGCCGATTTCCTGCGCCAGGTGGCGGAGAACCGCGGCGACGGCGTGCTCGCCGAAGAACGGCGGCTGGAGCACGAGAGCGACGGTCTCGGCTGGGCCAAGGACGTGGTCGCCAATCTCTGCCTCGACAGCTATGGCGAATTGCTCACCACCTGCGAGCGCGACGGCGAGAAAGAGAGCTATCTCAATCCGCGCGATTATCCGGTCGGCGTATCGATTGCGGGGCCGGCGCCGGCCGACGGCACTTGCGCGTGGAATTTCGATGACGGCGAAGGCCCGGTGCGGCAGAGCACGGTGCCGTGCAACCAGGAAGTCCGCCTGCGCGTGCGCGCCGGCAAGACCACCGTCGCCACGGTCGACATTCCGCTCGGCGACGGCACCGCCCAGCGCGTCGCCGCCGAGATCACGGTGCGCGATGTCCTCATTGCCGGGATCGGCGATTCCATTGCCGCCGGCGAAGGCAATCCGGATCGCGCTGTCGAGCTCGAAGGCGGCTTCTGTTTCCGCCGCTTTCTGCGCGGCAGCACCACCTATTATCGGCCGAGCCGCGCCGGCTATACCGACGACCGGTCCTGCGAGAACGGCCCGTCGAGCGCGACCGCGGCGAAGGACTGGGCGCGCCACGGCGCGCGCTGGATGAATCCGGCCTGCCATCGTTCGCTGTACAGCTATCAGGTGCGCACCGCGCTGCAGCTTGCGATCGAGCAGCCGCATCTGGCGGTGACGCTGATCCCGCTCGCCTGCACCGGCGCGACCATCAATGCCGGCCTGTTCGGCGGCCAGCGCGCCGACGACTGCCCCTGGGTGGTCGGCATCGATTCGTGCTCGGGCACCGCGCCGCCGCAACTGGCGGAGCTGCGCGATGTCATGGCGGCGGTGCACAAGGCACAGCCGAACCGCAACCTCGACATGATTCTGCTCACGGTCGGCGCCAATGACGTGAATTTCGCCGGCCTCGTCGCCAATGTGATCGTCGACTCGCTCACCGAGCGCGTCCTGCTCAAGCAGGGCGGCGCGATCGCAAGCGTTGCGGATTCGCAGCAAGCGCTCGACGAAGATCTGCCGGGCGAGTTCTCGCAATTGCGCAACGCGCTGAAGCCGTTTGTCGGCGGCAATCTCAATCGCGTCGTCTATGTCTCCTACGGCAATCCGGCGGAGCAGGCGGAGAACCAGCCCTGCCCCGGCGGGCGCGACGGGCTGGACGTGCATCCGGCCTTCGGCGCCGATGCCGAGCGGCTGCGCGCGGCGGCGCAATTCGTCGACAGCAAATTTTTGCCGAAGCTGCGCGTGCTGGCGACCTGCGATGGCAGCAAGGCGTGCAAGGATCCGAGCACCGAGCGGATGATCTTTGTCGACGGCCATCAGGCGGCGTTCGCGCGGCATGGCATGTGCGTGCGCGCGCCGACCGATCCGGAATTCGACCGCAACTGCTTCTCCAAATCCGGCGAGAGCTTTGCCACCGATCCGACCTCGGCGCCGGACAATCCGATGGCCTGCGGCGAGGCCGCCAGCAATTATCAGCCCTACATGCCGCGCGGTCGCTGGATCAGAACGGCGAACGACAGCTACTTCACCGCCATGACCTATCCCGAAGGCATGCCGGCGATCCTAAAACCGAGCGATATTCACGATGCGCTGTGGGGCGTGCTGTCCGCCGTCTATGGCGGCGCCGTGCATCCGACCGCCGAAGGCTATGCGGCGATGGCGGACGCGGCGCTACCGGCCGCGCGCGGCGTGCTCGGGCTCAATCCTCCGCCCGCGGTGAGCGCCGAGCCGCTGCCGCCGCTGATGCCGGCGACCAGCGTGCCGGCGCCGCAAGCGCCGGTGCCGGCGAGCGGTGCTGCGCCGCGCACGCCGTAATCATGCTGCGGCTGCTCGCGCCAACTTCGCTGATCGCGATAATGTCGGAGTGGCGAATATTATTGGATCGACTGCACGGCCCCGGTCCGACGGCGGGGTCGTTTTGTTGTGCGGCGTCTGCGCAGCCGTTTTCCGATTCGATCAAATCGGAAAAACGCTGCAGGGTTTTTGCTTGATCGCTTTTTTGCGGAAGACAGGTACTCGCTTTTTCCGGAAAATGCTTCAGAAGTGCCTTCTCGGGATTTGATTTCCGCCGCCACGCGGCCCTAATTCGAGCGGCGAAATAGCTCCGGGTGAGTGTCACGTATGGGGGGAGACCGATGCCCGAGCCGGTTTCGAACCAAGCGATGCTTCGCGTTCGTCTTGCTCAGGTCGAGCGCAGCCTTGCTTATGCCGAGCGACAGGTCGCCCGCCAACGTGAAATCATTGCCGAACTTGATCGGCGCAGACAGTTCGCGGGCAGTCTGCTCGCAAAATTTGAATCTCAATTTGCGTCGCGCATTGCTGATCGAGATCGATTGCGGGCGCAGCTGGGGCAGAACAAGTCTCTCGGCAGCATGTCGCTTACCGAGGCGCTGGCAAGTCTCGTCCACCACGACGACGCCCCCGCGATAGGAGGCATGGCGGACGATCTGAACGTGCGTCCACTGTGACGCACGACCGCACCCCGGCGCATAGACGGCCCTAATCGCCGCCGCGTTCTTCGAGCGCGTCGACGCGATCGGGGTAGAATGCGAGATGCTCCTTGATCGCGCCGACCGCGGGATACGGGTCCTCGTAGGTCCACACCGCATTGACGGCGCGCGCGCCACCGGTCGGAATGCTGTAATAGGCGCATTCGCCTTTGTACGGGCAATAGGTGGCATGCTCGGTGCGCTCGAGCAGCGTCATGTCGACGTCCGTGCGCGGGATGTATTGGACCGGCGGATAGCTCGCCTCGCGCAGCGTCAAGGCGCTGCGCGTATCGGCGACGATGCGGCCCGCCACCGAAACGACGATCCGGTTCGGATTGCGTTCGATCCGGATCGGATGATCCGGCCCCGGAATCTTGACCGGCTTTGCGGTTGCTGTTGGTTGCACGTTCATATCCTCACCTCGGCCGGTTCGACTAAGCTCAAGCGGCGCGCCTGCATAGATATGGGCTCGTCCTGCTCCATGGCAGGACCTGTGACAGCATCAAAGCACACATAGGAAGCTTTGAGCTCCTGCGAAATCCATCATGCGGTCTCGATGCTTGGTGACAGCTTGCGCGGATCGTGCCACCGGGCGCCATTGCCACTGCCCATGCCAGCATTGATGCGCCGAAATTTTTATCGGGCAAAGCTGCGCACGTAATCCACAGGCTCAGCCAGAGATTTGCCGCAAACATGTTGGGTTATTGCGGGCGGGGCAAATCGCTGGGAGCGAACATCCGGATTGGCTGGCGCGTGCCGGCTGGGAGAGGCGCGCGCCCTTTTTTCGAGTTCGTTGCGGGGATGCAGGGGGCGCCATGCCGATCTATCGAGTCTATTCGCTTGGCGAGGACGACCGCATTTTGGGACCGCCGCGTCTGATCGAATGTGCCGACGATGAGTCAGCTACCCAAGAGGCGCAGCGCATGCTCAACAGCCGCGCGCTTGAGGTTTGGAATCTGACGCGCCGCATTGCCAAGCTCGAGCCTGCGAGCAAGAGGCGGCAGGATCGGTAAAACAACCGCGCAGCCCGCAATTGAGCTGCGGCTCCGAGTTCACTGCTCATTCCGCCGACCCGTTGGCTCAACCGATTCCCGCGCGATGAAGAAAGCCCCGGGAAGCCGGGGCTTTCTCCTCCTATCGACCGCGCTTATCGTTCATTCTGTCGCCAGGCGATAGCTCGGAAGCTCCACCGGGCGTTCTTTGTTCGTGTCCCGGCGCGTACCGAAAAGCGCCCTGACCTTTTGGTCCGCCTTGCATTGAGCGGTCCTTCATTGTGTCACCCGGCGTATATTCCGATGCCCCAGGAGATTTCTGTGCATAGGCAGCCACGGCCGCGCCTAACAGAAATACGATGGCTAAAGCAGCGACTTTCTTCATGTGTAGTTCCTCCTTTGGTCCGCCAGCGCCAGTACTAACGTTTCGACTCCTCAGGAGTTTCGAGCGGGCGCGGACGAGCGGCCCCTTGGAGCCATTTGCGGCCGCAAGCCGGCCCGGCGCGCCGGACCCGTGGCGCCCTTTGCTCGCGCTGCGCTCGCTTGCTCATAGGCCCACACGGCATTGACGGCGCGCTCTGCGCCGTCAGCGGATGCAGTAATAGGCGCATTCGCCCTCATCAAGGCACTAGGCGGCGTGGTTGGCGCTCGAGCAGCGGCAAGTCCGAAGGCTGGCTTGACGCACCAGGGGTTGGATCAAGCCTGCGCCTTGCTGGCGCCGGTCCGTTGACGTGCTTCGCTCGGCCCGCAACTACAACGCAACTACGACGCCGCCACAGCCCGCGCGGGCTGCGGCTTCTCCGGTGCCACGCCGAGCTTCTTCTGCAGGCTGGTCGAGGACGTCGTGTATTGAAACACCAGCCGCTTGTCCGGATAGACGTAGCGGTGCGCCTTCTGCGCCATCAGCGCGCCTTCGTGGAATCCCGAGAGGATGAGCTTGAGCTTGCCGGGATACCAATTGATGTCGCCGATGGCGAAGATGCCGGGCACGCTGGTTTCGAAAGCCGAGGTCTCGACCGGAATGAGCTCGTTGTCTTTGAGCTCAAAGCCCCAATTGGCGACCGGGCCAAGCTTCATGGTGAGACCGAAGAACGGCAGCACCGCATCGCAGTGAATTTCGAACGCCGAGCCGTCGGTGCCCTTGCCGATGGCTTTGCTGACCTGGCCGTCGCTGCCGGCAAGCGAGGTTACCTGCCCCATCACGAAATCGATTTTGCCCTCGCCGACCAGCGCCATCATCTTGTTGACGCTGTCGGGCGCGGCGCGAAATTCGCTGCGCCGGTGCAACAGCGTGAGATGCTTGGCGATCGGCGCAAGGTTGAGCGTCCAATCGAGCGCACTATCGCCGCCGCCGACAATGAGCACGCGCTTGCCGCGGAACGCCTCCATCTTGCGCACCGAGTAGAAGACCGACTTGCCTTCATAGGCTTCAATGCCGGCAATCGGCGGGCGCTTGGGCTGAAACGAGCCGCCGCCCGCGGCAATGACGACGACCTTGGCCTCGAACACCTTGCCCTGATCGGTCTTCACGCGAAACAGCGGATCGCCGATCTTCTCGACGCTCTCCACCATTTCATTGAGATGAAATTGCGGATTGAACGGCTTGATCTGCTCCATCAAAGAGTCGACCAGGCCCTGCGCACTGGTCATGGGGATTCCCGGAATGTCGTAGATCGGCTTTTCCGGATAGAGCTCCGCGCACTGGCCGCCGATCTTGTCGAGAATGTCGACCAGATGGCATTTCATGTCGAGCAGGCCGAGCTCGAACACCGCGAACAGGCCGATCGGGCCCGCGCCAATAATGACAACATCGGTCTTGACAGGTTCGCTCATAATCGCATCCAAGCTCGGTTCGGCATCTCACAAGTATGTGGGGAAAGCCGACTGTCTAGCGTGCTGGAGGCGACAGGAAAAGAGGCCCGCAGTGCCGCCGCGGACGGCTCGCGGGCGCCGCGCGCAGCGCCGTTCGGCTTCTGCACATAGTCCTCGTCGGGAAACCGGTGCCCACTTTCCCGGACAGACGTCAGGCCTGCCGGCTCGGCGTGGTGACGACCAGTCCGTCGAGCTCATCGCTGACTTTGATCTGGCAGGAAAGCCTGGAATTTTCTTTCACCTCGAAGGCGAAATCGAGCATGTCTTCTTCCATCGGCGAAGGGTCGCCGACCTGCGCGCGCCATTGCTCGTCGATATAGACATGGCAGGTCGAGCAGGCGCAGGCGCCGCCGCACTCGGCCTCGATCTCGGGCACGCCGTTTTTGATGGCGGTCTCCATGACGGTGGAACCAGCCTCACCCTCGACGGTGCGGGCCGTGCCCTGCGAATCAATAAATGTAATCTTGGCCATGACGGATGCGACTTCTCGGCCTGGTGGGATCAAAAGGACTTTCGCGAGCCGGGCGCCCGCGGGCCGGCCTCTTCTATCTGCTCAGGGCGGGATGCGCCAGTGCGGGATTTTGGGGAAATTTGGTCGCGCAGTGCGGACCTCGAACAGCGCTACCTCAAATAGCGCGCTGACCAACGCCGTCTCGACCGGTTCGGATCCCGACGGCGCGGATGCCTAACGCCCGCGCGCGAGCTCCGCCAGCAGCGCGCTCAACCGCGCGCCGATCGCCGCGCTTGCTTCGAGGCTCGCCGCCTTGAGCTCGGCGACCGCATCCGTCAGCGCCGCCTCCCTGCCCGCGCTGCCTGCAGCATGCTCGACGCGCTCGGCAGCGCGCGCCACGCGCCAGGCGCCGATGCCGCGGGCCGAGCCTTTGAGCGTGTGCGCCGCGGCCGCCGCCAGCGGCGGCTCCGCCTCCATGATGCGATTGAGCATGATCGTGGTCTGGCGCACGAACAGCTCGAGCACTTCGCGCTCCAGGCGGCGGTCGCCGAGTGTCATGCGCTGCAGGTGCGTCTCATCAATGACGGTCGGCTTCCGGTCCCGTTCGTCCGCGCTCAACAGAGTCGATATGCTCAAAAGCTCCTCCCGCCCATAAGTCTCATTTCGGCGCGCCCTCGCCGGGCCGCACGCGTGGTCCGGCCACGAGCAGATCTAGGCGCCGATTGCGGCTCCGCCTGCCCGAAATGCGCAAAGTTTGAGGCTCAACCCCGCCAGTGTTTCACAAGTGTAGTAAGCAAAGTCTTAGGCGACCCTTCGTGCCGCGCCCGACCCGGTTCCCCATCCGGAACCGCCTCGACTCTTTCTCAAAAATGCTTGGCTTGCCGCAACCGGCACGGGCTTATCCCCAAGGCGGCCCCAAGCCGGCCGCAATGTTGGCCGCACATGTCGGTCGCAGATGGGCGCAGTCGGTCGAGCGAGCATCGTTTGTCAAAACGGCGCCGGAATACCGTGAAAAACCCGTTAACGATGATTAAAGGGGCGTTACCAAACCGGTTTTCTTTGATCTGCCAGACCGATAGGATGGGCTATGGCAGTGGGAGTTGAGGGACGCGCAGGGGCGGCTCTCAACCGGTGAGGTTTTTTGACGATCACGCGCTCGTGGCGCGGCGTGAGCATTCCCGAAATGCGAACAGCGTAATTTCTCGGGACTTCTCTCGGCCGTCCTAGTCAGGCGTAACACGCGAGGCGACGACCGAAATGGCCAACTACCCGAAGAAGATCAAGGATCCGACGGAAGCGGCGCTGTCGGCGATTCAGGAAGCGCTGAACATTCAGGATGAGGAGTCGAAGGCGGAGCGGCCAGAGGGGATGGCCGACATGTTCGCCAATGCCGCTCCCGCCGCTCAAGCGCCGGTGCCCAGCGTCGCGGCCGAGCCGCAAATGTCACGCGATGGTGGCGCCATTGATACGGGGGCGATCGGCACGCGCGATCTCGCCGCGCAGACCATCCGCGCCGCCAATGACGACCAGCAGTCGATCGGCCAGATTCTGCAGGCCTTGCAGCGCCGGCCGGCGCGCTCGTCGTCCTATTTCGTCGCCACCGCGTTTTCCGCGGCCTGGATCGTCGCCTGTCTGTTTCTGTCGTGGGCCTTTCTTGCCGATCTGAGCGCAGCGCTCGGCCCAGGACATTCCCGCGCCGCCTTGGTCATCGGCCTTGGCGCGGCGGCTTTATTGCCGGTCATTTTCTTCTTCGGCGTCGCTCACATGACGTGGCGCGCGCAGGAATTGCGGCTGATCGCCCAATCTATGGCGCGCGTCGCCATGCGCCTCGCCGAGCCGGAAAGCGTGGCGCAGGATTCCATCGTCACTGTCGGCCAGGCGATCCGCCGCGAGGTCGCCGCCATGGGCGACGGCGTCGAGCGGGCGCTGGCGCGCGCCAGCGAGCTCGAAGCGCTGGTGCAGAGCGAGGTGGCCGCGCTCGAACGCACCTACAGCGACAATGAAGTGCGCATCCGCGGCCTGCTGCAGGAGCTTGCAAGCCAGCGCGACACGCTGGTCGGCCAGGCCGAACAGGTCCGCTCCGCGCTCAACAATGTGCAGATCGATCTGACGCAGGATCTGTCGACGATCAGCGAATTGGTCGGCCAGCAGGTCAATGACGCCGCCATGCGCATCACGCAATCGTTGGCCGAGCGCGGCGAGCAGATCACCACGCAGCTGAGCCAGATCGGCGATTCGATGGTCGCGCAGCTCTCCGAGCGGGGCGGCGATCTGCTCGATCGGCTGGAAGCGACGAGCGAGGAGACCTCGCGCGCGATTGCGGCGGCGAGCGACC
>JAJPJB010000076.1 GCA_021324465.1 Hyphomicrobiaceae bacterium
CATCCAAGGTCCCCCTTATCGCGAGCGTTTTAATCTCAATACCACCTCCGAAGTTGTCGCCGACCCGGTGCGACGGGCAAAACTCGTCGACTTTCTGCGTGGCATTATCCGCGCCTCGGGCGAAGTCCGGGCGCATCCCGATCATGTCCAGCCCCTGATCGCGGCAAAGCTGAACTTGCCGCAACAACTCGTCGCGCAAGTGTGGGCCCTGTTCCAATTCCCGGCCTCCATTCCCGACGATCTCCTGACGACCATGATCGAGCAGGAGCCGTGGATGGCGCAGAAACAGAACAGAGCACCGCGCCCGAAAGAAGCGATCGCTGTGCTTATTGATGCAAGCTTGTGGCAGGAGGCAAAGGCACATTGAAAACAGCTCGGACTTTGGCTCGAACGGCGCGGCTCTTGGCGCGGGGTTTTGTGGTGTGCGCTTCGGTATTCTCGGAGGCCACGGTCGGCGGCTTTGTTTTGCCGTCCGCCAATCCGCGGCATGCCCACGAATTTCGCTGCTTTGCCAGGCATACCCTGGCCGACGATCAGGTTCTCGTCGCCGGCGCGCGTGACTTCGGAACAACGGTTCAACGCGGCGGGGCAGGCCGCCGCGCGAACGACGACCCGCCTAAACCGTCGCGGCGTCAACCGTGATGCCACAGAAGCTCGAAGTGATTCTGCGCCGCGACCGGGAAGTGATGGTCGCCGCCGGCCGCGTTGTGCGCGCCGCCGGCTGCGCCATCGTCATCGTGTCCGCCGCCCGGTCCATGCCCGCCATTGTTGCCGGACGGCGAGCCGCCCCCTTGCGCGATGGCGATCCCGGTCTTCCCCGAGGCGATGCCCGCCACCGGAACTGTGCCTTGGGCAACACCAGGCACCGATGTGGCGCCCTCAACCGTAGTTGATGTGCCGACATAGGTGCCGCCGCCAATCGGAACATTGTTGCCGGAGACGTCATTGGCGTCTGCGACAAATCCCGTTCCGGCCGCCTGGATCTGCGCCTGATCGGCGGCCAGCGCGGCGCCGGTGTCGCCGTGCAATATGCCCTCGAGCCCCTGGACTGCGTTCTTGGTATCGGCAAGCAGCGTGCCACCCTGCAGCTCGTTATCGAAACGCGCGCCGAATATGCCGCCCTGGCTCGCGGCAAACGAGAAGCCGAATTTCTCATAATTCTGGATCTCAGTGATCAGCGAGTGAAGCTCGCCAGGCGTCGTATTGTTTCCTGCGGCGACATCGTTCAGTTGATTGTTGATCTGATTGGCTTCGGCGATGAACTGAGCCCAAAAGTTCGTCTGCGCCTGATTATCCTGATAATGCGTGATGGTTCCGTTCAGATAGGACGGAAACTCGGCAAAGCCGCCGACCGTGCCTGGACTTCCGTTGCCGCCGGCCGCAGTATTGAGCGCGGCGTCGTTTTGCACAATGTCGATGATGTCCAAGATGTTGTCGTTGGTCGAACGCGCGGCGACGTTTGGGTTGCCGGCATATTCCTTGTCGAAATCGTTGATCTGCAGGTTCACCTGATTGAGCACGGTCTCCAGGTGGATCGTGGTGAGCGCCGCGGCGGATCCGCTTTCGCCGGCCGCTGCTTCTATTGTCGAAAGCGCAGTTGGATCGTTTATGAGGTGTGTCAAACCGGCCGCAACCGCCTTCATGTCGGCGTTGAATTCGCCAAGATTCGAGTGGTTAAGGCCGCCTACCGCAAGATCGGCGGCCGCGTCGAAGACATTGCCGATCTGCGCAAGCGTCGCGTTGGGACCGCTCGCGGCCGCGCGCGCAGCGGAATCGTCCGCCCCCGTCGGTAGGCTCTCAAAGCCGACATTGCTCGCCCCGGTGTCGCTCGGATAGGAAGCTGCGCTCAGCGCCGCGGACAATCCGGCGTCGCCGTTGATCTCGCTGAGAACACTCGTTTGTGTGGTGTGTATGAGCTCTTGTGCCGCAGCAGCAGCGTGCGTGTTGCCGACCGAGAGCGGCGCTTCATTGAGCAGCGTCTGCAGCTGGCCCTGCACCTCGGTGAGGACAGCCGTATCGGCGCTCGACAGCGTGTAAGCATTTCCACCCACGGTGACGTCGCCCGGATTGCCCAGGGCCGCATTGATGTCGGCGAGTACCGCGTGAATATCGGTCGTGTACATGCCAAGATAAGCGGCCTGATTGTTGCTGTCGGCCGGCGTGCTCCACAGGCCGCCGTCGAGCAGCCGCGTCGAATCGTTGAAAACCGCCCCAGCTTGAGCAAGATCGGTCGAGAGATTTAACGCATCATCACGTACGGTTGTCGGTGATGTACTCATTCGTCGTCCCTCCGCCTGTCAAACTTCCAATAATCCGACGAGACCTGTGAAACTTGGCCGTATGAAGGAAACTCGAAGGCAGCTTGATGCTGTCTACGCTGCCCGCTTGCACGGCGCATCGGTGCAAGGATTTCAGTCAACACATCGAGGCTTCAATTCCTCACGGCTCATTGAACATGCGATGCAGTTGATTGGTGATCGGCTTGAACAGATAGCTCAGCATCGTCCGGCTGCCGGTTTGCAGAAAAATCTCGACGGGCATGCCAGAGACTAGCGTCATGCCGTTGAGCTGACGCCGCTCGCCCTCGGGAAGATCAATTTTCACGGTGTAAAAGCCGCTGCCGCCTTGCTCGTCACGCGTTAGGTCGGCTGAGACATATGTCACGACGCCTTTGACCGCGGGCATTGTTCGCCGATCAAGAGTGGAAAATCGCAAATAGGCCTGCTGATTCCGCGCGACTTGATCGATTTCGTTGGGCGGCAGGTGACCTTCAATCTCGAGGTCGTCGCTATCGGGCACAATCTGCATGATAACGTCACCCGGCCGAATCACGCCTCCGACCGTATGTACCGCCAGCTGATGGACAACGCCGGACACCGGCGATCGAATCTCGACGCGGTCGAGCTGATCCTTCGCCGCCACATTTCGCTCTGTCAGATCCGCCTCCTTGTCTTGCGCTTCGCGAAGGTCCTTGATGACTTCTGAACGGAAATCCTGATCGACCTGCGCGATTTGCAACTGCGCCTGGCCGATTTTGACTTTCGTCTCGGCAATGCTCGCCGACAATTGCGCGCGCTCGCCCTCGAGCTGGGCGGAATCACGTTGCAGTGCCGTCATGCGCGTCAAGGGAACGAGACCCTTGGCATAGAGCTGCTGGACCCCGGCCAATTCTTTGTTGATCAGATCGAGCTGCGATGATTTCGACTGGATTTCCGCCGCGAGGCCGTCGATCTGCTGCTCGAACTGGCGAATATTGCTCGCATACAGATCCTTCTGGCCCCGCTGCGCCCCGGCGCGGGCACGAAACAATGCTGTTTCCGACGCCACCAGATGCGCGACGCCGGGATCGTTCAGGCGGCTCGCGAGCTGCGCCGGAAGCTGAATTTGATCCAGGCCGTCGCGCTCGCTGGTCAGCCGCGCGATGCGCATCTGCACCTGATCAAGCTGATTGGCAATCACCTGCTGGTTCGCCTGTAGCTGCGTCCGATCGAGCCGGATGAGAAGCGAGCCGGCCTGTACATGCATTCCGTCTTGCACGGCGATTTCCGCAACTACGCCGCCGGTCGGGTGCTGGATTTTCTTGATGCTCGATTCGACGACGAGCGAGCCGGGCAGCACGACCGCGCCGGACAGCGGGATCAGCGTGGCCCAGCCTCCGGCAACGGCCGCACTGATAAGAAGCACTCGCGCCGACACTTTGAGATGCAGCTCATGCGCGCGAACGAGGTAGCCGGCAAAATCGCGGGTCGCATCGCCGGCGGCCGGCGCATCGCTGAAGAGCCATTCGATTTTGCTTCGCAGCGCGCTGGTGAGAACGTTGAAGTTGGCCGATGCACGCCATTGCAGGATCTTGGCGACGGACGCGCGCAGGCGTTCGGTAGCGGCTTTCTCCTTGGACTGCACGGAGTCCCGCAACGATGCATGGTCGAAATCATTAAGTCGCTCCGGCGCATTAGGCACGGCGCGCAACATCGCCCCGGGCGAAGCCCGTTCGGCATGGCTCGGTCGCCCCTCTTCACGCGCGCAAGCGCGGCTCGGCCGAGCCTCCTCACGCGCGGGAGCGGGGCGCGCGCGATCAAGCACAGCTCTTACCGATCGCAGTTCTACGATCAGAGCTTCGCCCTGCGGTCCGACGGCAAAATTCCACTCTGCCGATGAGGCGCCGCGCCGGCGAAAATGATTCGCGGTCATGGCGGGGCACCGCGTACGGCGCGATCCTTGACGGCCTGAGCGTTGTTGCCGTGAGCCTGCGTAAAGGCCGGGCTGCCGCTCGAGCCGCCCGGATTGACCGCCCGCGCCACCCGGGCAAACAGCTCATCCCGCGGCCCAAACGCGACCATGCGTCCCTCGCGCAGCACCATCGTGAGGTTGAGCGCAGCCAACGTTTCCGGCCGATGCGAGACGAGGACGACGATGCTCTGGTTGACGCGAAGCTGTTCGATCGCCTTGATCAGCGCGCGTTCGCCGTCGTGATCCAGATTTGCGTTAGGCTCATCAAGCACGACAAGAAACGGATTGCCGAACACCGCGCGCGCCAGTCCGATGCGCTGACGTTGTCCGGCCGATATGCAGGAGCCACGGTCGCCGATCCGGGTGGCGTAACCGTCCGGCAAAGACAAAATCATCTCATGCGCGCCGGCGAGCTGCGCTGCGGCGAGAACCGTGTCCGACGCGGCGTCGCCATCAAAGCGGGCGATGTTTTCGGCCACCGTGCCGTCAAACAGTGCCACATCCTGCGGCAGATAGCCGACAAACTTGCCGAGTTCGTCCGGACTCCAATTGCGCAACGACGCATCGTCGAGACGGATGACGCCTTTCGCGGGAGGCCAGGTCCCGACGAGCGTTCGCGCCAAGGTCGACTTGCCCGCGGCACTGGCGCCGAGCAGCGCCAAACCGGTCCCGGCCGTCAGCTTGAACGAAATGTCGGCCAGGATGACGCGGTCGGTGCCCGGCACGGCTACCGTAATGTTCTCGACGGAAAGGCTCTTCTTCGGACGCGGCAGCAAGACGGCAGCCGGCACAGGCGGCGCCGCGGCTGTCAGGCTCTTGCGAAGCCGTTTCATGCCTTGCCGGGCGGCAACCAGCTGTTTCCAGTTGGACAGCGCAATCTCGACCGGCGCAAGCGCGCGGCCCATCATGATCGACGAGGCGATCATGATGCCGCCGGATGCCTGCTCGATTATCACCAAATAGGCGCCCACGCCGAGGATCGCCGACTGCAGGATGAAACGTACAGCCTTGGCGCTGGCGCCAATATTGGCGTGGATGGCGGCGACATCCAAATTGTGGCGCAGGTACTCCTCATTGGCGTGCAGCCACCGCCCGGTGAGCTGCCGCGGCATGCCCAGCGCCCGGATCACTTCAGCGTTCTGCGACGTCGCATCGGCAAGCGCCTGCCGTTGCTCACCGAGCTGCATTGCGGATTTGGCCGCTTTGCGCGCCAGGCGTTCCGTCGCCACTGTCAATACGACGATTACCGCGGCGCCGAGGACGGCGACAAAGCCGATCGCCGGGTGAAAGACAAAAAGCCCGATCAGAAAGAGCGGAGTCCACGGAATGTCGAGAAAGGCCGTCGGCCCGACGCCTGACATGAATGCACGGATCTGGTCGAGATCGCGCAACGGCTGCTGTGCTACGACGGCTCGGGCGCCCTGCAAAGGCAGGCTGGCGATTGCCAGATAAATTCGCTTTTGCAGACCGATGTCGAAGAGCGTAGCGATGCGCGACAACATCCGCGCGCGCGCCGCCTCGAAATAAGCTTGAAAGACATAGGCAATGAGCACAATCGCCGATAATCCAAAAAGCGTCGCGACATTGCGGCTCGGCAGCACGCGATCGTACACCTGCAACATGTAGATGGATCCGGAGAGCATCAGCAGGTTGACAACGCCGCTAAAGACAGCCACGGCGCCCAGCCGCTGTGCGCTCGCGCGCAATTCCAGCGCCACAGGATCGTCCGACGCAGGACTCAACATAGGCGTTGCCTCAATGATGCGACGACGAAACGCCCCAAGCGAAGCGCGTGAGCGGGATGGCGCGCTGCCGATAGCAAGGCTTGCCGTGGATTCAGACGGAATTTCGACGAAACATGGACCGCATCTTGCGTGCAACGACGAATCTATCCGTTCAGGCGCGCCCATGGGTTTGCACAGCGCAACGCGCAAGCGACAATTATTGAGAGATTATTCCAGTCGCAGCAGCTGCACCGCCCTGCTCAATCAGGCCGGTAGTGCATTTCGGGCGCAAGAGGCGTCACCAACGCGCGGTCGAGGTCGGGAATGCATTTTTGAACGTGTTGCGTACCCAACTGCACTGCCAACACGCAAAAAAGGTTGAGAATGTATTCCGCGCAGCTTTTGTCATGCCAATCTGAGTGCCATCAATCCACCCGCGAATGATCACATATTTTTCCAACCGATCTCGCAATTCAGTCAGCCCGTGGCCCAATTGCGGGGCGAGTGTTTGCAAAATCGTGGAAGCTACCGGCACCATCTGATGGGGATGGTGATGCTGGCGCGCCGCGATTTCGCTGGTGGGGTCATTTTGCAAGCAGCCGTCGAACGCGGCCGGAGACGGCATTCTCCCGGCCGCTCGCTGCCATGGGAGGGAGCAAAATATTTTCCGTGATCGTTAGGCTTCGGGGGGTGGAGTGCGTCATACAGGACCGACCAAGAGAACTGATTACGGCACTATCATTTTTCACTGGTTACTGGCGGCTTCGCTCGTCATCGCGATCGGAACGGGCCTGAGAATCGCGGCCGAGTCCGCAGATCACGCCTGGATTATCATCTTCGATGCTCTTCTGCCCCAAGCGGCAGTCTGGACCGGGCATCTTCAAGCAGCCGTCGCCCTCGTAGCCGTTGCAGCCGGCTATGTGGTCTATATGTGGCGGCTCCGTCTGGGACGGCGTCTTCGGCTCGATCGCGTGCGATTGCGGGGACTCGCCGGACGTCCCTTCGCCAGGTGGGGGACCATAAATATCATCCTCTATTGGATCTTTTTTGCAGCGATGCTGTCTCAGCTGTTGACCGGCGGACTTCTCTACTTCGGCTACGCTAGAAGCATCATGATTCGCGTCCACTGGCTCGGCATGTGGGTGATCATCGCCTATATTGCCGCCCATCTCTATTCGCAGTGGCGCTACGGCGGCGTGGTGCAACTGCTCCGTATTTTCCGACCGGCGCAGCCGGTTGCGCCGCCGCGTCAATTCGAAATGGCCGATATTTTGGCCTTGCTCGATGAGCAAATGAGCCGGCCCGTCGCGGCCGGGGCCGCTGCTCAACTATCGCCGAGGCGCGTTTATCAGATCAATGCACGGCGGCAAGCGCCTGCAACGGATGTCGCGCAGCACGGCCGTGATCCAGAATACCGTGATCCAGAATATCTGGCGCGGGACCGGCTGCGACCTCGGCCACAGCCGGTTTTGGCCGGCGCGCCCTTTCATAAACAGGCGCCGAGCGGGACCTACTCATTCATGATCGCCTGTGCCGTCGCAGGCACCGTCGTGCTGATCATGCTCAAGTCGCAGTGGCAGCTCATCGATCAGCTTCGTGTCTACCGCGTAAGCGCCGCCGATGTGCCCGTTATTGATGGCGAAACCTCGGATCCGATATGGCGCAAAATTCCGTCGCTCTACGTGCTGACCGAACACGGCGGCAATTTCGGCGGCGCCGGCGAGACCACCGTCTCAATCCAAGCCGTTCACGACGGGGTACAGGCGTATTTTCTGTTTATTTGGGATGATCCGACCCGCTCATTGAAGCAGCTTCCGCTGCGCAAAACATCCGCCGGCTGGAATCTGCTGCATGACGGCTACGAAAGCGGCGATGAGCACGCCTACAGCGAGGACAAATTCTCGGTCCTTTTGACAAGTTTCAACGCCGTTCTTGCCGGCGATACGACCTTTCACGCCGGCGTCGCCCCGATCGCGGGCGAGCCGCGCTCCGCGTCGGGACGCGGCCTCCATTATACCGGCGGCGAGGGAATTTTTGCTGACGTGTGGGATTGGCGGGCGACCAGCACAAATGTCTCACGCCATTGCGACAATGATTATTTTGGACCGCCAGTCAAGGCCACGCCGGCGCAGGTTCAGGGGCTGGCACCCTATCGCGGCGGGTTCGCGCACGATCCCGGCACCGCCGATTACCAGGACAACTTCACAACGACTTCGGCCGGCAGCTACGCCGAGGGCATTGTTCCACGCCGATTGCCCAAAAGCCTCAGCCACATGAATGCCGCGCTCGGCCGTGTCGATCTCGATCCCAATCACGGCGAAAGCGAGCACGCACGCTGGTACATGACCGACCAAGACTCCGCGCCCTATTCGCCGGGCCTTGATCAATTCATTCCGGACGGCACGGTCATACCGGGCGTGATCATTTCAGGAAAATATTCGGGCGATCGCGCAGAGGTGATTTGCGCCGGACAGTGGGCCGCGGGCCGGTGGGCGCTTGAGGTCACGCGCCGCCTGGATGCCGCCAGCCCTTACGACGTGCCGATCCGGTCCGGAACATTCATGCGGGTCGCCGCCTTCGATCACACGCAGATCCGCCACACCAGACATGTGCGTCCGATACGGCTGGAGGTGCAGTAATGTCGCAACCGTGCAAGGTATCGATCAACGGGGAAGCGTTTTTCGCCAATCGCGGGGATCTATTGCTCGATGCCGCTTTGCTGCACGGCATCGAATTGCCCTATGAATGCCGGGCCGGGCAATGCGGCACATGTCGCGTGCGCGTCGTTGCCGGACGTTGTTTCGGCGACGCCGCCGATGATCCGAGCATTGTCCGTGCATGTCAGGCGCGCATCCTTTCTGATCTGCAAATCGCCGTGGAGCATGTTCCCGGTATCGTGGAGGTGCCGGGTCGAGTAGCCGACGTGATTGATGTCGCACCCGACGTCGTCGAAGTCTGCGTCGCGAGCTCGCGAC
>JAJPJB010000058.1 GCA_021324465.1 Hyphomicrobiaceae bacterium
ACATTGATCACTTTGCCGCCCTTGACCGGATAGTGCACGAGATGCGCATCGGGGCCGAGCCAAAGGTGAATCAGGGGCTCGCGAAATTCCGGAGCGACCGCGGTCGCCGGAATCAGCGCGCGCCAGGCGACCCGGCCGGAAAAACGCGGCTGGTCGCTCGCCCCGATAAGCGCGCGCGAAACCGACCACAGGCCGTCGGCGGCGATCAGCGCGTGACCATGCTCGCTCCACGCGCCCGTGCGCCCGCGCGCCGACACGGTAACGCCGTGCGGATGCGTGGCAAAATCCTCCATGCGTATGCCAAGCTTGATCGCGATATCGAGCTGCTCGGTCGCGGCGGCGGCAAGCACCGCCTGTAGATCGCCGCGATGAATGATCCAATAGGGCGCGCCATAGCGCTGCGCGGCTGTCTCGCCCAACGGTATATGCGCGATCTCACCGCCGTTCCTGGCGCTGAGCACGCGCACCGCCGATGGCGAAACGACGTGTGGCCGCAGCCGATCACCGAGGCCGAGATCGATCAGCACGCGAGCGGCATTGGGCGAGAGCTGGATGCCGGCGCCGGTTTCCTGAAGCCGCTCGGTCTGTTCGAGAACGATGACACGGAAGCCGCTGCGCGCGAGCGCCAGCGCCGCCGTCAGTCCGCCGATGCCGGCGCCAACGACAATGACAATGCGCGACGTCACGACGTCGCGAAGCTTAGACGAATTCGCTGCTCAAGGCACATTCCGCGGGCCGGGCTTCCTTTGCGGCGAGGCTCGGATTGTGGCGGTAGAGCGTGGAACAATAGGGGCAGATATATTCGTCATCGTCGCCCATGTCGCAGAAGACATGGGGATGATCGAACGGCGGCAAAGCGCCGACGCACATGAATTCCTTGGCGCCAATCTCAATGACCGGGACGCCAAGGTCGTTATGGAAGTGCGGGACGATCTGATCGGTCATGGTGTTGGTTTCCAGCCGCGTACCGGCGAGGCTTGGCGGTGAAGGCCAGTGGTGACCAGGGACCATAGCGGCCACCGCTGTCAGTTTCCAGCAAAGTGTTAACATGCGCGGCAGTTGTCAAAAAGCCGCAAATTTCTGCCAAGTAGTGACTGGATCGCGCGGCTCGGATGGACCAAATACCGGTCATGAGGCCGAGGCTGTTCTTGTATTACCTGCGGCATCCGGCATGTGCGCTTGCCGGCGCGGCCGCGTTCGCCGTAGTGGCGGCGCTCTTGATCCGCGATGGCACCGCCGCGCGTGAGCAATTTGCCGCCGTCGCGGCCGATCCGGTCAAGATCAGCGATCAAGCCCTCGATCGCGCTTTCAATCGCGACGCCGCCGAGCGCGAAATTCGCGCCGCCCTCGCCGGGGGCGATCTCGACCTCGCGCAAAGCTTTGTCGCTTTGGCAGCCGACCGCGGGGTCGCGATCGACCCGGCGCTTGGTGAAGCGATCAACACCGAGACCGCAAAGCAGGCGACCGTAGGCAACACGGCCGCGCACTTCGTTCACGGCCTGTGGACCGGCGAACCGACCGATCTCGCAAGCCTTGCCGGCACCGCATTCGGCGATCTTTTTGTGTTCGGCGATATCCGCGACGCCGCCCGCGAGGGCACGCGCTATCTGACCGGCCGGCCCTATGATCGCTGGATTCTCGGCCTCGCCGGCGTCGGCATCGGCATTACGGCGGCGACCTATGCCACGCTTGGGGCCGGTGCACCAGAACGCCTGGGCCTCTCGCTGGTCAAGGCCGCGCGCCGTACCGGCCGTCTCAATCCGGTGCTTGCCGTGCGCGCCGCCCGCGAGGCGGTGAAGGTCGAGAGTGCGGGCGGACTTGTCGCGCTTGCGGAAAACGCCGGACGCGTCGAGCGCAAGGCGGGGGCGCAGGCGGCGCTCGATACGCTTGCGCTTGCACAGGAGCCGGAGGACGTTTCGCGCGTGGCGCGGCTCGCCGCCGCCAAAGGCGGCAAGACGCGCGCGATCATCAAGCTGCTCGGTCGCGCCGCCATTGTGCTTTCAGCGAGCGCGCTCGATCTCACGCTCTGGATATTCTGGGCCGCATTGGCCCTGTTCGGCTTTTGCGCATCTTGCAAGCGCTGCGCCGAAGGATTGACGCTGCGGTATTTGCAGCGGCGCAAGCTACGTCGCGCTCGCGCCGCATTGGCGGCCGTCGCGGTGCCCTCGCGAGGCTAGCCCTTGACCAACGGGCAAGCGGGACTAGGCGGTCCAAAGGCTTGGTCGCCCGGAATACGCGTGAGGATCTGGTAATAGTCCCACGGATATTTCGAGTCGTCAGGTTTTTTCACCTGCACCAGCATCAAATCGTGCACCATCAGCCCGTCTTCGCGCAGCCGGCCGTTATGGGCAAAAAAGTCCTCGATCGGCATTTCGCGCAATTTGGCCGCGACTTTCAGCGGATCGTCGGTGCCGGCCGCCTCGATAGCTTTGAGATAATGGATGACTGACGAATAGACGCCGGCCTGCCACATGGTCGGCATGTGATTGACCTTCTCGAAGAACCGCTTCGACCATTCGCGGGTCTTGTCGTCGCTGTCCCAATAGAACGACGTCGTCAGCAGCAGCCCCTGCGCCGCCTTCAGCCCCAGCGCATGAATGTCGGTGATCAGCATCAAAAGACCGGCCATCTGCTGGCCGCCCTGGAAAATGCCGAATTCGCCGCCGAGCTTCACCGCGTTGACATTATCGGGCGGCCCGCTGGCGATGCCGATGATCTTGGCCTTCGAGGCCTGCGCCTGCAGGATGAACGAAGACAGGTCGGGCGTCGCGAAGGGATGCGCGACCGAGCCCAGCACCTTGCCGCCGTTCTGTGTGATCACTTGCGAGGCGTCACGCTCGAGCGAATGGCCGAAAGCATAATCCGCCGTCAGGAAGAACCAGCTGTCGCCGCCGCGCTTGACCACCGCCTGCGCGGTGCCGACAGCAAGCGCATGCGTGTCGAACACCCATTGAATGGCATAAGGCGAGCAGAACTTGCCGTGAAAATCGGCCGTGCCGGTCGAGTGCACGATCAGCAGCTTCTTGCGGTCATTGGCGACGTTCTGCACCGCCAGTCCCACCGCCGACACCGGCACATCGACGATCAGATCGACCTGATCGACATCGTACCATTGCCGCGCGATGCCTGCGGCAATATCCGGCTTGTTCTGCGTGTCGGCCGAGATCAGCGTGACGGGCTTGCCCAAGACCTTGCCGCCGAAATCGTCCACGGCCATCTGCGCAGCGGCGAGCGATCCCGGACCGGTTGCGGACGCTGCCGGACCGGAGAGGTCGGTCAGCACGCCGATCTTGACGACATTGTCGGAAATCTGCTGCGCCTGGACTGCGTCGGCAGCACCCAACGGCGCCGCCAAAAGCGTCGTCAGCCACAAAGCAAGAAAATTGCGCTTACGCATCGCGTCCTCCCGAAATTTCGTTTGAGCGCAAGTCTAGGTTTTTGCGCATGTGCTTTGAATGGCCACGCGGCGGCGCTGCCGCCGAGCAAAGCCACGAACTCCCGCCGCCTCATTCGATTACCTCGTCGGCAATCGCAAGC
>JAJPJB010000088.1 GCA_021324465.1 Hyphomicrobiaceae bacterium
AGTTCTTCGTCTTGTCCGCCAGCGCGCGCTCTTTGATCCCACAAGGGCTCGCCCCCTGCGAGCCCGTGTTGGCGCAGGATGCCGTGGATCAGTTCTTCGTCTTGTCCACCAGCGCGCGCTCTTTGATCCACGGCATCATTTCGCGCAGCTTGGCGCCGACTTGCTCGATCGGATGCTCGGCGAGCCTGGCCCGGGTCGCCTTGAATGAGGTCTGATTGACCTTGTTCTCCAGCATCCAGTCCTTGGTGAAACGGCCGGACTGGATGTCGGCCAAGATCTTTTTCATCTCGGCCTTGGTCGCCTCATTGATGATGCGTGGACCGGAGACATATTCGCCGTATTCGGCGGTGTTGGACACCGAATAATTCATATTTGCGATGCCGCCTTCGTAGATCAGGTCGACGATCAGCTTCACCTCGTGCACGCATTCAAAATAGGCCATTTCCGGCGCGTAGCCGGCCTCGACCAGCGTCTCGTAGCCGGCCTTCATCAGTTCGACCAAGCCGCCGCACAGCACCGTCTGCTCGCCGAACAGATCGGTCTCGCACTCTTCCTTGAACGTCGTCTCGATGATACCGGCGCGGCCGCCGCCGATCGCCGAGGCATAGGAGAGGCCGAGATCATGCGCATTGCCCGAGACATCGCGATAGATCGCGACCAGGCACGGCACGCCGGCGCCGCGCTGATATTCGGAGCGCACGGTGTGGCCCGGACCTTTCGGCGCGATCATCAGCACGTCAAGATCGGCACGCGGCTCGATCAGGTTGAAATGCACGTTGAGCCCGTGCGCGAACATCAAAGCCGCGCCGTTCTTCATGTTGGCATGCAGATGATCGCGATAGATGTCACCCTGCAATTCGTCGGGCGTGAGCATCATCATCACGTCGGCCCATTTGGCGGCCTCCGCCACTTCGAGCACCTTGAACTTCTCGGCTTCCGCCTTCTTCACGCCGGCTGAGGTCTTGCGCAACGCCACGGCGACGTCTTTGACGCCGGAATCGCGCAGATTGAGCGCATGCGCGTGGCCCTGGCTGCCGTAGCCGATTATGGCAACCTTCTTGCCCTTGATCAGGTTCAGGTCGGCGTCGCGATCGTAATAGACACGCATGTTCCTCACCCCTAGTGATGAGGCCAAAAGCTCATGGTCGAGGTTTGGCCGGCTGACTTTGCGATGCTGCTTCTAATTTCTGCGCGCCGCTTGGACAAGCCCGGTCTGCCGCAGGTCGGACCGCGTGTCGTGGCGCGGCAACTGCCGCGGGGAGGCCCCTTTCGCCGAGCTGTCGAACGCCTCCCGGGCGCGGGCGATCTTGGCCTGATTGCGGATCGCCCATTCGCCGAGTGCCGAGACCGGCGTCAGCAGATCGCGCCCGAGCGGGGTGAGCTCATAATCGACGCGCGGCGGAATGGTCGGATACACGGTACGCGTGATCAGTCCGTCGCGCTCGAGCCCGCGCAGAGTCAAGGTCAGCATGCGCTGTGAAATACCGCCGATGGAGCGGCGCAGCTCATTGAAGCGCTGCGGCCCGGCGCCGAGCCGCGTGACCACGAGCACCGACCATTTGTCGCCGACCCGCGCCAGCACCTCGCTGACAGTGCGGCAGTCGGCGGGCAAATTCTTGTGTCTTGGTTTCATCGATGTGCCTTCTTGCGGCATCCGTTGGCGGTCACGTATCTAGCCCTAGTTACGATTTATCACTGAGGTATGCAACCAATGGCTCTTCCCCGCATCGCCGTCATCGTCGGCTCGAACCGTCGCGATTCCATCAACCGCAAATTGGCACAGGCACTGGTCAGGCTCGGCGCCGGCAAGTTCGACGCGCATCTCACCCGCATCGATGACATGCCGATGTACAACCAGGACAACGAGGGCAGTCTGGCGCCGGAGGTGGTGCGCTTCAAGGACGAGATCGCGCGGGCCGACGGCGTCTTGATCGTCACGCCGGAACACAATCGCTCGATTCCGACCGTGCTGAAAAACGCGGTCGATTGGGGCACGCGGCCCTGGGGCAAGAACAACTGGGCCGGCAAGCCGATCGCTATCGCTGGCACGTCGCCCGGCGCACTGGGCGCGGCGATGGCGCAGGCCCATCTGCGTCAAGTGCTCGGCGCCAGCCTCGGCGGCTATCTGTTCGGCGGCGAGGTCTATATCACCTTCAAGCAGGGCCTGATCGACGATCAGCACAATGTCGCCGATGAGAGCACCAAGAAATTCCTGCAGGGCTTCGTTGACGGCTTCGCCGCCTTTGTGTCTCGCCTCGCCTCGGCACCGCAGCGCTCCGCGGCGTAGCCGCCGATCTTGACCCGTCATGGCCGGGCGCCGCCATTTCGAAGAATGGGGTCGCTTCGCTCACCGATATCCCGGCCATTCACGTCTTTGTTTCATTCAGCGTGCAGGACGTGGATGCCCGCCCTCATGTGAGCGCGGGCATGACGGCTGAAATGGCATGAGCGCAGGACCTTTAGGTCACCCGGCCCGGTCCTGCATCGCTTCCGGGCCGCGCGCGATGGCGACCACGCCGGTGCGTGAGACCTCGACCAGGCCGACCGGGATCATCAGATTGATGAAGCTTTCGATCTTGTCGGAGGCGCCGGTGATCTCGAACACGAAGCTTTCCGTTGTTGCGTCGATGACGCGGGCGCGGAAGGCATCGGCAAGCCGCAACGCCTCCATGCGCATTTCGCCAGTGCCGCGCACTTTCACCATCGCGAGCTCGCGCGCAATCGCCGGCCCCCCGGCCGACAGGTCGACGACCCGGTGAACCGGCACAAGCCGGTCGAGCTGATTTTTGATTTGCTCGAGCACCATCGGCGTGCCGCGCGTCACAATGGTGATGCGCGAGAGATGCTTTTGGTGCTCGGTTTCCGACACGGTGAGCGAGTCGATGTTGTAGCCGCGACCGGAAAACAGGCCGATGACGCGCGCGAGCACGCCGGGCTCGTTATCGACGAGGACGCAGAGCGTCCGGGTCTCGATGCCCTGGTCGACGGCCGCCGCCGGATAATGCGTCGTCGCGGTGTTCGCAGGAGTCGCGGTATTCACGTGCCTCTCCCTAGCGCCTGAGAATAGCGAAGGCCCAATCGCGGCCCTGCCCGCGGCTGAGCGCCAGATCAATCCACAGCATGGCGTGCGCCTCGAGAAGCCGCGCATTGCGTAACGGCCCGGCATCGATCGCTTCGAAGCCCAGATCGCCAACAAGCTTGAGAACCTTCGGCTTGTTCGCCGTATCGTCGCCGGCAACGAACATCACCGATTTCACGCCATCGAAGATCGGGCTCGCCATATTCGCGAAACCAGTGGTGTTGAGGGTCTTGAATACCGAAGCGCCTTTCGCCCAGCCTTGCACTTTCTCGCCGGCCGAAATGCTGTGGCCGATCGCGAGCTGCAGTCCGTCCGGCCCCATCGCGAGCGGATTGGTCGCGTCGAGCAGAATTTTTCCGGTGAGATCGCCCAAAGAGTCGCGCATGGCCCGGATCGCAGCCTCGGCGGCCTGCCAGGGCGTGGTGAGCACGATCATCTCGGCGAAACGCGCGGCTTCCGCCGCTGTGCCGGCCTGCGCCTTGCCGCCAAGCGTGCGGACTAGGGCCTGCGTCTTGTCTGATTTCGGATCAGTGACGCCGAAGAAGATCTCGTGCCCGGCTTTGTGCGCCCAGGCCGTGCCGAGCGTGCCGCCGACATTGCCGGCGCCGATGATGGCGAGTTTCATAGTGCGTGCTCCCTGCCGCGCATAGCGAGTGGCGAATGACGAATAGGGAATTGCAATTGAGCTCTATTCGCGATCTCGCTATTCGCCCTCTAGACCAGCATCTTGCCTTCTTCAGTGACGGCGTCCTCGACGCGAGTTGCCGCGTCGCCGAGCAGCATCTCGTTATGGGCGCGGCCGGACGGAATCATCGGGAAGCAGTTTTCGGCCGGGTCAACGACGCAGTCAAAGATCACCGGCTTTTGCACCTCGATCATCTCGCGAATCCTGTCGTCCAGCTCGCGCGGATGCTGGCAGCGGATGCCGTGCGCATGATAGGCCTCGGCAAGTTTGACGAAATCCGGCAGCGCGTCCGTGTAGGAATGCGAGTAGCGGCCGCCGTGCAGCAATTCCTGCCACTGCCGCACCATGCCCATATACTGGTTGTTCAAGATGAACACCTTGATCGGCAGGCCGAACTGCACCGCCGTCGACATTTCCTGCATGGTCATCAGCACTGAGGCTTCGCCGGCAATGTCGATCACCAGCGAGTTGGGATGCGCGAGCTGCACGCCGACGGCGGCGGGCAGGCCATAGCCCATGGTGCCGAGCCCGCCCGACGTCATCCAGCGCGTGGGCTCCTGAAACTGATAGAACTGCGCCGCCCACATCTGGTGCTGGCCCACTTCGGTGGTGATGTAGGTGTCGCGGTCCTTGGTCAGCTCATAGAGGCGCTGGATCGCATATTGCGGCTTGATGATCTCGTCGGAGTTGCGATAGGCGAGCGATTTCTTCGCCCGCCATTTGTCGATCTGCGCCCACCATGCGGTCAGCCCCTTTTTATCCGCCGCATATCCACCCGCGCGCCAGGCCTGCAACATGTCCTGCAGCACATGGGCGCAATCGCCGACGATCGGCAGATCGACCTTGACGTTCTTGTTGATCGAGGACGGATCGATATCGATGTGAATCTTCTTCGAGCCCGGCGAGAAGGCATCGAGCCGGCCCGTGATGCGGTCGTCGAAGCGCGCGCCGACCGCGATCATCAGATCGCAATCATGCATCGACCAGTTCGCTTCCCAAGTGCCGTGCATGCCGAGCATGCCGAGCCATTGCGGATCGGCCGCGGGATATGCGCCGAGCCCCATCAAGGTCGAGGTGATCGGAAAACCGGTGAGCTTGACCAGTTCGCGCAGCCGCTTGCTCGCCGCCGGGCCGGAATTGATCACGCCGCCACCGGTATAGAAGACCGGCCGCTTGGCGGCTGCCATCATCGCAACAGCCTGTTCGATCTTGTCAGGATCGCCCTTGCGCTTCGGCCGATAGCCTTTGTGCTGAAACTCGTTCGGCTTGAAGTAGTGGCCTTTGGCGAATTGAACGTCCTTCGGGATATCGACCACCACCGGCCCCGGCCGCCCGCTCGCCGCTATATGAAATGCTTCATGCAGCACGCGTGGCAGGTCGGCGACGCTCTTGACCAGATAATTATATTTCGTGCAGGGCCGCGTGATGCCGACCGTGTCGCATTCCTGAAAGGCGTCATTGCCGATCAGATGCGTCGGCACCTGGCCGGTGATGACGACCAGCGGAACGGAATCGCACAAAGCATCGGTCAGGCCGGTGACCGCATTGGTAGCGCCGGGTCCGGAAGTGACCAGCACGGTCCCGACCTTCCCGGTCGAGCGCGCATAGCCCTCGGCGGCATGGACGGCGCCCTGTTCGTGGCGCACCAGGACATGCTGCACCATGTTCTGCTGGAACAGCGCGTCGTAGATCGGCAGCACGGCACCGCCGGGATAGCCGAAAATGTGCTCGACGCCTTGATCGGCAAGCGCCCGGATCACCATTTCCGCGCCGGTCATTTCGATCGTTTCGGTGCTGGCCTGCGTCTCGGTTTTGGCTCCGGTCATAGCCCTTGCTCCTCACTTGCTGGCATTTCGATCGTTCGCCGAATTCTGGAATTTGGATAATAAAAAAGGGGCTTCGCAGAGCCCCTATATCGCGCACCGCCACGTCTCGCGGATGGATTTATCCACCCCCGGCGGTGCGCCTCGCTACGAGAATCAGTGACGTCGCAACTTTGGTCCGCACGTGCGCGCGCCCTTTTCGCTTGCTGCGTTGCTTATAAGCATTGTGTCCGCTCCGGTCAAGCAAATTGCGGCCGCATTGCGGCCTGCCCGTCCTGGCAAATCTTCAAACATTTGTTTGAAATCGATACGACGCGGAAAATCGCAATCGTTAACCACCGTTAAGTGTCATAGTGCGGCCGCGATTTCGCGCGGCTTGTGCCTTTAATTTTCCCCGGCCCGTTGCTGAATTGTCGCAACAGGGGTGCGCAGCGACTGCGCAGAAGGGGGTGCCAACGGTGCGCAATTTCGGGACTGCGCGTTCAACGATCCTCCATCACGCGCCGCCGGTCTTCTCCAACGGAGGGAATATGGTTGCACAGGGTGGATTTGCGCGGCGGCTGCGCCGCCTCGCCGCTGGCTCTTTGCTCGCCCTCTGCCTCGGCATGGTTGCGCATGCGCCGGCCGCAGTCGCCTCGGCGCCGAACGCGACATTGAGTTCGACGCAATCCATTTTGAAATGGATCAATGCCTATAGGCATAAGCCCGAGCCGGACGCGCTGCCCGCGGTGGTCCGTGCCTTGAGCGGGATGCAGGCGTTCAAGGACGCCGAAAGCTCCGGGCCCTATATCGGCTTCATCGCCGGCGTGCTCGGCGACAATCCGGATCGCGCCGAGACGCTGATCGCCAAAATGCTGCCGATCGATCCGGCGGATCACTGGGTGCTGGTGCGCGCCATCGCCTATTCCGGATTGAAGGATTGGCGGGAAATGCTGGCCACCTTCGTCGACCGGATGGCGACGCGCCGCACCATGATCGATCAGTATCTCGACGGCAAGCTGCCGACCCTGGAGCAGATCGACTATCGCGCCGAGAAGCCCGGCATGTTGGACAAGATTAAAGTGTCGCTGCATCTGGAAAAGCCGAACAAGAAGGTGGCGCTCGACCCGACACCCGAACTGATCGACGTGCTGTGGGGCTATTACCTCGCCACCGGCGGCTACGCGCCGATCGAAAAGATCCTGAAACTTCTGCCGCTCGCCAACGATCATGATAATGTCGACAATCTCACGACTGGCAGCGCCGCGAAATTCACGCTCGCCAGCAATGCGGTGCGCGACACCGATCTGCTCGGCATGTTGAAATGGTCGCTCAAGAGCCAGCCGCAGGACGTTGCCGTCGTGCTCAAGGACGTGATCCAGACCGCGGAGACCGTCGATACCGTGCACATGCGCAAGGAGTCGCTGGCCGCCATCGAGGAACTCAGGGAAAAGGGTCCGAGCTCCAAGCGCGAATTGTCGGGCTGGGGTCAAATCGGGCAGGGCGCGCTGTCGATGGGCTGCGTGGTCGCCGCCGCGACCGGCCAGATCGAGCTCGGCATCCCCTGCGTCATCGGCGGCGCCGCCTATACGGCCGGGCTGCAATACATCACACATTAGCTGCCGCCTCGTTGCGCTCCTAGCAATGCCGGCTCAGCCGGGATCGTCGCGTTCCAGCTCGCGCAACTGTTCCTCGACCGCCGCAAACGCCTCCGCGGGCGCCACCCATGCGAATTGCGGCAGCTGATTGCGAAACCAAGTTGCCTGCCGCTTGGTGTAGAGCCGCGTATCGCGCTTGCCGCCCTCGATTGCCTGTTCAAGCGTGATCTCGCCGTTAAGGTGGCGGATCAGCCAGGGCACGCCGTGCGCCTTCATCGCCGGCAGGTTCGGATCGAGCTTGCGCGCCGCAAGCGCGCGCACTTCGTCGAGCGCGCCGGCTTGCATCATCGCATCGAAGCGCGTGTCGATACGCGCCATGAGCTCCTCGCGCGGCGGCACCAGGAAAATCTTGGCTGCGCGCGCCAGGTCGACGATCGGCGGTTTATTGTCCTCATGCCACTCGGCGAGCGAGCGGCCGGTCGTCAGCACAACTTCGAGTGCCCGCGTCACCCGCGAGCGGTCGCCCGGCATCAGCCGCGCCGCGCCAGCAGGATCAAGCGCGGCGAGCTCCGCGTGCAGCGCCGGCGCGCCGTAGCGCGCAAGCTTATCGCGCACCGCTTTACGGGTCTCGGGCGGGATCGGCGGCACCGCGGCGATACCGCGAGTGAGCGCATTGAAATAAAGGCCGCTGCCGCCGACAATGATCGCCGACCGCGACGCTTTGCCTATCGCGGCGAGCGCTTCTGCGGCATCCCTGCACCAGCGGCCGACGGAGTAATTTTCCGCGGCATCGACATGGCCATAGAGCCGATGCGGCACCCGCCGTTCTTCCTCCAGTGTCGGCCGCGCGGTGATGATGCGCAGATCGCGATAGACCTGCATGGAATCGGCATTGACGATCTCGCCGCCGCGCTTTTCGGCGAGTTTGAGCGCCAAAGCCGACTTGCCGCTCGCCGTCGGGCCTGCGATGAGAATGGTTGTCGACACGCCGTTCAAGCTCCGCTCCTCATCCGGATCGCACTTTATGTTTTATGTAGCAACGCTGATTTCGCCTCCCGAGCGGGCCGCGCTGACGGATACGCTGGCCCAGCAGGTGGCGCGCTATCTACCGCACGGCCGGCCGGTCGATTGGCTCAATCCGGGCGCGGTGGCGGATATCGCCTTTGTGCTCGAAGAAGCAGAAGATTCCGAGCGCGCCGAAGCCGAAAGCCTGCTGAGGGATTTGGCGCAGGACATCCGCGACATCATCGGCGGCGCGCCGGTCGATGTTGTTATCCAGCCGCATGATGGTCGCCGCAAAAAGCTCCTGGTCGCCGACATGGATTCCACCATGATCGGCCAGGAATGCATCGACGAGCTCGCCGATTTTGCCGGCTTCAAGGATCGCGTCGCAGCCATCACCGAGCGCGCCATGCGCGGCGAGATCGCCTTCGAGCCGGCGTTGCGCGAACGTGTCGCGCTGCTCAAGGGGCTGCCGGCTTCAATTATCGATACCGTGATCGCCAAGCGCATCCGCCTCACCCCCGGTGGCCCGACGCTCGTCGCGACAATGCGCGCCCATGGCGCCTACACATGCCTGGTGTCCGGCGGTTTTACCGCATTCACCGCAAAGCTCGCCGCCAGAATCGGCTTCGATGAGAACCGCGCCAATGCGCTCCTGGTCGATGCTGATGGCAAGCTTACAGGTGAGGTGGCCGAGCCGATCCTTGGCCGCGACGCCAAGCTTGCGGCACTGATCGCACTGCGCGGGCAATTCAAGCTCAACCGCGAAGACACGCTCGCCATCGGCGACGGCGCCAACGATATTCCAATGATCAAAGCCGCGGGACTGGGCGTTGCCTTCCGCGCCAAGCCTGCCGTCAGGGATGCCGCGGCGACACGTATCGACTACGGCGACCTCACCACACTGCTCTATGCGCAGGGCTACCGGCGGGAGGAATTTGTCGAGCGCGAATAGCAAGTGGCGAATAGCGACAGTAATCCCTATTCGCCGCGCGCCACTCGTTATTCTTCGCTACTGCAGATTCAACGCCACAAACCGCGTCTCACCCTGTGGATTGGAGACCAGGAGCACGGCTATCTTCTTGCCCTGCGCCTTGAGGTCGTCGACTCTCTTCTGCAGATCGGCCGGATTGCCGACCGCCTGATATTGCACCTCAACGATGACATCGCCGGGCGCCAGCCGCTTGTCGGGATCGGCCATGGCGACGCTGGGATCGACGCCGGTGACCAGCACGCCCCTGATCCTGTCGCCGATCTTAAACTGCTTGCGCAGATCGTCGGAGAGCGTCGAAAGTTCAAGGCCCAGCGTTTTCTGCACCGTGGATTTCTGCGGCGGACTCTCCTTGTTGGCATCGGCGAGCGCGACCTTCTCGCCGTCCTCAAGCCGGCCGATCGTGACCTTGTGGGTTTCTTCCTTGCCCTTGCGGATAACGATGACATCGACCACTTTGCCGACCGGCGTGTCGGCGACCATACGCGGCAGGTCGTGCATTTCCTTCACGTCGCGGCCGTCGAACTTGACGACGACGTCGCCCGGCTCGATGCCGGCCGGCTTGGCCGGTCCCTTGTCGTCGACGCCAGCGATCAGTGCGCCCCGCGGCGGCTTGATGCCGAGGCTGTCGGCGATGTCATCGGTCACCTGCTGGATGCGCACGCCGAGCCAGCCGCGCCGCGTCTCGCCGTATTGGCGCAGTTGGTTGAGCACGGGCAGCGCGGTGTCGGACGGCACCGCGAAGCCGATGCCGATCGAGCCGCCGGACGGCGAGATGATTGCGGTATTGATGCCGATGACTTCGCCGTCGAGGTTGAACAGCGGCCCGCCGGAATTGCCGCGATTGATGGCGGCGTCGGTCTGAATGTAATTGTCGTAGGGGCCCGAATTGATGTCGCGATTGCGCGCCGAAACGATGCCGGCCGTCACCGTGCCGCCGAGGCTGAAGGGATTGCCGATCGCGATCACCCATTCGCCCAGCCGCAGCTTGTCGGAATCGCCGAACTTCACCGCCTTTAGCGGGTGGTCGGTTTTGACGCGCAGCAGCGCAAGATCGCTCTTTGAATCCTTGCCGACCAGTTGCGCGCGCAGCTTGGTGCCGTCATTGAGGATGACATTGATCTCGTCGGCATCGGCGATGACGTGATTGTTGGTTACCACCAGACCCGACGGATCGATGATGAAGCCGGAGCCCAGCGAGTTGACCCGGTGCGGCATCTGATCCGGGTCGCCGCCGCCGTGCTTCTTGAAAAACTGATCGAAAAATTCCTCCATCGGCGAACCGGGCGGCACATCCGGAAGATTTTCGATGTGCGGATCGATCTTCTGCGAGGTCGAGATATTGACCACGGCATCGATGACCTGTTCGGCGACATCGGCTATACTGTCGGGGCCGCGCGACGCCGCGGGCGCCAGAGCGGGCAGCACGACAATAACCACCGCGACCGCAGCAATCGCGGCGCCCTGCTGCACGGAACGGAACAAGCCGCGACCGGATAAGGGGCGGCCCGCTGAAAGGCTGGGCATGGAGGTCAGCGCTCCTGACATGCGACTCGTCGGGAAAAGCATCGACTCGTCGGGAAAAGACGTGCCGGAAAGGTGCTCCCGTCCTGTGCGGGACGCAAGGCCATAACCGGACAAATGTCACTAAGCGGCTGGATTGGGGCGGAAAAGCGGCTCGCGCCCACGGTTCGCGATAGCGGACTTGTTCCGACCGTCCAGGTCTTTCCTTGCAAGGCATTCAAAGACGCAGAGGCCCGCGGCCCGGCGCGAAACCGTTCTTCGAACGACTACGGGCGCGCATGACGCGCCTGACGAGTCAATCGCCTCGCTGCTCGGCGCTAACCGCGCACCAACCAGACGATCAAGACGCCGAGCACTGCTGAGATGATTCCGGCAAGCCGCAGCGGCCCGTCCGCCATTTTGAGCACGACGGCCATACTCCGTTTGGCGCTGCCGGGGAACGCCGCAAGGAAAATGCCTTCGATTGCGAAGACCAAGCCGAGCGCGGCGAGGAAATCTTTCATCAACCCGACCTGGCCAAGGAGTGTCGTTCTATTTGGTGGCGCTGTTTGATCGCGCCGGACCTTGCGGAGCATTGCCGCCAAGCGCGTTCGGGACGGGCGTGCCGTCAGGCATCACCTTGCCGTTGGGATCGCCGAAAAAGCGGAAGAAATCCGAATCCGGCCGCAGCACCAGATGCGTGTCACCGCGAGTCATACTTTTTTGATAGGCCTGCATGGAGCGGTAGAAGGCAAAAAAGTCCGGATCCTGACCATAGGCTTCGGCAAAGATCCGGTTGCGCTCGGCATCGCCCTGACCGCGGATCTGTTCGGCTTGCGAATTCGCCTCCGCAAGCAGCACCGTCACGTCACGATCGGCCCTGGCGCGTATCTCCTGGTTCTTTTGGCTGCCTTGCGCGCGGAACTCGGCGGCCTCGCGCTGACGTTCCGTCTGCATGCGTTGATACACGGCCTGGCTGTTCTGTTCCGGCAAATCGACGCGGCGGATGCGCACGTCCACGACCTCGATGCCAAACGGCCGCGCGTCGCGGTCGAGCTGCTCGCGCATGTGCGCCATCAAGTCTTCGCGCTTGTTGCGCACCGCGTCGGAAAGTGTGGCCGCGCCCAGCACGCGCCGCAGCGCCGAGTTGAGCAGAATGGCGAGCTGCGAGCTGGCCCCGTCCGGGCCAACCGTCTGATAGTTTTTCAGAGGGTCGACGATGCGGTAACGCGCGAACGCGTCGACAACGAGCCGCTCGCCGGCCTGCGCGACTCCGGCACCGCTCTTGTCCTGGCTCGAGGCAATCACCTCTTGTGCCGGCGATTCGACGTTGAGAATCCGCTTGTCGATGTAGATGACGCTGTCGACGAATGGAATTTTTGCATTCAGGCCCGGCTCGGTGATGATGCGCACCGGCTTGCCGAAGCGCACGACCAGGGCCTGCTTGGTCTGATACACCGTAAACAACGTGCTGTAGGCGATAGCCAGTGCAATCAGCACCAGAACCCCAATCGCGGCGCCGACAAAGCTCGGCCTCATTGATTGCCTCCCGATTGCTGCTGTGCCGGCCGCTGCGACGGCGAGGGCAGGCTACCGAGCGGCAGATAGGGTATCACTCCCGATCCACCCTGAGCTCCGGTGTCGATGATGGTCTTGTCGGTTGAACCGAGCACCTGCTCCATTGTTTCCAGATAGATGCGCTGGCGCGTCAAATCGGGCGCGTTCTTGTATTGCTGATAGATTTGCGAGAAACGCGAAGCCTGACCCTTGGCTTCGGCGACAGTCTGTGAGCGATAGGCTTCGGCATCTTGGATGATTTTCGCGGCACGGCCGCGCGCTTCGGGCACCACGCGATTGGCATAGGTCTGCGCCTCGTTCTGGGCTCGCTCGAGATCGGAACGCGCTGCCTGCACGTCGCGGAACGCATCGATGACCTGCATCGGCGGATCGACCTTCTGCAGCTGCACCTGTGTCACGTCGATCCCGGCCTGGTAATCGTCGAGCGTTTTCTGCATCAGCGCCTGCACTGCCGTTTCGATCTTCTGCCGCGCACCGGTGAGGATTGCCTGGATGTTCTCTCGCCCGATGACCTCGCGCATTGCGCTTTCGGCGACCGCCTTCACGGTGCCTTCAGGGCTTTGGATGTTGAAGAGATAATCGCCCACCTTGTCCTGATTGATCTTCCAGAACACCGTGAACTCCACATCGACGATGTTCTCGTCGCCGGTGAGCATGAGGCTCTCTTCGGGCACGTCACGCATACTGGTGCCGCGCCGCGTGTCGAAGCCGATATCGATCTTGTTGACGCGCAGCGCCGGCGGGGTGAGCGCAGTCTCGATCGGATAGGGGAGATGATAATTAAGGCCCGCTTGCACCTCGCGCACGAACTGCCCGAAACGCAGTACGACGCCGAGTTCGTCGGTCTTGACGACAAAAAAGCCGGACAGTCCCCAAAGCACGATAACGACGAGCACTATGATCGCGATTCCGCGGCCGCCGAGATTGCCGCCCGGCAGCCAGCTGCGCAGCGTGTCCTGGCTGCGGCGCAAGATGTCCTCCAGGTCGGGCGGCCGCGGCCCGCCGCCCGGCTGTTGCGGGCCCGAGCCCCATGGTCCGCGCGGTCCCGTACCCCACGGGCCTCCGCCGGATTGATTGCTCCACGGCATCGTGAACTCCTTGAGCGCTAGGCCTGGCGCCGGCCTAGTTGCCGGCGGTTATAGGGGAGGGCGGAGCCTCTTACAACGCGCGTTATGATGCGCCTGTTTGGTTTGTCGCTGCGGCGCTAATGCGGGCGTAAGTCACGAAAGCGAACGAAACTTCGTCGGCCGGGCCGCGATCATGCTCGGCGCGCGCGACTTCACGCCATAGTTTCGGATCAATGGCCGGAAATCGCGCATCGCCCTCGACCCGCTTGTGCACCTCGGTGATGGCGAGCCGCGTGGCCAGTGGCAGGGCCTGCTCATAAATGTCGCCGCCGCCGGTAATCATGATGGCATCGCTGCCGCGCCGCAGCGCCTCGCCGCGCGCCGCCTCAAGCGCAGTGTTAAGACTCCCCGCGACCAGAATGCCAGGAGCCGCGAAGGCGGCATCGCGACTGACAACGATGGTGGTGCGGCCGGCAAGCGGCTTGCCGATCGACTGGAAGGTCCTGCGGCCCATCACCACCGGCTTGTCCATTGTCAGGCTGCGAAAATGCTGCATGTCCGATTTGATCCGCCACGGCAGCCCATTGTCGCGGCCGATGATGCCGTTCGCGGCGACGGCGGCGAGAAGAACGATGTCCACGCCTACACCGCGACCGCCGCTTTGATATGCGGGTGCGGATCGTAGCCTTCGAGCACAAAGTCCTCGTAGCGCAGGGCGAAGAGGTCCCTGGCGTTGGGGTTCATCCGCAAGCGCGGCAGCGGCCGCGGCTGGCGCGTCAATTGCAGGCGCGCCTGCTCGATGTGATTGAGATAAAGATGCGCATCGCCGAAGCTGTGGATGAAGGTTCCCGGTTTCAGCCCAGTCACCTGCGCAACGGCAATCGTCAACAAAGCATAGGACGCGATGTTGAATGGCACGCCGAGAAAGACATCGGCCGAGCGCTGATAGAGCTGACAGGACAGCGCGCCGTCGGCGACGTTGAACTGAAACAAGCAGTGGCAGGGCGGCAGCGCCATGCCTTCGATCTCGGCCGGATTCCAGGCGGTGACGATCAGCCGGCGCGAATTCGGATTGCGCCGGATCTCGCTGAGCAGGTTGGCGATCTGATCGATCGACCGGCCATCGGGCGCCGGCCAAGAGCGCCACTGCCGACCATAGACCGGGCCGAGATCGCCGTGCTCGTCGGCCCATTCGTTCCAGATCGTGACACCGTGATCGTTGAGATATTTGACATTGGTGTCGCCGCGCAGGAACCACAGCAGCTCGTGGATGATCGATTTGACGTGCAGCTTCTTGGTAGTGACCAGCGGAAAGCCGCGCTGCAGATCAAAGCGCATCTGATGCCCGAAGATCGAACGGGTGCCTACACCGGTGCGGTCGCGCTTTTCGACGCCCTCGGTAAGCACGCGTTCCATCAAATCGAGATATTGGCGCATTGGGCCTCAAGCCTTCCGCTGAGTCGCTGACAAAAGCTTAACTTTAAATGAGGTGCAAACGAAGCGCGGGCAAGCGGACGGGGACTTTGCTGTGGAGTGCTAAGGCCGAAGACTCCTGAACTCGGGTCGAAGCGGCCACCTTTGCGCCTGACATTTGTTCGAAAACTTTTGCAGCCGTTGGGATTGACGGCTTTTCCCGATCGCCGCGGTTCGAAGCGCATCTTCAACGATTCTGTGATCCCCGCCGCCTAGATCAGCCCGACCAGCCCCAGTCCGGCGGCGACGCCGAACGCCCACAGCGGATGCACGCGCACGAAAAATGCCGTGAGCGCGGTCCCCAGCGTCACCGCCAGCGCAAGCCAACCATAGTCGCTGGTCGTCGCAATCACGGTCGCGCTCGAGGCGGTCAGCCCCAAGGTCACCGGAACCAGGCCGCGGGTCACCGCCGCGTGCCAACGGGCGCCCTTGAAGCGCTCGGAAGCATTGCCGACGAAAAACGCGAACACGCAAGTCGGGCCGCACATCGCAAGCGTGGTGATCAGACCGCCGAGCACGCCGCCGACGTGATAGCCGATCAGGGTCACGATGATGAGATTGGGCCCGGGCGTGAGCTGCGCCAGCGCGAACGTCTCGCTGAACTGCCGATCGGTGAGCCAGTGCTGCACGTCGACGGCAAAGCGGTGCATCTCGGGCACCGCGGAATTGGCCCCGCCGATGGCAAACAGCGACACCAGCGCAAAAAAGCCGGCCAGCGTCAGGTAAGTCCCGCCGTCGGCCTTCATAACTGCACCCAGGCGTAGCCGACGCTCATCGGCACCAGCAGAAGCAGCGCCAGTGGCAGCGGCCAATGCATGACGCCGACAACCAGAAAGGTCGCAATCGCAATCACCGGCGCGACGACGGCACGGTTGCGAAACAGCGGCCGCGCCATCTTGGCGACGGTTGCCAGCATCAGACCGGCGGCCGCCGAGGCGACGCCGGTGAGCATGCGGCGCAGCACCGGCAGGTCGCCATAACGGGCGTAGATCGCACCGATGATGATGACCAATACCATCGGCGGACCGAGCAGCCCCGCCAGCGCCGCGACGCCGCCCGGTGCGCCGCGCAGGCGTGAACCGAAGATCACCGAGAAGTTGATGATATTGCCGCCCGGCAAAAAGGCGCAGAGTGCATAGGTCTCGTTGAACTGCTCAGGGCTCATCCATTTGCGCTCTTCGACCATCATGCGGCGCGCCCAAGCGAGCACGCCGCCAAAGCCCGAGAGCGAGACCGCAGCGAAAGCGGCGAAGATTTGCCAAAGGGTCGGCGGCGGCTGTTGCGGTTCCGCGGTTGATGCCGTGGAGGGCGCTGTGGCTGGGACGAAAGGGGCAGCTTGCGGATCAGCCGAGGAGGGAAGCGACGGAGGCGAGTTCATGGCGCCTCTTTACCGTCCACCTTCGGCGCCAGCCAGATGGTTTTGCGCGCGGCCGCCATATCCGCAGGAAATAAGCCCGCTCCGCCGGAAACCCGCTCTTTTTTCGGCAACCTTTCGCGCTTATATTCTGCGTGCCGGCGCAAGTCGGCTATGGCAATAAATGGCCGTCGTAATAAACCTTTCGGACCCGGGGGCAGTACCCGGCGACTCCACCAGTTCGGAGGGCAGACGACCGACGCCGGAGGACGGATTTGCTGCCGCAGCCTGTCATCTGTCGTTCGTCCTCCGCCTACGGGGTCGAAATAGGATCGACGAGGGCGTAAAGGGCGTGCTTTTGCCCGGCATGGTTCCGCCGTTATCGGGCCAAATTCATAGTTGCCAACGACAACTATGCTCCG